>JAJTGC010000011.1 GCA_021298975.1 Oxalobacteraceae bacterium
GCAGATCAAGACCGAGTCCGGTACCAACACCACCATCCGCGGTGGTGTACTCACGGCACCCCAAGTCACCATCACTACCGGCACCAGCGGCAACGGCAATTTAACGATCGAATCGCTGCAAGACACCAGCCAATTCAAGAGCCAACAGAAACAACAGGGCGCCACCCTCAGCGTACCAATCACCGGTGGCAAACCCAGCGGCAGTGTCAACGTAAACAAGAGCGATATCGACAGCGACTACGCGAGCGTCAAGCAGCAGTCTGGCATTCGGGCGGGTGATGAAGGCTTCCAAGTCAACGTCCAAGGCGACACCACCTTGACAGGCGGCGCAATCACCAGCACCCAGGCGGCAGTCGACAACAACAAAAATACCTTCCACACCGACGGCACGCTCGCCACCACCGATATCGACAATAAATCCACCTTTGAAGCCAAGAGCGTCGGTGTCAATCTGGGTGTTGGATTCAGCCCCAGCGGCCAACTCGCGCCGCAAGGCACGGGGGTGGGAGCAGGCAGTGACAGCGATAACCAGCGCAGCACCACACAAGCAGCCATTAGCGATATCGCGGGCAATAAAGCAGCGCGCACGGGGGACGCCGAAACTGGTCTGGTCAACCGCTTCGATGCAGAGCGGGTGCAGAAAGAAATCGCCGCCCAAGTACAGATCACGCAACTTTTTGGGCAACAGGCGGGTAAGAGAGTCAGTGATTACGCAAAGACAAGAAGGGACCTATTGCAAGAGCAATTTAAAAATTCTACGGATCAAAGGGACAGGCGGGTGATACAAGTGGAGATTCATGATTTGAATATGCAGGAGCGTGCGTTAAATGTGATGGTGGGTGCGGTCACAGGTTTCGGTGGCGTAGTCCTGTTGAAGGAGGCCTTGTCGACAGGGGCGGAACAGATGCGTCAGCTCATGATTGAGGATTCGATGAAATTCAAGGGTGTCACTGATGGCAAGACAGTATTAAGTAACGTATCTGGGGCAAGTGACGGTGTTCGGGGGGATGGTGTGAAGGTAGGGGGTACGCGTGTGGATTTGGATTTGTTGTGCGGACCTGTCAATGAGCGATGCGAGAAAAATTCGGATCAGAGCCTAAAGATTGATCCTAATGGAAATGTAATTTTCATTAGGGGTGATTTCGAGGAATTTATCGAAACGACAGACGGAAAAAAAATGATTGGACCTACGGGTGGTATTCAAGGTTCAAAGGGCAAGTTGTTTGGTATGGATTACGAGGCGGGTAGTTGGCAAGATCGGCTGATTGAAGCATTCAGTGGAACCCACGATATGGTTGGCGGAAAATTAAGCGGGTTGTATGACGAACAAGGAAACATTAGACGCGGAATGAGTGATTTAGAAAGGAAAATATATGATAAAGGCGTCACCACAACGGCTATTTTGCCAAGCATACCGTTTGCTACTGCCGAATTTCTGACGCCAGAGCTGTGGAAAGCCATGTCTATTTTTTTGAAAGCAGCAAGATGAAATTTATTTTTTATTTCAGTTTGAATTTATTATCAATCTTATTTCTTTCTGGTTGTGAGTTACTTTGCCAAGCTGGAACCGGCACATGTGGGCTGAGCAGCGAGGAGCGATACAAATTGCTGCATCCGAAAGCCTACGGAGAATACTTCGTTAAAGCTGGAATCGGAAAGCATGAGTGGAGGAGCGATTGGATCGCCTGTGGTGGTATGGCTGATGGCGGATTTTCGACTGACGTGCCTTCGGGCTCACCTACTGACGTTTTAATAAACGCCTCTAAACAAAAAAGAAAAGATCTGGCGAATTGCATGATATCGAAGGGTTATGACCATGAAAAAGGTTTTGAATAAATAAAAAACTGAGTTGAGTTAAGAGAAATTTAATTCTTGATATATTCAATGAAAATGAATTTACCTTCGTTTTTATGATTTCTTGAATCTTCGGGGATCGCATGATCTTATGCAGGCTTTTATCGCGGCTTCCAAAAAAATGCACATTCTCAGATCGCTAGCTTCCATCGACGCAATTGAGTAACAGTCTGGGTCAGGCCCTGCTTCAGCAAAGTGTCAAGATATTCATCAATTGTCTTGGCTGGATTTTTTAGGGATCGACGGTGGTGGGAGGCGGCTTCGCAAATTTTTTTTGAATGCTGTCCAACGCGCCCTGTAAAGATCGGTCAACGCCAGGCGCATGAGAAAATCGCGCAAAGGCGCAGGGAAGAGCACGCATGCGTCGTAGATCACTGTAACATTTGAGCGCATTCATTCGTATCCCATATTGAGCATTTGGGCTTGCTCGGCCAGAGCATCGAGTGCTTTGCGGCGCTCCGCATCAATGCGTTCCTTGTAGGCGATCACGTCCTGGTAGCGGATTCGGCGGTGCGTGCCGATTTTGTGAAACGGCACCTCGCCACGCTCCAGTAACTGCACGAGGAATGGCCGCGAGACGTTGAGCGCATCTGCAGCCTCTTGTGTAGTCAGCTCCGCATGTGCCGAAATGATGCTCACTGCATTGCCCTCGCTGATCTCGGCTAATGCGTCCAAGAGCAGACGCAGCGCAGAGACGGGTACACGGACGGCGTGGGCAGCACCTTTGGCGTCAAAGATCTCGATATGCTGGGTTTCTGCGCTCACCTGAAGACACGCAGCCAGAGCCCGGCTGCTCTCACGGGCGCTGGCAATTTCTGTTGCAGTAGGCAATGAATGGCGGGTAGAAAGGGTTGTCATGGCAAGGTTATGAAAGTCTCGAATCAGGTCTGGCAGTTAGTGTAATCGAAATAAACGAATATTCGCAATATCCGAAATAACCTTGGATTGTGTGGAATCTCGGCACTGTTTAGCCGATCCTGGTGCGCACAATCACCAGTTTGGGGCCGATCGTGTGCCAGGCAGCATGGGGGGGCGCTGCTGCTGAGCGGAAATTGCGGTGATTTAGATCCAAAGGATCTGCTGCCACCACGGACTAGATTAGGTGGCCCGGCTAAACACGATCGCCCATCCCCTCCCAAGCCTCCGGCGTCACGATTTGAAACAACCCCGCCTTGTGCGTTTTACGCGCCAGCTTCAGTAGCGCCTTGTCTTTGGTGATCAGCATCGTGGCGCCGCTTTGGTAGGCAAGTTCAATGAATTTCTGATCATCGGTGTCACGGCAGAGCGGCAGCTTGATGCTTCCATCAGAGACGGTGTCTGGAAACAGTCTGATCAGCGCATCAAATTCGGCGCGAATGGCTGTCTGCATTGCCTCATCCAGTCGCAGATGGGTATAGCCCAGCACGATATGCCATTCCATTCGGCAGTCGGCGCGGGTGACGGCTTCGACCTCGCCATCGGTGAGTGCCTGCATCAGCCTTTGCCAGCGAGGATCACGAAAGACGAACAGGTCCAGGCATACATTGGTATCGAGGACGATGCGGGTGGGAGATTTGGGTATCATTCAGTAAATTTTTTCTGTGGTGCCCTATGCTGATTGTTCTATCGCCTGCAAAAACGCTGGACTATGAATCGCCCCTCAGCGTCAAAACACATACCCAGCCGGATTTTATCCCGCGCTCGTCTGAGTTGATTGCGCTGCTGCGCGAGATGTCGCCGGCAAAGATCGGTAGTCTGATGAAGATTTCCGATTCGCTGTCGCATTTAAATGCGGCCCGATATGCGAGTTGGTCGAAAAAATTCAATTTCGATAATGCGCGTCAGGCGCTGCTGGCTTTTAATGGTGATGTGTATGAGGGACTGGATGCAGCCAGTCTGAGCGAAAAGCAGCTTGGCTGGGCGCAGGATCATCTGCGTATTTTGTCGGGCTTGTATGGGGTATTGCGACCACTCGATCTGATGCAACCTTACCGGCTTGAGATGGGTACCAAGCTGCCCAATGCGCGCGGCAAGGATTTGTATGCGTTCTGGGCAGATGAGGTGACCGCGGCATTGAATGCCTCGCTTCAGGCGCAGAAAAGCAAGGCACTGGTGAATCTGGCCTCGGAGGAGTACTTCAAATCAGTGAAGGCGGCATCGCTGGTCGTGCCGGTGATTACCCCCGTGTTTGAAGATTGGAAGGGCGGGAAATACAAGATCATTTCCTTTTATGCGAAACGCGCCCGTGGTTTGATGGCGCGCTTTGCAATCGAGAAAAAAATCACCCGCCCTGAGTCATTGAAAGATTTTGACAGCGAGGGGTATGCGTTCGAGCCGAAAGGTTCGGATGACGGTCATTGGTTGTTCAGACGTCGTCTTGCCGATTAGTCGCTCTTGCACACCATGACCACATCACCACAGATGCTGGCAAGAACGTAGAACCTGTCTTCTTAGACCGCTAGCGGCGTTGGCATCCCTTGCCGGGCGAGAGCTGGCTTGCATGCCAGTGCCGTTACGCAGGCGGGCGACATGGAGTCCGAATTCCCCGCTTCACCCTTGCTATCGGCCTGACGAGACAGGCTACTAGACCGAGCGCACTGCGTGAGAGAGACTTACCAGAACTTCCACCACGACTTGGTTGCTGCTTCCTGATCCGGCGCACGTACCGTTGAACTGACCTGATAGTTGAGCTGGAATACGCGCTCTGCATCATCGCGCAAGTCCGTCAGTCCCATCGCGTTGTAAGCCTGAATCTGAATGCGCAATGCGTTGCGCACGGATGGGGATGAGGGATAGTTGCGCATCACCACTTGGGCGCGGTTGACCGCGGCAACGTGAGCGCCCTTCATCAGGTAGTAGCTGGCAACATGAACTTCGTACTGTGCCATGGCTTCGACCAAATATTTCAGGCGATCGCGAGAATCTTCAGCATATTGGCTGTCGGGGAAGCGCTCGAGTAATTGTTTGAATGCTTCAAAGGCCGCGCGTGCCGCCTTGGGGTCACGCTCGGTCGGGTCTTGGCGGCTGATGAAATCGAACAGGGATTTCTTGTCATTGAAATTGGCCAGCCCGCGCAGGTAATACATGTAGTCCACGTTGGGATGATTCGGATGCAGGCGAATGAATCGCTCGACGGCCGCGAGGCATTGCGCCTGATCGTTTTGGCGGTAGTAAGCATAGGCCATATCCATTTGCGCTTGCTGAGCAAATTTACCAAATGGATAGCGAGATTCGAGTTTCTCGTAATACTTGATTGCCTTTTCGTAGCCGCCCGCCTTCAGCTCATCCCTGGCCTCAGCGTATAATTTCTCGGGAGACCAGCCTTTGGTTTCATCGCTCTTTTGGCCGATTGAGCCGCAAGCCGACAGCAGCAGCGCCAGCGTGAACACAGCATATTGCAGGAAAGTCTTGAGCATGGGACGGCGCTTGAGCAGGTCAGAAACGACGCCGATTATAGCCGATGGACACGCCATTGAAACGACAAAACATGAATGACCCGGCAGCGCAGTACGACGACGATGTCATTGAGGATGCCGAGGACTTCGACGTCACGGTACTCGCCACCGACCCCGACCTTGCCCCCGATCTTGTGCCCCTGAGCCTGACCGTGGGCCTGGAGCATCGCGGCACTCGCGTTGACAAAGTGCTGTCACAGTGTCTGCCGCAGTTTTCCCGTTCGCGTTTGCAGCAGTGGATAGAAGCGGGTCTGGTCAGCGTCGACGGCAAGCCGTGCGGGGTACGCGAGATCATGCTGGGAGATGAGCGCATTGTCGTCTCGCCCCAACCCGATCCTTCGTCGATGTCCTTTATCGCCGAACCAATGCCGATGTCGGTCGTGCATGAAGATGATGCCCTGATCGTCATCGATAAACCCGTTGCCATGGTGGTGCACCCGGCGGCGGGTAACTGGACCGGTACCTTGCTGAACGGATTGCTGCATCGTTGGCCCGCGCTGCAGGGTGTACCGCGGGCTGGCATCGTGCATCGCCTCGACAAGGACACCACCGGTCTGCTGGTGGTTGCCAAGACGCTCAGTGCGCAAACCAGTCTGGTGCGGCAACTGCAAGACCGCAGCATGAGCCGCCAGTATCTCGCGCTGGTCTGGGGGCAGACGGTCACCGGTGGACGCATTGAGGCCGCCATTGCACGCCATCCGCGCGAGCGTACCCGCATGGCGGTCAGTCAGTCCATGTTGGCCAAGCCGGCGGTCACCCATTACACGCGACTGGCCACCGGTGTCCTCGATGGCAAGTCGGTATCGCTGCTGCAATGTCGGCTGGAGACGGGGCGAACGCATCAGATCCGCGTACATCTGCAATCCATCGGTTTTGCGCTGGTGGGTGATGCGGTGTACGGCAAATCCCATCTCACTGCCTTTTTCCCGCGTCAGGCCTTGCATGCAGAGCGGCTGGGGTTGGTGCATCCGACGTCGGGCGCGCTGTGCGAATGGCAGGCGCCACTGCCTGCGGACATGGCGGCGCTGCTGGAGCGCTCGGGCATTGTTCACTGAATGCAGACCCTGACGGTGGACTGGCCTGACTTGCCCGCTGGCGTGGGTGTGCTCTCCACCCTGCGCAGCGGCGGCGTCAGCATGGGTCGCTATGGCGCAATCAGCGTGTCCGGGGCTGCTGGTTCCATTGAATCTGCTGCGGGTGCCACCAGCGACCGCGGCGGTGGGCTTAATCTGGGTCTGCATGTGGGTGATGATCCGGCAGCGGTCGAGCAGAATCGTCGCTTGCTGCGCGCAAAACTGCCGGCCGAGCCCGCCTGGTTGGCTCAGGTACACGGCTCGCGGGTCGTGGATTTGTCGTCGGCATATGACGGGCTGAGCATATCGGAGGCGGATGCCAGCATTGCCTGCCGACCGGATCGCGTGTGTACCATCATGAGCGCTGATTGCCTGCCGGTGCTGCTGGCGGATTGTCGCGGTACCCAGATTGGCGCGGCCCATGCGGGTTGGCGCGGTCTGGCGCAGGGGGTGATCGAGCAAACAGTAGCCGCCATGCGGGCTTCCGGTGCCGATCAGCTCACGGCCTGGCTGGGGCCTTCAATTGGACCCAAGGCGTTTGAGGTGGGTATCGAGGTGCGTCGCGCTTTTGCGCACCTGGGTCCCGAGGCGGAAGCTGCATTTACACCGGCGCCGCGCGGGGCAGACAAATTTCTGGCAGATCTGGCCGGGCTGGCGCGCATCGCGTTGCGGCGATCGGGTGTGACGCTGGTATGGGGCGGTCAGGATTGCACCGTCAGTGATCCCGCTAAGTTCTATTCATTTCGCCGGGATCAGGTCACGGGCCGCATGGCCTCCTTGATCTGGATCAGGTAGCTCAGGCGCCTTCGCGTTTATCTTCTGGCACCATTTGTTGCTGCTCTTGCATGTCACGCTGCCGTTGGTGCTCCTGCGCCCGGCGCTGGCGGCGTCTTCCGGTGCCACCGATGTAGAGAATGATCGTTACTGGCAACACACCATAGACGAAAAACGTCATAATGCCGGCGACAAATGATTCTTCGACAACCGACATCATCAGCACGACGTAGATCCAGCCCACTGCTGCAATATGCATGACCAATTTCCTGATATTCGCAATCGGCATCCGATCGCAGCCCCATCGTAGCTCGACAGTAACCTGATCCTAACACCGTCCCAGCCCAGCTGCGCAAGCTCGGCATATCAGTCAACCATCCCGCGGAACACCCATGAGTAAATCTGAAAATGACACCAATGCATCGCAGTCCAATGCAGCCGAGGCCTGGCTCTCGCAGCTCTCCGATCCCAAGGCCTGGCAGTCGATGATGAACGTGATGCAGCCCGGCATGCCGGGACTCGCGGCCAATCATGCAGTGAGTGCCATGGTACCGCCCGAAAAACTCACCCAGCTGCAAACGGCTTATCTGGACGAAATGTCGCGTTTGTGGGCCGGGCTGATGACACAGCACATTCCAGAGATCAAGGACAGGCGTTTCTCATCGCCGGCCTGGAAATCGAATGCTTACCATGCGTTCACTGCAGCGGCTTATTTGTTGAACGCAAAATTCATGAATGCCCTCGCGGATGCTGTCGAGGTGGACGAGAAGATCAGAAAAAAAATTCGTTTCGCTGTGCAGCAGGGTATCGATGCCATGTCGCCTTCGAATTTTCTGGCGACTAATCCTGAAGCGCAACAGAAAATGATCGAGACCAAAGGCGAAAGCTTGACGCGCGGCATCATGCATATGGTCGCTGACATGCGTCGCGGCCATATTTCGCAGACGGATGAAAGCGCATTCGAAGTCGGTCGCAATGTCGCCACCACCGAGGGTGCCGTGGTCTTTGAAAATGAGGTCATGCAACTGCTGCAGTACCGGCCGCTGACCCCCAAGGTTTACAAACGTCCGCTTCTGATGGTGCCGCCTTGCATCAACAAGTTTTACATTCTCGATCTTCAGCCGGACAACTCACTCATTCGGTACGCGGTCTCGCAGGGACATACCGTGTTCGTGGTGTCCTGGGTCAATCCGGATGAATCTCATAGCGGCATGACCTGGGATGACTACATTGAGAGCGGCGCGATCACGGCGATTGAAACGGCGCAGGCCATCAGCGGCGAGAAGCAAATCAATGTGCTCGGCTTCTGTGTAGGTGGAACGATTCTGTCCACCGCACTGGCGGTGATGGCGGCGCGCGGCAAAAAGCCCGCAGCCAGTGTGACGCTCCTGACGACGATGCTGGATTTCTCGGATGTCGGCGGCATTGATATTTACGTCGATGAGGCGCAGGTGATGCAACGCGAGCAGGCCATCGGCAAGGGTGGCCTGATGCCGGGGCGTGATTTTGCGGCGGCATTTTCCAGTCTCAGGCCCAACGATCTGGTGTGGAATTATGTCGAGTCGAACTATCTGAAGGGCGAGGAGCCGCCGCCGTTCGATCTGCTCTACTGGAACGCAGACAGCACCAATTTGCCGGGCCCGATGTTCTGTTACTACCTGCGGAACATGTATCTTGAAAACAAACTGTTGATACCGGGTCGCCTGTCAGTCAATGGTGAACCTGTCGATCTGGGTACGGTGCAGGCGCCGACCTTCATTTATGCGTCCCGCGAAGATCACATCGTGCCCTGGGCGAGCGCCTATGTAACGACCGGCCTGATTAATACCGGCAAGCGCAGCAATAATCGCTTTGTTCTGGGGGCCTCGGGTCACATTGCCGGCGTCATCAACCCGCCGGCCAAGAATAAGCGCAGTTACTGGACCCATGACCAACTGCCGGTAGCGGCCGACCAGTGGCTGGCAGAAGCCACCGAGCATCCGGGCAGTTGGTGGACGGAGTGGACGGATTTTCTTGGCAAGCATGCCGGTGATCAGGTCGCGGCTCCTAAAAAATACGGTAACACGCGATACAAGCCGATCGAGTCGGCGCCCGGGCGTTATGTCAAAGCCAAGGCAGGCTGACCGGACTGGCCCCGCCTCTGACGGAGAGTGTCTACTTCTGGGGTTTTCATAATGAAAACGGGCGTTTTGCGGGCCGCAGTTTGCGCCGCAATATCGCTCGGGGTCGATGACCTGAAGCTACCCAAGTTTATGTTTTTAGGCACTATAATGCGCGCAAAGGGGTGTCCGCCCCCCTTCCATTGTTCATAAAATCTTGCATCCGCATTGCAACGCAAAATAACCGGGGCCCCCGTCATGACCACCACCAAGAAGGTAACCGAGCGCCTGATCAAGAAGTACCCCAATCGTCGCTTGTACGATACCCAGACCAGTTCCTACATCACGCTCGCGGATGTGAAACAGCTCGTGCTTGGCAATGAGAATTTCGTTGTTATCGATGCGAAAACAGAAGAGGACCTGACACGCAGCATCCTCTTGCAAATCATTCTTGAAGAAGAGTCCAACGGTCAGCCCATGTTCTCTAGCTCTGCGCTGTCACAGATCATTCGCTACTACGGCCATACCATGCAGGGCATGATGGGTTCTTACCTGGAAAAGAACATTCAGGTCTTTATCGATATTCAAAACAAGCTCGCGGAAAACTCCAAAGGTCTGATGGAAGAGAAGTCTTTCAGCCCGGAGATGTGGACCCAGTTCATGAGCGTGCAAGGCCCGATGATGCAGGGGATGATGACCAACTACATCGAGCAGAGCAAGGGCCTGTTCATCCAGATGCAGGAGCAGATGCAGAGCCAGTCCAAGAACGTGTTTGGTACGTTCCCTTTTCCGGGCATGCCGGGCGCGAAGGTTGCCGAGGCCAGCAAGCTCTGATCGTTCTGGGGTGGCAAAGGGTAAAATCGGGACTTCTTCTCGCATTCCCTTGCCACTTTCGCCCCCGCCCTCATGTCTGATTCCCTGGTAACACCCAAAGTAGGTTTCATTTCACTCGGCTGCCCCAAGGCCTTGGTCGATTCCGAGCAAATCCTGACTCAGTTGCGCGCTGAAGGCTACGACACCGCCAAGTCCTATGAAGGCGCTGACCTCGTCATCGTCAATACCTGTGGCTTCATTGATGCTGCCGTCACCGAATCGCTGGATGCCATCGGCGAGGCGCTGAGCGAAAACGGCAGGGTGATTGTCACCGGTTGCCTGGGTGGTAAAAAAGACGCCTCGGGTCAGGATGTCATTCGTGCCGTGCATCCCAAAGTGCTGGCCGTGACCGGGCCGCATGCGCTCGCCGAGGTCATGGATGCAGTGCATCTTCATTTGCCCAAACCGCACGAGCCGTTCCTTGATCTCGTGCCGCCGCAAGGCATACGCCTCACCCCGCGTCATTACGCGTACCTGAAAATTTCCGAAGGCTGCAATCATCGCTGCAGTTTTTGCATCATTCCATCGATGCGGGGCGATCTGGTGTCGCGACCCATCGCCGAGGTCATGCTCGAAGCTGAAAATCTCTTCAAAGCAGGCGTCAAAGAGTTACTCGTCATTTCACAAGACACCAGCGCCTACGGTGTCGATGTGAAATTTCGTACCGGCTTCTGGCAGGGCAGGCCGGTGCGCACGCACATGACGGATCTGGTTGCCTCGCTAGGTGCGCTGGCAAAGCACTACGGCGCCTGGGTCAGACTGCATTATGTGTATCCGTATCCGCATGTGGATGACGTCATCCCGCTCATGAACGATGGCCATGTGTTGCCCTATCTCGATGTGCCCTTGCAGCACTCGCATCCGGATGTGCTCAAGCGCATGAAGCGTCCTGCGAATGGCGAAAAGAATATCGAACGCATCCGCGCCTGGCGCGCTGCTTGTCCCGATATCACGATACGTTCGACGTTTATTGCCGGTTTCCCCGGTGAGACCGAAGAAGAATTTACGCATCTGCTCGATTTTCTGAAAGAAGCGCAAATCGACCGCTTGGGTTGTTTTGCCTATTCACCTGTCGAAGGTGCCACTGCCAATGCGCTCGCTTCACCCGTGCCCGATGAAGTCCGCGAGGAGCGTCGTGCACGCGTGATGCAGCTGCAGGAAAGCATTTCCCGTACACGACTGCAGGCCAAAGTCGGCAAGACGCTCAGGGTGTTGATCGATCAGGTTGACCGCAATGGTGCGACCGCGCGTTCGTCTGCGGATGCGCCCGAGATTGATGGCGTGGTGTACGTCAAGCTGCCCTATGATCCGTCGATCAGTCTGAAGGTTGGTGAGTTCATTGACGTGAGAATCACCACAGCGGATGCGCATGACCTCTGGGGTAGTGCCGATTAAAAGTCTATCTCGTTGCCACCTGTGGCGTTGGCAAGCCTTGCAGGGCGCGTACTGGCTTGAATGGTAGTGCTGTCACGCAGGCGGACTGTATGCAGTCTGAATTCCCTGCTGCATCCTTGTCATCAACCTAACGAGACAAGCTTTGAGAAGTGAGCAAGGAGAGATCGTGAGCGATAAAAAATCGTTTCAGACACTGCTGACCACGACGGATTATCGTCCGCCCGAAGGTTTCGATGCTTTTCCTACGCCTATCCATCATGCATCGACCGTACTGTTTCGCAATGTCGCTGCGCTGCGCTCACGCAACTGGCAAGAGAAGAATGCGTATACCTACGGCCTGCATGGCACGCCAACGACTTTTACGCTGGAAGCGCGATTAGCCGAAATCGAAGGTGGCAGTGATTGTCTGCTGGCTCCCAGCGGGCTGGCTGCGATTGCAATGATTGATCTGGCCTTGCTTCGTGCTGGCGATGATTTGCTCATTCCTGAAAATGTCTACAACCCGAACCGAGAACTGGCGCAGTGGCTGTCACGTGATTACGACATCAGCGTGCGCTACTACGATCCCCTGATCGGTGAGGATATTGCTGTACTCATACAACCCAATACGCGTCTGATCTGGACCGAAGCGCCGGGATCGGTCTCGATGGAAGTGCCGGACATACCGGCGATATGTCGTGCTGCGCACGCACGCGGTGTTCCGGTAGCGCTCGACAATACCTGGTCGGCAGGTATTGGTTTTCGTGCGTTTGAGCATGGTGTTGATATCGTCATGCAGGCGCTCACCAAATATCACTCCGGTGGCTCGGATGTGCTGATGGGAGCCGTCATCACGCGTGACAAAGATTTGCACCGAAAAATGGGTGCCGCGCATATGCGACTGGGCATGGGCGTATCGGGTGATGATGCGTTCCTTGTTTTGCGGGGTTTGCCCAGCATGAAGCTGCGTTTTGATGCGCATGATGCAGCGGCACGCCAGATCGCACAGTGGCTCAAAGGGCGACCTGAAATTTCGGAGGTATTGCATCCGGCCTTGCCGGATTGTCCTGGCCACGCCCTATGGCAGCGTGATTTTACGGGTGCTGGTGGATTGTTCTCGGTGCTGTTCGATCCGCGTTTCACCGAGGCGCAGACGGATCACTTTATCGACAGCCTGAAATTATTTCGCATTGGGTACAGCTGGGGTGGGGCGAATAGCCTCGCCGTACCTTATCGAATGGCAGCGATACGCAGTGAATGGCACAGTGCAGGGCAGCTGGTGCGATTCAATATTGGCCTAGAAGCCGTGGAGGATTTGATAGCGGATCTGTCGCAGGCATTGCTCACACTGTCATAGCTTTATTGGCATTCAGATCCAGAAAGCCCCGTATCAGGCGATACGCTTTCCAAACCCAGGCAACGAGCCAGATCAGCGCAGCGACCGGTATGCCGATCACCGTGATAAACGCGGCAAAGCCAAATGTCATCCAAACGAGATACCACCAGAACGAACGGATTTGCCAGCTGTGGTGCGAGCGCAGAAAACTGCCTTCGGTGTCTGCGCGTTTCAGATAGTTGATGATCAGTGGCACAAAAGAGAGTGCACCCAGCGAAAAAATCATCGACAGGCCATGCATCAGATACAGCCACCACAGTAGCCGCTTGTGTGACTCGGTGTTACTGTCGTAGAAAATTTTTTCATCCATCATGGATTGTTTTATCTCATCGCATTTCAACTGAAAAAATGGCGGTGCCGATAACGACATCAGCGGAACAGATTCAGAACACCATCCAGCCCGGCGTAGTTCAGCGTGACATGTGCTTTGGCCTGAACGACGGGTTTGGCGCGGAAAGCCACCGATAACCCTGCAACCGACATCATGGCCAGGTCGTTCGCGCCATCGCCGATGACGATTGCCGCTTTCGGTGACACACCCAGCGCTGCGCATTCATCGATCACCGTTTGTCGCTTTGCCTCGGCGTCGATGATGTGACCGATCACATGGCCGGTCAATTTCCCTTCGACGACCTCAAGCAGGTTGGCGCGCGTGGTATCAAGCGCCAGCATGGCCTTCAGACGGTCAGTGAAATACGTGAAACCACCCGATACCAGTACCGAGCGCAGTCCGGCCGCCTTGACGCCTTCCAGCAAGGCGTGCGCGCCCGGAGAAAGCCGCAGTCGCTCCTCGAACACCTGATGCAGTGCAAACGCATCCAGACCCTTGAGAAGTGCCACCCGTCGCAGAAGACTTGCCTGAAAATCCAGCTCACCGCGCATTGCCGCTTCGGTGATCGTGGCGACCTCGGTCTTGAGTCCCTGCATGTCGGCGATCTCATCAATACATTCGATCGTGATGAGCGTCGAATCCATGTCCATCACCAGCACGCGGAAGTCAGACAGTTGCCGGCTGGCGTCCATGAAGGTGCCATCCATGCGCGCAGGGTGGCAGGCGGCCGAGACATCCGAGCGCAGCGCATTGCTGCTGTCGATGCCGTCGCAACGAAATGCCTGCGCTGCAATGGGAGTAATTTTTTGCGCATTGACGATGGCTGCAATGCGTTTGACGGTGTCACGATCGGCACCGGGACCTTGGAGAATCAGTTTCGTCGAGGAGTTCATGATCGAGCTGGGTCAGCGTATCAGTGGGACAGTGCGCGTATGGTGGCCTTGAGTTGGTTAACCCGCGCGGCCAGATCGGGCATGGCGGCCGTGATTTTCAGCTTGTCCTGCCCGGACAGGCGTATGTGACGGCTTTTCTGGACAAGTTCAATAATGCGCATCGGATCTATCGGTGGCTTCGGTTCAAATTGCAGTTGCGCAGATTCAGCATGCGCATCAATCTTGATGATGCCAACCGCTTTTGCAGATACGCGCAGCCGGTGCGTTTCAATCAGCGCTTTGACAGGATCGGGCAGTTTGCCAAAGCGATCGATCAGTTCTTCCTGCAGATCATCGATATTTTCCTGGGTGTTGCCATTGGCCAGACGCTTGTAAATTGACAGCCGTTCATGCACGTCACCGCAAAAATCACTGGGGAGCAATGCAGGTACGTGCAGATTGATTTCAGTGGTCGTGGAGAGAGGCGATGCGAGATCGGGCTCTTTGCCGTTTTTCAGGGATCTCACCGCAGCCATCAGCATGTCGGAATATAGCTGGAATCCGATCTCGGTCATCTCGCCTGACTGGTTTTCACCGAGTACCTCACCCGCGCCACGAATTTCCAGATCATGCATGGCCAGATAAAAGCCACTACCGAGCTCTTCCATTTGCTGGATCGCTTCAAGTCGGCGCTCGGCCTGACGGGTCAGTGTTTGTACATCATGTACCAGCAAATAGGCATAGGCCTGATGGTGCGATCGGCCGACGCGGCCCCGCAGTTGATGTAACTGCGCGAGGCCAAAGCGATCGGCACGATGCATGATGATGGTGTTGGCGGTGGGTACGTCAATACCGGTTTCGATAATGGTCGTGCACAGAAGAATATTGAAACGCTGCGCAACGAAGTCGCGCATCACTTTTTCAAGATCGCGTTCATGCATTTGTCCATGGGCGATCGCAACCCTCGCCTCGGGCAGCAGCGCCTCAAGCGCCTTGCGACGATTGTCGATGGTATCGACTTCATTATGCAAAAAATACACCTGACCACCGCGCTTGAGTTCGCGCAGACAGGCTTCGCGAATCACGGACTCCGATTCGCCCCGAACAAAGGTTTTGATCGCCAGACGTTTTTGAGGCGCTGTGGCAATGATCGAAAAATCACGCAGGCCTTCGAGTGCCATACCCAGGGTGCGGGGTATCGGCGTCGCAGTCAGCGTGAGTACATCGACTTCGGCACGCAATGCCTTCAGCGCTTCTTTCTGACGAACGCCAAAGCGGTGTTCTTCGTCGATGATCACCAAACCCAGTCGCTGAAATTTCACATCGGCTGACAACAGTTTGTGCGTGCCGATGACGACATCGATCGATCCATCGGCCATGCCTTTGAGTGCCTGCGTGACTTCCTTGCCGGTTCTGAAGCGCGACAACTCGGCGATACGTACCGGCCAGTCGGCAAAACGATCGGCAAATGTTTGTGCATGCTGCTCGGCCAGCAGCGTGGTCGGCGCCAGTATGGCGACTTGTTTGCCACCCATGACGGCAACAAAGGCGGCGCGCAGGGCGACTTCGGTTTTGCCGAAACCCACGTCGCCACAGATCAGGCGATCCATGGGTTTGCCTGAGGTCATATCCTTGATCACGGCGGTAATGGCGGCGGCCTGATCAGCGGTTTCTTCAAAGCCAAAACTGTCAGCGAAGGCCTCATAGTCGTGGGCTGAATACTCGAACGCATGACCCTGCCGGGCGGCACGCCGCGCATACAGGTTAAGCAACTCGGCGGCGGTATCGCGTATCTGCTCGGCAGCTTTGCGTCGTGCTTTTTCCCACTGGCCTGAGCCGAGTGAATGTAGTGGGGCGTCTTCGGGTGCGGCACCCGAGTAGCGCGAGATCACATGCAGTTGCGACACCGGCACGTAGAGCGTCGTTTCTTTTGCATACTGGAGATGCAGGAATTCTGTCTCGCCTTCGCCCAGATCCATGCTGATCAGGCCGCAGTAACGACCGATGCCGTGATTGAGATGCACCACCGGATCGCCGATTTTCAGTTCAGACAGGTCGCGTACCATCGCATCGACCTGCGTCGGCCCTTCCTGGCGCTTGCGGCCCGCACGCCGGCCACTGCCGGCATACAGTTCGGTTTCCGTGATGAAGGCGATATCGCCGAGTTCTGTCGAGAGCAGCGCGCCCTCGTGCAAGGGCGAGACGCACAACATCATCCGGTCTGTGGCACCCATGAAATCATCAAGGCTCTCGCAGGCCTTCAAGGGCAAGTCATATTCATTGAAGTATTCACGCAGCGTTTCACGCCGTCCGCCGGATTCAGCGCAAATCATCACGCGATGAGGGCTGTGCAACAAAAAAGCGCGCAGGTTGCTGAGCGGGTCATCGAGTCGACGATTGACCGCAATGTCGGGCAAGGGTGCGGAGAGCTCGGAGGCTTCGGTCTTTTCCTGCAAGACCCAGCGCCCGTAGGGTTTCAGCAGCGAAAAGAAATCTTCGCCACCCAGAAAAATCTGTTCGGGCGGCAGCAGCGGTCGCTCGCGATCAGATTTAAGGAAGTTGTAACGCGAGCGTGTATCGGACCAGAAGCGCTGTATGGAAGCTTCGATATCGCCCATCAGCGTGAAGCTGCTGCCTTCGGGCAGATAATCAAACAGCGTCGCGGTCTCTTCGAAGAAGAGCGGCAAATAGTATTCAATGCCGGCTGACGCAATGCCGTTACCGATATCACGATAAATCATGGACCGCGACGGATCGCCTTCGATCACTTCGCGCCAGCGGCCGCGAAAGGCACTGCGCGCTGCTTCATCCATCGGAAATTCACGACCGGGCAAAAGACGCACCTCTTTGACCGGGTACAGCGATCTTTGTGTATCGACGTCAAAGGTACGCAGACTCTCGATGCTGTCGCCAAACAGATCAATCCGGTACGGTAGTACCGAGCCCATCGGAAAAAGATCAATCAGCCCGCCGCGCACCGAGTATTCACCCGGCGACATGACTTGTGCGACATGCGCATAGCCGGCCAGTGTGAGTTGTGATCTCAGTTGCGCTTCATCGAGTCGCTCACCCTGCCTGAAAAAGAAGGTGTAAGCGGCCAGGAATGACGGTGGCCCCATCCGTACCAGCGCCGTGGTGGCCGGAACGATCAGGACGTCACATTGAGCGCTGCGAATTTCATGCAGTGTCGCCAGACGCTCGGACACCAGATCCTGATGCGGCGAAAAGGCATCGTAAGGTAGTGTCTCCCAATCCGGCAGCAAGTGGCAGCGCAGCGCCCGATCGTCACGCTGTCCAAACCACGTGATCTCGGTCAGTAAACGCTGTGCCGCGGGCGCATCGGCGACAATAATGGCCAGCATGCGACCCTCGGCCTTGAGTGCGTGCGCAGCCTGAGCGAGCACGAAAGACTCCGCGGCACCATGCAGCGCAGGCATCACGAAGCGGGTGCCGGGTTTGGGAAGCGGTCGTATCGGTGTAGAAGCTGAGGGCATGACAGGCAAAGACAAAAAGCCTTCGCGGGTGGCGACCGAGCGGCACGGCCGTGGTTATGAATGGAAACTTTGCAGCTAAGCGTGCGATTATATCGCCTATGACTCAGCCTCGTTACTTCGCGCTTGTTCCCGCCGCCGGTGTCGGCGCGCGCATGGGGGGCGTCGTGCCCAAGCAATATGGACAGATTGCGGGCAAGTCACTGTTGCAGCATGTGATGGAAACTTTTGCTGCAACGCCTGAAATCGAACATTGCTATGTGGTGGTGAGCCCCGATGACAGTGTCATTGCGACTCTACCTGCCGTACCGCGCACGACACTACTGTTCTGCGGCGGTGCGACTCGTCAGGCCTCGGTCATCAACGGCCTTGCCGCGATCGACTCCGAGGTCAAGCCCGACGATTGGGTGCTGGTGCATGATGCGGCGCGTCCCGGTTTGACGGTGGCGCTGGTCGTCAGGCTGATCACGGCCGTTGCAGCGGATCCGGTCGGTGGATTGCTGGCCCTGCCCGTGGCAGATACGCTCAAGCGCAGCAGTGAGCAGGGTCGCTCGCTTGAAACGGTGCCGCGAGAGCGCTTGTGGGCGGCTCAGACACCGCAGATGTTTCGTCATGCAGCGCTTCTGGAGGCGCTGTTGAAAGTCAACGCTGTCACGGATGAAGCCAGTGCTTTCGAGGCACTCGGCCTGCAGCCGCGTCTGGTGGAGGGTAGTCCACGCAATTTCAAAGTCACGCTGCCAGAAGATATGCTGCTGGCCGAACGCTATCTGAAAGGCTCTGCATGAACCATTCATCCTCGTCTCTGCCACCGTTTCGGATTGGTCAGGGCTATGACTGTCACGCATTGGTGCCGGGAAGGCCTTTGATTATTGGCGGCGTCACGATTCCTCACCGTTGCGGACTGCTGGGACACTCCGACGCCGATGTGCTGCTGCACGCCATTACCGATGCCCTGCTGGGCGCGGCGGGTCTGGGCGATATCGGCCGGCATTTTCCCGACACGGATCCAGAGTTTGCAGGGGCTGATTCGCGGGTGCTGCTGCGGGTGGCAGCGCAGCGGGTGCGCTCCGCGGCGTATGAAATCGGCAATATCGATGCCACGATCATCGCTCAGGCACCCAAAATGGCCCCCCACTTGGCCCGCATGATTGCGCATATTGCGGCTGATCTGGCCGTTTCCGATGACCGGATCAATATCAAAGCCAAGACCAATGAGCGTCTGGGATGGGAGGGGCGGGAGGAAGGCATTGCCGCACAAGCCATTGTTCTGCTTGTGCAGAAGTGATAATAGTTCTCATCTACAAGTATTTATAACCCAATAGTTTTTCTCAATCGACTGCATTGAGATAGCCAATTTGAGCTTTCCCAGCGATACCCGCATACTCCGCTTCGAAAGCCTATACCAGCTAGTCGGTTTTCACCCCAGTCCGTATACCGCCAGCATCGCTTTGGTAATGGCGGTCAGTTGTTCCATGAATTCATAGGAGATAGACATGTCCAAGTTGAAAGGCTCCAAGACGGAAGCCAATCTGAAAGATGCATTTTCAGGCGAATCGCAGGCCAATCGTCGTTATTTGTACTTCGCGAACAAGGCTGATATCGAAGGCCAAAACGATGTCGCAGCGCTGTTCCGCTCGACCGCTGAAGGCGAAACCGGCCATGCACACGGCCATCTCGAGTACCTCGAGCAGGTCGGTGATCCTGCAACGGGCATGCCCATCGGTTCTTCACGTCAGAACCTGATGGCCGCTGTTGCTGGCGAAACGCACGAGTACACCGATATGTACCCAGGCATGGCCAAGACAGCGCGCGAAGAAGGTTTCGACGAAATCGCTGACTGGTTCGAAACACTGGCCAAGGCAGAGCGTTCACACGCAAACCGTTATCAGAAAGCCCTCGACGCACTGGTCGACTGATCAGTACGTCACACAACCCTCCGAGCAAAAGCAAAGAGGGTTGTGCAAAGCGTAGCAACCTGTCACCCATGCGCTTTGCACAACCCTAATTCAAGGCAAAAGACCCACCATGTCACGAGAAGGCAATCTAGAAGCACCTACCCGTCATCCACTCGATTGGCTGAGCGAGGATTTTTACAACGAGGACTCCCTCAACAACGAACTTGAGCGCGTCTACGACATCTGTCACGGTTGCCGACGCTGCGTATCGCTGTGCGCGTCCTTCCCGACGCTGTTTGATCTGGTGGATGAATCCGACACCATGGAAGTCGATGGCGTCGACAAAAAAGATTTCATGAAGGTCGTAGACCAGTGCTACCTGTGCGACCTTTGCTACATGACCAAATGCCCGTATACACCGCCGCATGAGTGGAACCTCGACTTCCCCCACCTGATGTTGCGTGCCAAAGCCGTGAAGTACAAAAAAGGCGAAGTGCTGGCGCGCGACAAGTTCCTCTCCAATACCGATGGTCTCGGCATGTTTGCGGGCATACCTATCGTGACTCAGGCAGTCAATGCGGTGAACAAGTCACCAGTGACGCGCGGCGTTCTGGAGAACGTACTGGGTATTGACAAGAAAGCCTGGCTGCCTGAATTCGCCACGACCAAATTCCGTTCCGGTGCCAAGCCATCCGCCTCGCATCCTGTGAAGGACGGTAAAAAAACGCCGGGCAAAGTGGCGATTTATTCAACCTGTTACGTGAACTACAACGAGCCAGGCATTGGTCACGATCTGCTGGCCATCCTTGATCACAATGAAATTCCGTATGTGATGGTGGAAAAAGAAGCCTGTTGTGGCATGCCCAAGCTGGAGCAAGGTGACTTGCAAGGCGTGGCCGAGAAGAAGGCGATCAACATACCGCATCTGGCCAAGCTCGCCAAAGAAGGCTACGCAATCCTGACTGCAATCCCTTCCTGCACGCTGATGTACAAGCAAGAATTGCCACTGATGTTCCCCGACTGTGCGGATACGCAGCTGGTCAAAGAAGCCATGTGGGATCCCTTCGAGTATTTCGTCACGCGCAATCGCGATGGTTTGCTCAAGACCGATTTCAAGGAATCGCTGGGGCAGGTGTCATATCACATCCCCTGTCACTCACGCGTGCAAAACGTCGGCCGCAAGACCGCCGAGATGTTGCAACTGGTGCCGGATACCAAACTCAATGTCGTCGAGCGCTGCTCCGGACATGCGGGTACGTACGGCGTGAAGAAGGAGTATCACGCGATGTCGATGAAAATCGGCAAACCGGTCTTCAAGGCCATGGCCACTGATGAGCCGGATTACATTTCGTCCGACTGCCAGCTGGCAGGCCATCACATTGCGCAGGGCATGGAAGAGGGTGGCATGAAAAAAGCCGAGATGGCGCATCCCTTGACGCTGCTGCGCAAAGCGTATGCCGTCTGACCGCCTGACCTGATGTCCTTACTAGATTCGATTGTTTGATTTTGTTAATTTACTTTAAAAGGAATTCACCATGATTACTCGTGAAAGCCTGATGGGCCTCGAGACTTACGCGAAAACACGTATCGAGTTCCGCAAACAGGTCATGGAGCACAAAAAGAACCGCAGCGTTTATCTTGGCAATCATGTCACGCTGCTGTTTGAAGATGAATTGACACTGCGCTATCAGGTGCAGGAGATGCTGCGCATCGAAAAGATTTTCGAGGAAGAGGGTATTCAATCCGAGCTGGATGCCTACAATCCCTTGTGTCCGGAGGGCAGCAACTTCAAGGCGACCATGCTGATCGAGTATGGCAACATCGCCGAGCGCAAGGTAGCACTCGCCAAGCTGATCGGCATTGAAGACCGTTTGTTCATTCAGGTTGAAGGTCAGCCGCGCGTTTATGCGATCGCTGATGAAGATCTGGAGCGCGAAACCGCCGAGAAAACTTCAGCGGTGCACTTCGTGCGTTTCGAACTGACACCAGAAATGAAGTCGGCATTGAAGAGCGGTGCGCAGATGATGGTGGGTTGCGATCACCCGAATTATCCTGTGCATCTCGAAGAACTGCCACAGGAGACGCTGTCGGCGCTGCTCAAGGATTTGAGCTGAGGGCCTAAGAAGGAATGACCGGTGCTGCTTTGAGCCACACCCGAACCGCGAGCCCACCGGCCTCGCGGTTTTTTATTTCCAGTCGTCCCTGATGTCGTTGTACCACGCGATCCACAATCGCCAGACCCAGCCCGGCCCCATTGGCATGGGTTCGCGCAGTATCCATGCGGGTGAACGGGCGCAGCAAATGCGGTATCTCTTGATCGGGCAGTCCAGTGCCGCGATCCGCGATTTCCAATCGGATAAGTCGGCCATCGCATGTCGCGGTGATGTCAATCTCCGCAACGCCGCTGCCGGGCGTTTTTCCGTAGCGCCGCGCATTCTCGATCAGATTACCGATGACGCGTCCGATGTCGGTGGGGTTGCCCGATGCACTCAGCGCCGAATCAATGGCGGTATTGATTTTCAAATCGGGGAGGCGTGCTGCCTCCTCCGACATTTTGTGCAGCAATGCCGATAAATCGAAATTACGGTAAACGGCGGTCTCGGCAGGACGCGCATAATCCAGAAACTGCCCGATGATCGCTTCCATTTGTGCGAGATCCGATTGCATGCCGTTGCGGGCGTCCTCCGGCAGTTTGGCCATTTCGACCTCGAGCAGCATGCGGGCAATCGGCGTGCGCAAGTCATGCGAGATACCGGCCAGAATGACGGCGCGATCCGACTCGACCTGATCCAGATCTTGCACCATTTGATTGAAGCTCTGATTGGCTTCGCGTATTTCTGCAGGACCCTGATCCGGCAAGGGCGATGGCGTCACGCCGCGAGCCATGGCGCGCGCTGCGGAAGACAGCCGGGCCAGTGGCTGATTGATCAGGCGACTGATGAACACGGCACCAAGCAATGACAGCACCAGTGTGACCGTCACCCAGCCGATCCACTGAATGCCGGAGGTGCGTTCGATGCGCTCGCGATCCATCATCAGCCAGTAATCATCATCGTCAATACCAAAGCTCACCCAAAAACCGCGTATCTCATTGACCTCACCCGCAAATTGCGTATCTTGTCCCAGACGCTGACGCACACTCTCTTCGATCACATTCATCAGATCCGTGTCCGGCATCCCATCGGTGACATCATCGGCTTCGCGCGGATAAATGCGTATGCCCTGATTGCTTGCCAGATCAAACAGCAGTTCGCGCCGCAGCTCCGGTGCGGAGTGGAGCAGTGCCGCGCGGGTAATCGTGACGATTGAGGTCACCTGTGCCGCAATTTGTTCGCCGCGCGGCGTGCGCTCCACGACGCGGAAGCTCGCCACCCAGGCCGCCATGCTGGCGGCGATCAGAAAGGCAATCAGAAAAAAAGTACGCCAGAACAGGCCGCTGCGCAGCCCGGCCAGATGAATCGGCGGCTTACGTTCTGTTGCGCTATTCATGCCGGACGATCATCAGGTATGAACACATACCCCAGTCCCCAGACAGTCTGGATATAGCGCGGGCTGGCGGGATTGGGTTCGATCAGCTTGCGCAGCCGTGATATCTGCACATCGAGGCTGCGATCGTAGATTTCATACTCGCGACCACGCGCGAGTTCCATCAGTTTTTCACGGGAGAGTGGTTGCCTCGCATGGCGAGCCAGCACCTTGAGTACCGAATACTCGCCACTGGTCAGCGCGATGGCTTTGCCACTTTGTGTCAGCGAACGTCGGGATAAATCGAAGGTGAATTCACCGAAGACGTAGACTTCGACGTGATCCGACGGTGCGCCCGGCAACGCCTCGGGCACCACCCGTCGCAGCACCGCAGTGATCCGTGCCAGCAGTTCGCGCGGATTGAAGGGTTTGGGCAGGTAATCATCGGCACCTGTTTCAAGTCCGGCAATTCTGTCGGCGTCCTCGCCTTTCGCAGTGAGCATGATGATCGGGGTGTGGTCACCACCGCCACGAAGCCGTCCACAAATCGACATGCCATCTTCGCCGGGCAACATCAGGTCGAGTACCAGCAGGTCATAGCGCTCGCGTATCCAGAGTCTGTTCATTTCTATCGCGCTGGCAGCGGCTGTCACTGCATAGCCGTTCTCGCTCAGAAAGCGCTTGAGCAGGTCGCGCAGGCGCGCATCATCATCGAGCACCAGAATTCGCGCCTGGGATCCTGGCTTGCGCCGGGAAAGGACGATGGGTGCGGTATTTGTCGTGTCCATGGCGCTATGGTAACGTCCTTCCCGAATTCCACTAGCCGGATTCAGGCAGGAATTACAAAGCTTTACAAAGTTTCGACCACCCGTTGGCCATTGACCCGCTGGAACCCACGTACACTACGGCCTGTGCCAAAAACCGCCTTCATCGCTGCCATGAAATCCGCTTCGCAACTGTTGCTCTTGCCTGTGCTTGTGCTCTTGCACGGAAGCGCTGTGGCCGAGGCGCAGGGCAAAGCCGAAAACCGCCCGCGACACGAAATGGCGCCGGCCTCAGCCAGTGAGCCACGGCCGCGTAACAATGATGAGACTCGCCAGCGAAACGAGGACGGCGATCGCCGCTCTTCGCGTTTGTCGCCCGAAGAACGGAAAGCCTTGCGGCAGCAGATTAACGAAGCCGGTCAGGACCTGTACCAACCGCGACGGCCCTGACAAAGGCAGGCGGTGCTTTACCCAAAGGGCGGTTCTGATGGTATACTTCGCGCCGTCGCGGCTGTAGCTCAGCTGGATAGAGTACTTGGCTACGAACCAAGGGGTCGTGGGTTCGATTCCTGCCAGCCGCACCAGTAATACCAACGGGTTAGTTCTCACAAGGGACTGACCCGTTTCTATTTGTGGCTGCCACAATCAAATCACCTCCACAGTTTCAAATGCTGCAAGTCACCTTCTATTTTTTTGCGAAATAGATTCAAATCTCGATTTTGATGCCGAAGTGCCGCATTGCGCCGGCCAGAGAAGCTTCGACATGAGCATGAAGAGCAGCGCTCAGTCTCTCACATGTTTTCAAGCGCGGAATGTCGCTGTATAAATGTCGACAGAATAATTAGTTATCGGGAAGCCGGTTGACCAACTGATGATTGTTACAACCGAAAAATCCAGAGCAAGTGAAAATTCTTGCCTACGTATTTTTACAACGCTCATGTTTGAGCCACCATTCGAATGACTAATTTCATCCCGCATGCATCAGCATAGCGACGCAGGGTATTGAGTGAAGGGGAATGATTTTTTTTGCCTAGGCTTGCTTCAATACGTGCGACCACTGGCTGCGCGACTCCCATGCGTGAGGCGACCTCGGCTTGTGTCAATCCCGCTTTGGTACGGGCGTGAAGCAGGGCTGACAAAGCGGCGAATTCATCTTCCAGCGCATCATAGGCGACTTTGAATTTCTTATCTGTAGCGCTACGCTTATTTACGTAAGCCTTGGGCTCGAATTTGGTGGGGTTGAATGTATTAGCGTTGTCCATCTTTAATTTTTGTTGATGTCCATCGACGTACTTCGGCGGAGGCAGAGCAAATACATTCGGCTTCGCACATCAAGTAAAGCGATTGGTCGTACCTCAGCGTGGTGCGAGCATCTGCAGCCAGGACTAGGATGCCGACAATATCCGTATGACTTCATCTTCCTCGACCTGTGGAAAATGTTGGTAAAACTGGCCAACACTGCGAAAATCGTCTGGCACCTGCAGACAGATCACTTCATCCGCCAGCTCTGATACGCGATCCAGTGTATCCGAAGGCGCCACAGGTATCGCGCAGACCAGTCTGGCAGGTTCACGCGCTCGAATGGCATGCAGTGCCGCAATCATGGTGGCACCGGTAGCCAGACCATCATCAACCACGATCGCGATCCGACCTTTGACAGCGGCTGGTTTTTTACCGGACTTGAATCGTATCCGGCGATGTTTCAGGCTATCGAGTTGTCTTTCTTTTTCTTGCTCGAGATAACTTGGGCTAATTCCGGCGCGCGCTGCTAAGGGAGAGATGTAGACCCATCCGCTCTCGTCAATGGCGCCAATCGCATACTCCGGATCCATGGGCGCGCAGAGTTTGTGGGTGAGCACAATATCCAGTTCGCCATCCAGCTGGCTCGCAATGAGGCTGCCCATCGGTACCGCACCTCGAGGGATGGCAAGCACCAGCGGATGGCGACCCTTGTACCGGATCAATTCTTGCGCCAGCAGTTCGGCAGCTTGCTCGCGTGACACAAAGCGCTGCGCGTTAATTGTCATGTGGTTTCATGGAAGACAGGTACATGGAAGCGCTGCTACGGATTTTTACGGCAACGGCACTGAACATTCCCTCAAGTTAGCAGTCCTCATGAACCCCGGTTTGTGTCGCCGCAAAGGCTTGGGACACTGCTTGGCTACGCTGTCGGTATTGATATGATTTTTCATGCAAAGGCATTGCCATGAAAACGCCACAGGGATCTGCTCCAGCCTTTCATCCAGGACGCCATCTGGAAATTTTCGATGGTGCTGTCATCGATCCATATCAGCAACGCGGTAAATATGCAGAGCCAACCGTATGCAGCGATTGCGGCGCGGTTTATCAGCAAGGTCGCTGGCAATGGTCATCTGCACCACGGCACGTACAGGTGCATCAGGCCCGATGTCCCGCCTGTGCTCGTATCCACGAGGCCATGCCGGCGGGTTATCTCACGATCAAGGGTGATTTTGCAAAAGCACATCGTGATGAACTGATACAGCTGTTGCGCCATCACGAGCAGCGCGAAAAAAATGAACATCCCTTGCAACGCATCATGCGGATTGATGAGCAGCCCGATGCCTGCGAAATCACGACCACCGATATTCATCTGGCCCGCGGCCTGGGCGAGGCACTCGAGCATGCTTATCGGGGCACGCTGCACTACCACTACAACAAGGGCGACTACCTGCTGCGGGTGTTATGGGAGCGCTGAGGTGATTCTATGGGGGGCAGGTCATGACTGATGCGCTGTTATACGAGCCCGTTGCCGATCATGTGTGGCGGCTGCGTTATCGCCTGAATGAAAACGGTCATGTCCATGAGCCATCCCTGCAGGCGACCTGGTCGCGAGTCGCACTGGCCTTGTCGGGGCCGGAGCTGCATCAGCGTGATATCTGGTGCGAGCGTTTCAGAACGGCACTGTCGGATTTTCGTTTTCTGCCCGGCGGACGAATTCTGGCTGGTGCTGGCAGCCAGCGGCGCAACACCCTGTTCAATTGTTTTGTATCCGGTGCCTTGCACGATTCGATTGATGCTATTTTTTCAACACTCGGCGAAGCCATGGTCACGCTGCAGGAGGGCGGGGGCATCGGCTGTGATTTCTCTGCGCTGCGTCCGGCGGGCATGCCGGCCCGAGATACGGGCAATATCGCCTCGGGTCCGGTATCTTTTCTGCCGGTATGGAATCAGGCGTGCGCCACAATAGCCTCCACCGGAGTGCGGCGGGGTGCCATGATGGCGACCCTGCGCTGCGATCATCCGGACATCGAAGCCTTCATCGAAGCCAAACGCGAGCCCGGCGTGCTGTCGTATTTTAATCTTTCGGTGCTGGTGTCGGATGCTTTCCTGCGTGCGGTAGAGCGCGATGAGCTGTGGCCGCTGGTGTTTCCTCTGGATGGACGGCCCGTACCCGCGGGCGCCATGATCTGCGAGCGCATATGGTCGGGATCGATCACGCCTGAGCCTTGCGTCGCCAGCAAGACCGTCTCTGCCCGTGAGTTGTGGCGCAAGCTGCGCGCAGCCAGCATTGCCTTTGGCGACCCCGGTGTCATCTTTATTGATCGCGTCGAGAGCAGTAACAACCTGTGGTACGCCGAAACCATCAGCGCCACCAATCCCTGCGGTGAAGTACCTCTGCCGTCGCATGGGGCCTGTAATCTCGGATCGATCAATCTCACGCAATTCATCGAACATCCTTTCGGTGCGCATCCAAAAATTGACTTCAAGGCGATCGCGGGTACCACCGCAGTCGCTGTCAGGATGCTCGATAACGTGATCGATATGTCGCATTTCCCGCTCAATGCACAAAAAAAATCAGCCCGCGGTACGCGCCGGATTGGGCTTGGCATCACGGGTCTGGCGGATGCACTCATCATGCTTGGCCTTCGCTATGATTCCGAATCCGCACAAGACGTGGCCGCTGCCGTAATGCAAACGATTTGTCATGCAGCCTACCAAAGCTCGATTGATCTGGTACCCGAACGCGGCATGTTTCCTCAGTACCGCGCTGCGAAATATCTGGAGAGTGGTTTCGCCCGTTCTTTGCCACCCGCGCTGCGCGACGCCATTCAGCATCAGGGCATACACAACAGTCACCTGACAGCGATTGCGCCGGCCGGATCGATCAGCCTGCTGGCAAACAATATCTCCAGTGGTGTGGAGCCTGTTCAGGCATTTCATGCGCATCGCAGTTTCAGAGAGGGGGACGGTATCGAAAGCCGCATACCCGTGCATGATTATGCGTGGACGCTGTTTCGAAAGATGTTCGGCGAGAAGACACCGCTGCCTTCAAGTTTTATCGAGGCTCGTGATATCGATCCGGTCGATCAACTGAAGCTGCAGGCAGCGCTGCAAGCGCATGTCGATCAGTCCATATCCAAAACCGTGCAATTGCCCGCCGATGCGGATGTGGATCGTTACGGCCACGTCTTTGATCAGGCCTACCAGCTGGGCTTGAAAGGCTGTACGGTGTTTCGCGCCGGCAGCGACCGCGGTGGCGTCTTCTGTTCAACGGATACGCAGCAGGTGCCAGACGCTTGTCCATGAGTTCAGTCACTCAGGCACCGGCCTGTGTTCGCGTCATGTTTGGCGGCGACGTCATACACGGACGCGGTGTCGGGGGTTGCATTGAGCGCTGGATTGGGCGCTAGTGGATAAGCCATCCACTGGTGCATGTCGCTTCGTTGATGTGAGGCGCCGATCTGACCATGGTCAATCTTGAATGTGCGATCGCGGCGTCTGAAGAGGTGATTTCGGCGACAACGCCGCGAACGATCAGTACGGCAATCTGATGCAGATGGGGATTATCGATCCGACCAAGGTCACGCGGCTTGCGCTACAGAATGCCGCCTCGGTCGCCAGCCTGATACTGACAACAGATTGTGTCGTGGTTGATCGGCCCGCGACGGTGGAGGACTTCGGTGCGGCGATGCGACCAGAGCCGGGGATGGCGTTTGCGGGCTGATGCGTTTTTCTATTGATCCCGAAACGATGCGGCAAATGCTTCGGTAAATTCAGTCAATCGTGTGCGCGGCAAATGATCAATACCCGCTGCCGCCGCTCGGCCGCTGCCGCCGAACAGTGCGCACAGGGTATCGGCACCACGCAGCCGGCGCTTTGGTGCCCGTACGCTGATGGTGTAGTCCTGCTGCCGATCGGGGGTGAGCACCGCGTGGGCTTGTTCCGGAAAGGCCGTAGCCAGTTGATTGGCGAACGCACCCCGTACGCGCCGGCTCGCGGCGGTATCAGGCAGCAGAATGAGGCTACCGACCGCAAGCTCGATGCGCTTCTGATCAAGGTTGGCTGATGTCAGGTCGGTCGTGCGTGTTGCGCGCAGCCGGGCACACACCGGCTCGCTGGAAAAAAATTTCCAGGGATCCCGGTAGCGACTTAGCCGTTCGTAGAGACGGCGAGGATGGATGATTAGATCTTCGTCACTGTCGCCGTAGGCGTTGTAGTTCAGGCATTCGCCCAGTTCTTGCAGTAAGGCGAGTTGCGGCGCTGCCATGCCGGCGGTTGCGCCGAGTGCGCGCGCCTGTTCAGCGAGATTGTCGCCAAACGCTGCGACCACCGCCCAGGGTCGTTGTCGTCCGTGCAGGAAGCGATCGACCAGCATGCCGGTGCAGACATCGGGCGTCGTATCGATAATGGCGTGCAAACCGGGCTGAGAAGGCAGCTCACCGGCCTGATGGTGATCGAAGTAATCAACGCGGACGCCTTTTTGCAGCAGCGCATCGAGCGCTGTACGGTTGCGTGCCAGGGAAATATCCAGCACCGTGACCCGGTCACCCGCCTCGGCCTGTACGCGTTCCAGAAGCGCAATCTCGCGCTTTCGGCCCGTGATCAGCGTTGCCTGTGCCGGCTGCTCCAGCCGCAACTGATGCAGGGCGCAGATGCCATCGGCATCGCCATTGAAGACATCGAATTGTCGAGTCGCAGATCGCATGTCGGCTTGTGCAGCAGGCGGTTTGGCGCATCATCAACGGCAGTTGCCGGTATCACTTCAGGTCGACGATCGTCACTCTGGCAGGTGGCAAAACGCAGATTGATGGAAGCGAATGAGCGGTATCGTCAGAGGATTCATGAAGAGCTGCCTTGCGCTCGCGCATATCGAACTGGTGTGCGATTCGTATGCTGCACAGAGGGTGTGCCCACATGATGGATTGATGCGCAGCACGCTCGCTCATATTTTCGCCAACCCATTCGCCAACCAATACGAGGTTTTCCATGGCTAGCAATCTGACACGCTTTGATCCTGTGCGCGAAATTGCACGGTTTGATCCCTTCCGCAACATGGAGGATTTTATTCGCGACTTTTCCCTGATGCCGGCGCTGCGAGGTATGGAAACGGGACAGGTCATCCGCATGGATATCGCCGAAACTGATACCGCCTACACCATCAAGGCAGAAGTGCCGGGGGTAAAAAAAGAGGACATCAAAGTCGCCGTCGATGGCAATCAAGTCACGATCAGCGCCGAAACCAAAGAAGAGAAAGAGGAAAAAAGCCTCAATAGGCTCCGCAGTGAGCGCTACTACGGGCAGCAATACCGCAGTTTTACCCTGCCTCAGGAAGTCGATGACACCAAGTCTCAGGCAAAGTACCACGACGGTATTCTGGAAATGACGCTGCCCAAGCGGCCCGGCACCGGGGGCAAGCAGATCACGATTCAATGATATTCACACGCGAAATACTGTCGGAGCGGATCCTGTGGCCAGGGGTAACTCCGCACTGACATCAAAATATTCATCAAGAACAATGGGTTACGTTCAAAAGACGTAGCCCTTTTTTTTGAGAGGAAATAGGCCGCAAGCCTCCCGATTTGGTATTCTCTCGTTGCCGTGAATCAAGCAATCTTGATTTATCGACGAAAAACACATTCTGGAGGTTTGTATTGAGGCACTTTAGTGGTTCCATCTTCATCGCAATCATCTGCCTGTCGCTCGCCACGTGGTGGGGTTTCGAACATGGGGGAGTGACAGGCGCACTGACCGCGTTCGGGGTTGCGCTCATCCTCGGCATCATGGAAGTCTCGCTGTCCTTTGATAATGCGGTCGTCAATGCCTCCGTACTCAAAAACTGGGATGAATTCTGGCAGCGGTTATTTCTGACAGTCGGTATGGTCGTCGCCGTCTTCGGCATGCGGCTGCTTTTCCCGCTGGTGATCGTTGCGCAGACGGCTGATCTGGGTGCTGCCGAGGTCTGGAACCTCGCTCTGCACAGCCCGCATGAATTTTCAGGTTACCTGACCAAGCATCATGATGAAGTGGCTGCTTTTGGCGGAGTCTTCCTGTTGCTGGTATTCCTGAATTTTATTTTTGATGAAAACAAGGAGTTGCACTGGCTCGGTCATGTCGAAGCAAAAATGTCCAGCTACGGCAAGATTCAAGCGGTGCCGATCTTCATTGCCCTGCTGGTGGTGCTGGGTAGTTTGACGCTGGCGGAGGACTCCAATCATCTGGTGGTGCTGACCGCCGGTGTGTGGGGCATCATCGTGTATGTGGGTGTCGATATCCTGAGCAATCTGCTGGAAAAAGAAGACGCCGAGGGCGGGGATCTGGCGAAGGTCGTCAAGAGCGGCAGTATCGGTGGTTTTTTGTATCTCGAGATACTCGATGCATCTTTTTCCTTCGATGGCGTGATCGGTGCTTTTGCCATCACCAACGATGTCGTGATCATCATGCTCGGTCTGGCGATTGGCGCCATGTTTGTGCGCTCGACCACGGTCTATCTGGTCAAGCAGGGCACTCTGGACGAGTATGTGTATCTTGAACACGGTGCGCATTATGCGATTGGCATTCTGGCGCTGATCATGTTCATCACCATGAAATTTCATGTACCCGAGATCATCACCGGACTGATCGGTATCGCTTTCATTGCCGCGTCGGTGTGGTCTTCACTGCACTACCGAAAGACGCATGCCGCAGATGATGACTAGGCATGCCACGACGCCGGATTGACCGGTGCTTTGAAGACTACGCTCGCCTTCTCTCAAGAGCACATGAACGCGCACAGACAACGACGCTGGATCCCCGGGATCCAGCGTGTGTCGTCGATTACCTGAAAAAATTATTTCTCGTGAACTTGAGCAAGCCTGTTCAAGCCTTGTACTCGAAGCCATGATGCCGTAGCGGCAAAGAGCGAATCCGTTTACCTGTTGCCTTGAACAAGGCATTCATCATCGCAGGAATCACACCGCCAATCGGCGGTTCGCCGACGCCACCCCAGAAGCCGCCGGTGGGTACCAGTACGGAAATCACCTCGGGTGCGTGCATGATGCGTGCGAGCGGATAGTCGGCAAAATTACTCTGCACCACACGACCCTGATCGATCGTGATGTCCTCGAACATCAGCGCCGACAATCCCCAGATCACGCCACCTTCGATCTGTGCCTTGACTGCATCCGGATGCACCACGTGGCCGCTGTCAATCGCCACGGCCACCCGTTTGACATCAATCACCGAGTCCTTGCTGACGGAGAGTTCGACGGCTGCTGCGGTAAAGCTGCCGTACGAGTCAACCACCGCAATCCCGCGATGTACACCGTCGGCGGCAGGTTTGTCCCAGCCGATGGCCTTGGCCACGGCATCCAGTACGGCCTGATCTTTTTTGCCTTCCAGCAGAGGGCGGCGGAACTGGTAGGGATCTTTGCCAGCCGCATGCGCGAGCTCATCAATGAAGCATTCGCGATAAAACGGATTATTGGTGTGGGCGACCGCACGCCAGAAACCGGGTGGCACATGCAGCTCGCGCATCAGGTATTCATTGGTAAAGTTGGGTACGGCATACGGGTTGTCCCGAAACACACGCGTGTTGATCTGATCGACGCCATCCTTCACAAATTGCGGATACACCGTGATGGCGATTGATTGATCCGACTGCCGTACTTCCCAGCCCACCCAGTTGCCTTTGTCATCCAGGCCACCGCGCAGTTTCACCAGTGTGACCGGACGATAGCGCCCCTGACGCATGTCTTCTTCGCGCGACCATTGCAGACGCACGGGCGTGCCTGGCAGGGTTTTGGCGATCTTGACCGCTTGCTTCACATAGTCCTGATGCGGTCCACGTCGGCCAAAGCCGCCGCCGGCATGCATCTTGTGGATATACACTTTGTCGAGTGCCAATCCGCCGGATTCGGATGCTGCGGCTGCGGAGGCTTCACCGTTTTGCGTGCCGACCCAGACATCGAGCCGGTCGGCTGTGTAAATGGCGGTGGCCGTCTGCGGCTCCATCGTGCAGTGATTGACAAAGCCGGTGGTGTACTCGGCTTCCAGCACCTTGTGCGCGCTGGCGAGTGCGCTGCGGGCATCGCCATCCTTGCGTGCAATCGGTGCTTCTTTTGCCTCCAGACCCTCGCGCATGTAGGCCATGATGGACGCACTGGAGATATTGCCTTTCACGCCGTTTTCCCACTCAGCCTTGATGGCTTTGAGTGCCCGGTTCGCCTGCCACCAATTGTCGGCAACGACAGCAATCCATTCCTCCGAGCTCACGATATGCCTCACACCCGGCATTTTTTTTGCGGCAGCATCGTCATAGCGTTTCAGAAAACCGCCAAACACCGGGCTTTGCAAGATCGATGCGTGCAACATGCCCGGCAGGCGTATGTCGGCCGCATAGACTTGCGAGCCATTGACCTTGGCCGGTATGTCAAAGCGCGCGGGCGATGTGCCGATCAGTTTCCAGTTTTTCGGATCTTTCAATGAGGGCGAGGCCGGGACTGGCATGGTGGCGGCAAGGCTCGCCAGTTCGCCATAGCGCGCCGTTTTGCCGGACGGGTGGGTCACCACGCCTTGATTCACACGGCATTCCGACGCAGGTACGTTCCACTGCTGTGCTGCGGCAGCGATCAGCATCTCGCGTGCAGCAGCACCGCCCTGACGTACATATTCGTGTGAATCGCGGATGCCGCGACTGCCGCCCGTGGACATGTCCTTGAAAATTCGGTTGCGGCGCATGTGCATGTTCACATCCGCGTATTCAGGCTTGACCTTGTTCCAGTCGCATTCCAGCTCTTCGGCCACCAGCTGCGCCAAACCCGTGAAAGAACCCTGACCCAGTTCCGAGCGCGCGATACGGATGATGACGGTGTCATCGGGCTCAATCACGATCCAGTGCGTCACCTCCGGCGCGCCACTGGCGTCAGCGGCAAGCGCAGTTCCCGCGGCACCCGCCTGCACGCCCAGGACAAAGGCACCGCTGAGTGCTGCGGACTGTTTGAGGAAAGTGCGGCGTGGGGAAGGCTTGGATACGGCGGACATGGTCTCGGCTCCTGAGGGTGTGGTTTTTGTTGTGTGCATTCTACCGTCTGCGCCAGCGCTCTTCAGAGGCTGCCTGCAGGCAGCTGTCGTGCCGCCCGCTCGGACATGATGAGGATGAGCTTCATTCGCGCCCGGGTCATGCCGACGAAGAGCTTGCGAAAACTTTTTTCATCCAGGGTCTCGAAATCGATTTCTGTAAAAATCACGGCAGGTGCCGACTGACCCTTGAAACGATAGACCGATTCGGTCAGCAGCTCACCCTCGCGAAATTCCGGATTGCCGAACAAGTCATAGCTGCCCTTGAATGATTTGAGTGGATGCTGACCCAGTACGTCAAGATTGAGCAGTGTTGAATTTTCACGGCCACGAAAACTCACGATCGCCATATCGCTGCGCGCATAGCCTGCTGCCAGACAGCGGGTGATGGCCTGACGGGTCTGCGCTTGCAATGCGCTGGCGTCGTCATGCACATACGTGAGCAGATCAATCTCGGCACCGGCAAACGGGCTTGCCGCTTCGATCGTGGTTCCCATCGGCGCGAGTGCAGACAGCAGATCGACGATGTGTCTGGGGCTGCGGAAATTGGACCACGCATGCAGGCTCACCCAGCCGGGCAGTGATACAGGATCACGGCCGTACAAATTTTGCATGGGGTCTTCCAGCCACAGCGCACGGCCGGCAGGTTTCAGCAGACGCAGCAGGGTATCGCGCCAGCGGTCGGAGAAATCCTGACCCTCGTCGACGATCAGCAGATCGAATTGCCAGTCGGCCGACAGCGGACTATCGGCCAGCGTCTGCTCGAGACTGCGCCACACCGCAGGATCGCGATAATCCGGTGTGATGCCCGAATCGCGCGCAAAGCGGTCGCACAGCTGATGAAAACTCGTCACCAGGCCGCCGTCCGGCAGGAGCTTGCGCACATGATCGGCCAGCGGACGGTTATAAGATACATACAGGGGCCGCAATCCGCGCGCCAAGGCATCGGAAAATTCAGCCAAGGCCAACTGCGTCTTGCCGCTGCCGGCAGTGCCCGTGACCCGCAGACGAAAAGGCGAGAACTCGAGTTGCCGTGCCCACGTGGCAAGCCCCCCCGAGAGGCGCGTGACCAGTGCAGTCGCCTGCCCGATCATGGCGCTCGGGTCGGGCACCAGCTGCAGCACATTACTGAAAAAACGCAGCACGCGATCACGCTGCGCTGCTTTGCCTGCCGGTGGCAAGATCTGCAGAATCAGCGTCGTCAGCTGATCGCGGCGACTGGCGTCGACGATGCGCTCGGGGGCGATACCTGCGGCTTGCGGGCGCTTGATCTGGTAATCCGGGCAGTACAGCAAATAATCGATCAGCAGCGGTTCAGCCTGTTGGCCAAAGCGCTGACGCAGCACCGACAGCGGCCGCAAAATTTGCTGCTGAATCAGTCGGGGCTTGTCGGTACCCGGCATTTTTTTGGCAAGCCCTTCATCGGTCTCGGTCAGAAAACCGGATTGCTGTTCGATCAGCAAAGTGCGGCCATCCGGCCCGACAATGATGAAATCAATATCGGCATAGGCGGAATAGCCTTGCTCTACGTGCGTCCAGTGCACGCCATGGAACACCGTGTAGTCATCGGAGAGCGTGGCCGCCAGCAGATGCAGCGTTTCGATCTCGCGTTGTGCTGCGCCGGTGACGGCCATTTCACGCCAGCCTTCGGGTTGGATATGCGCCATACAGAGTGGGGATTGGGACAGAAGCGCTATTGTAGCCAGCTCACTGGTAAACTTCTGCGCACCGGTGTTTGGAGAATGGCATGGATTTATTGTTGGTCAGCGTAGCGCTCGTCGTAGGTGTCGCCGGTGGCGGGTTGGTCGCTGCATGGCTCGTGCGCGGTCAGCAGAGCGCGCAGCAGGCGAGCCAGCAGGCCACTCAGCAAGAGCGATTGCGCTCGCTGGACGCTCAGCAGGCGCACCTGTTGCAAGAAAATCAGCAATTGCGGGAGCAGGTCTCCGTGCTGGATCGCGAGCTGGCCAGCGTGGGTACGCGTCTGGAAGAAGAGCGTAAGCAGGCAGAAGAAAAAATCGCATTGCTGCGTGAAATGACCGAGTCTGGCAAGAAGGCGTTGACGGAGGAATTCCAGAACCTTGCCAACAGCATCCTGGAAGACAAGACCAAACGCTTCACCGAACAAAATCTCGAGAGTCTCGGGCAGGTGCTCACACCATTTCGTGAGCGACTCAATGAATTCAAATCCCGGGTAGAAGAAATACACTATCAGGACGCACAGCAGCAGGCCGCACTCAAAACGGAACTCGCACAGCTCAAAGAACTGAACCGTCAGATGAGCGAAGAAGCGCATGATCTGGCGACGGCACTCAAAGGTCACGCAAAAAAGCAGGGCAACTGGGGTGAGCTGGTGCTGGAAAACGTACTTGCACGCTCCGGCCTGCAGATCGATCGCGATTATCGTCGCGAGGTCAGCTTCAACACCGAAGATGGCAAACAACGCCCGGATGTCATTGTCTATCTGCCGCAGCAAAAACATCTGATCGTTGACGCGAAAGTCTCACTCAATGCCTACACGCGCTACGTGAATGCAGAAGATGAACTCGAACGCAAACAGGCACTGAAAGAGCATGTACAGGCCATCGCCGACCGGATCACCGAGTTGTCCGACCGTCGCTATTTCGAGCTGGATGACCTGAATTCACCGGAGATGGTGTTCATGTTCATTCCGGTCGAGTCCGCTTTTGTGGAAGCCTTGCGCGCTGATGAAACCCTGTTTCAGCAAGCCCTGCAGCAGAACGTGCTGGTCGCCACGCCCACGACCTTGCTGACCAGTCTGAATATTGTTCGTCAGCTCTGGCGTCACGAGAACCAGAATATTCACAGTGCCAAGCTGGCCGACAGCGCTGCTCAGTTATATAAAAAACTCGCTGGCTTCATCAAGACCATGGAAGAGCTGGGTCGCAAGCTCGATTCGGCCAAGACGTCCTATCAGAGTGCCTTTGGTCAGTTTTACAGCGGGCCGGGCAATGTGATTAAGCGCGCGCGCGATTTCGAACAACTCGGTGTCGCGGTGCAGAAAGCGCTGCCGCAAAGTCTGGTCGACAAGGCCGATCTGGAGTTGGATTATCTACCGCCGATGGCGGCCGAAAGCCTGGGTGAGGCGGCGGCTGAGCAGGATGAGTCTGCCTGAGCGAACTAGCACAGCGTTGCAGGCAATCGTAAGAATCCACGAAAACGTACACGCGGACTGCGCACCGCATCGTTGACAACGTAATTCGGAAAGCGCGCGATGAAGCGTCCTATCGCGACCTGACCCTCCAGCCGCGCCAGACTCATGCCGACACAGGCATGCGTACCGCTGGCAAACGCCAGATGGCGGTTGGGATGGCGGGTGATATCAAAACGCTCTGGATCGTTGAACTGTGCCGGGTCACGATTGGCGGCACCTATGCAGAGCGTTACGCGGGTGTGCGACGACATCGTCACGTCGCCGACTTGAACGGTCTCGGTGGTAATCCGGTTACCCAGCTGATTTGAGCTTTCATAACGCAGCACCTCTTCCACGCAAGATTTGATCAGGGCTGGTTCACGCAACAGCCGCTCGCGCTCGGCCGGAGCGTTGTACAGTGCCATCAAGCCATTGCCGATCAGATTGGTGGTGGTTTCATGTCCGGCATTGAGCAGAAAAATACAGTTATGCAGCAGCTCTTTCATCGTCAGTCGCTCACCCTGAAGCTCGCCCTGAATCAGACGTGTGAGCACATCCGACTCGGGATTGCCGGGATGGGCACGGCGATGGGCAATCAGCCCTTCCAGATAATGAATGAATTCTGCGACTGCGCGATTACCTCGGTCGAAGGCTTCCGGACTGATCACCGGCTCCAGCGCCCCCAGTATTGCCAGCGACCAGCCACGCAAAGGTTGGCGGTCTTCCGGAGGTACATCCAGCAGATTGCCAATCACTTCAATCGGAATGGCCGAGGCAAAGTCATCAATCAGGTCGGGACGGGACTTGTCTTCCATCGCGTTCAGCAAATCATCGACCAGACGGATCAGGCTCGCTTCCATCCCTGCAATCGCCCGCGGCGTCAGCGCGCCCGAGATGAGTTTTCTGACGCGCGTATGCAGGGGCGGATCGGAAAAAACCAGACTGGTGGTGTGATGTTCATAGAGCAGGGAAGCGCCAAACTTCGGCGTGAACTCGCGCTGCTTGTCTGAACTGAAGGATGTCGGATTTTTGTAGATCCCGATCAGATCGTCATAGCGTGTCAGAAAGTAACTGCCATCCGGCATGGCCTTGACCGGTGCATGGACGCGCAGCGCACGATACACAGGGAAGGGATCGTCATGAAACTCTGGTGGCAACTGCAGCAGGTCGAAGCGGTCGGCAATGGCGCGGGGGTCGGCGAGGGTCATGGATCGCTTCAGGAAAGGAGTAACCCGATGAAGTATAGGGGGACTGTCGGGGAATCGAGGGTGTTATCAATTTAAAAACGGACGAAAAAAAACGACCCAGAGGTCGTCTTTCAGCAAGCTTTTGGTTGGCAGCCAGTCAGAAGACCAGGCTGCCAGATAACCGAATTAACGGTTAGCGATGTACATCGTGATTTCGAAGCCGAAACGCAGATCAGTCGCTGCAGGTGTAGTCCATGCCATGATTATCTCCTAATGAGTTTATGTAACCGAACAGAAAACCCGTTCAGCGATCGCGATGATGGCCTTTGCCCTGACATCATGCATCTGTGAAACACGTAAATTAGGCTCATGATTTTCATGAACCGCCGGGCGCGGCCGGGCGCCGGCCAGAAAGGGCCGTTCAGCCGGGAAGCCTGCTGCTATGATGCACCCCAGAGACAGGCCGCAACAGACGTGCCCGGCTGCCATGTTGCAACGCAACCGAAGATGACAACGACCAACCCCACCGAGACCAAGGCCGCCACTTTTGTGGACCTTGCTGCCGCATCCCGCCCTGGCATGAGCCTGCGGCTCAAGATCAATCTGATTTTTCTGGCACTGACCGTGCTCGTCTTCCTGATCCTGATTCGGGTCGAGGTCAGCGCCACGCGCGACAGCGTGCGCGAGGAGATGGAAGCCTCCAGTCGTATTGCCGCGCAGTTGCTGGCGCGCGTGAGCAGCTCTTATGTCAATGACGACCTGACAGAGCTGATCGGCTTTCTGCAAGCGACCGGCCGCATACGCGCCAATGACATTGTCTTGTATGACAAATCAGGCATATTGCGCTACCAGTCACCGCCGTCGGTGTACAAGGCCGGGCGCGACGCGCCGCAGTGGTATGCCAGCGTGGTCTCTCCGCCGGAAATGAAGCGAGTGATTGGGATCGGTGACGCGCGGCTGGTGATCATTACCAACCCGACGCGTGCCATCCTCGATGGCTGGGACAATCTGCGCGACATCTTGCTCGCGCAATTGATTCTGTTCGTATTGGCCGATATTGCCCTGTTCTGGCTGATCGGTCTGTGGGTCGCGCCATTGGAAAAAATCGAGCGCGGTTTGAGTGAGATCGAGCGCGGCGATCACCAGGTGCGCCTGCCGCCCTTGCTGGGCAAGGAAGCAGGCCAGATGGGACGCACCTTCAATCGCATGGCGCAAGCCGTCGAAGACAATATTCAGGTGCGACAGGCCAGCGCCGAGGCTCAGGCTCGGCTGTATGCACAGAGAGACTTTACCAAGCAGCTGCATGCGCGCATCGAAGAGGAACGTGCTGCGCTGGCGCTTGAGTTGCATGATGAGTTGGGGCAGTCGCTGACTGCCATTCGCAGTATTTCCAAGTCGATGATGCAGCGTCCGGATGTGGCCGGCGGTCCGCTGGAGCAGCACGTCAAGATGCTGTTTGACACGGCGGGCATGACCTCGGATGCCATGCATCGGATGATTCCCCGGCTGCGTCCGATCAAGCTTGAGGGCATGGGCCTGGTCGATGCGGTACGCGATTTGCTGACCGAAACACAGCAGAATAATCCCGAGATACGGTTTGATCTGAAAGTGACGGACAGCATACCGCCGCTGGAGGAATCACTCGAGCTGTCTGCCTATCGTATCGTGCAGGAGGCGGTGACCAATATTGTCCGTCATGCCGGCGCCACCCGAGCACACATCAATATCAGCAGCGGTGACGGACAATTCACGCTCGTCATTTCCGATAACGGACGTGGCGCGTCTTCGGTCAAGCGTGAGGGTCACTACGGTGTACGTGGCATGCAGGAACGCGCCGAATCACATGGTGGTCAGATTGCGTTTCAGACCGCAGCTGAAGGCGGACTCGAAGTGGTCGTCTCACTTCCCATCAAAGAAAATCACAGCTCATGAAAAAAACAATCAATGTCATGCTGGTCGACGATCATGCCGTGGTGCGTATGGGGTTTCGCATGCTGCTCGAAGCGACCGAAGATATCCGTGTCGTGGCCGAGGCAGAGTCGGCCGAGGTGGCGTATCAGCAGATAGCCACTACCCAGCCGGATGTGATCGTGATGGATATTTCGCTCGGTGGAACCATGGGCGTGGAGGCTACGCGCCGTATCGTGGCACGCGACAAGCATGCGCGCGTGCTGGGTTTGTCTTCGCATGAAGACCCGAGCTATGTACGCTACATGCTCAAGGCCGGTGCACTCGGTTATTTGTCCAAGCGCACCGCACCGGACGAGTTGATACACGCGATACGGCAGGTTAATGAAGGGCGTATGTATATCGACAGCCATTTATCGCAGCGCATGGCGCTGGAAGAGTTCAACGGCGAAAAAAGTCCGATCGAAGTGCTGTCGGAACGAGAGTTTGGTGTCTTTATCCAGCTCGCCAAAGGCGGGTCGGTCAATCAGATTGCCGAAATGCTCAATATTTCACCGCGTACCGTCGGTACCCATCTTTATAACGTCAAGCAGAAACTTGGCGTTGCCAATCAGGCTGAACTTACGCTGATCGCTGTAAGACATGGGTTGATTGAATTGTAGTTTTCGGGTGCCCAGTAACTAGTACGTCCCCCACCCATTTCTGCGTCACTCAGGCGCAGAAATGCGGCTATCATTTTTAGCAGTGGTTCCCCTGATTTAATCTATGGTCGTGCGCATCCGCGTTTACCGCGTGCCATTCTGCGCATATCGGATACGGACTTTTTTCAATCGAATTGCTGGTTTTTTTAGCATATTTATCGAGCTGACTATGCTTCCATCGTTGAAGGGAAAAGCTGACGACCGTTCCACGGGTAATTTTTTGAAGCTCGATAACGATATCTCTCTTTCAAAATCCGGGTTGAAAGTTGAAACGGTATTTTTTGATACGTCAACGGGTGGGGCACGATCAAAAAATTTATTTACTTTTATTTTTGGAAAGGTGATGGAATGGCGTGCTAAAAATTGGGTTAAAAATTTTGTGGAAAAAAATAAATACTACTTGCCGGGCGCTGATATATTTTTAAAAAATATAAATTCTTCTAGCGGTGTCAAGCGAAACGAAGTTATGTCGCTTTTGGCTTCAGCAAAAATTGCTCGATCGCCCATTTTTTCAATGCCAGAAAAAAATACTCAAGGCTTGAATGTCAATTATTTAATTAAAGACCCCGGCGAGAGTGTAATAGATTTTTTTGTTAAATCAATTGATCCTGCGCCCAGCAGAGATGCTGTAAAAGTTTTTTTCAATTTTGTTGAAAAAGGTTCATCTGCGATTAATTACGGAAATGCTCCGGATGCACTGAATTTTTTGGATAATTTCCGACTATGGTCTGAAAAAAATCCGGAAGATAGTTTGCTAAAAATGGTCAGAGGGAATGTAAATTTATTTCGTTCATCGGTAATAAAAAAAATAGATGAATTTAATCCGAAAAATAATGACACGGAAAATAAAACAAAAAATATAAAAATGGCTGTAAATGAAAAGAACATAAAAGACGCATTCGACATAGTTCGGGAAGAGGAAGATAGGTCTAAATTTTTATTTTATGAATCTCTTGGTTCTTTTAAAAATAGTTCAATTGCTTATTTTTTGGGCTACATCCGCAACGGCGCTTCTGCAATAAATTTTTCAAATATAGAAAAACTTGAATTATGGGCGAATAAGGAAATGCAAATTTTTATTGAAAGCCCTTTATTGGATCATCAATACCTTATCCCTTCCTTGCAAGTGGTTTGTAATCAATTAAAAATTAATATTAGGGAATTTAATGGAGATTCTTACAAGGGCGTTATTGATAGGCCAGATTTTTTTGCGCCAAAAACTATCGCTCATTCAGACAATGATTCGTGATGATAAATATTTTCGTTGAATTGAATATTTAATCTTTCTTTATTAATAAATTTTCTTTAAATTTTTCTGCATGCTATCTATTGTGTTGAGGCGGAATGCACTACCGACAAGGTGGGTCTGCGCTTGAAAATTCCTTCGAAAATAATCGCGCAATATTTTATTCTTTCGAGCGTATTTTTATCTGCGCATCTTTTCGCTGAGACCAACATCAGCTGGGGTATCACGATCACCGGTGGCACGCCCCCACCCATCGCGCGTGTCGAACCGATTCCATCGCCGCGCGCCGGTTATGTGTGGATCCCCGGTT
>JAJTGC010000052.1 GCA_021298975.1 Oxalobacteraceae bacterium
CCAACCGCTAAAAGTGCATCACTCATCTATACGTGCCCATTTAAAAATACGTGGGCACGTAGACTCGCAGATCTCTTTAACCTGCGCTAGACGGTGGTTACCGGACGCTTACGAATGGAGAGGCGCGCCCGCCATTCGTTTAAAAACTGCTCGAAAGATATTCCGCTAATTTGCCGACCACGATTCGTGTTTGAATTGCTTACATAGTGGTTACATGGCACCTCGAAAAACAAAAGGGTTAGATGAAAATTCATCTAACCCTTTGTTTTATTTGGTAGGCCGTGCTGGATTCGAACCAGCGACCAACGGATTAAAAGTCCGCTGCTCTACCAGCTGAGCTAACGACCCATGGAAGACCGCGATTATACTGAAATCACTGAACACTTGTCAAACGCAAACATCCTGTGCCTGTAAACAGCGATGTCTGTCTGCTTTGAAACTTATTTGAGCGCGTTCAGCTTTGATCGAGCGTTCTTCGCGGCAGTTGACTCGGGGTATCTCTTTATCAAAGCCTCCAAGGTGCTGCGCGCTGCGTTTGGGTCATCGAGGTCGTCATGACAAATGGCGAGATTGAGCATGGCATCGGGTGCTCTCTGAGTCATTCCATAGCGATTGACGACTGTTTGTAGCGCAGGGATGGCATTTTTGCAGTCCTCCGCAGATAAGTAGCTGCTGCCCAATAAATAATACGCTTGCGCCGAGTAGCCCGAGCCGGGAAATCGCTGCAGGAATATCGTGAAAGCTTGCGCAGCACCGGTAAAATCCTTCCGCTTCAGGAGCGCAGCGGCCTCATCAAATATTTTCTGTTCGGTCTGGGTGACCTCGTGCTCAACACCATCTATCGCTTGGCGACGTGGCTCGAGTTTACTCAGTCGCTCATCGAGATTCTTGTGCAGATCCTTTGTCCTTCGAGCATCGTTAGCGAGATCATTGCTCAGCTTGTCTATCTTCTGCTGGGACTTCGCGAGTTCGTTGTTCATGATCTCGACTTGCCCACGAAGTTCAGCCACCTCGGCACGAAGTTCGCTGCGGAGTTTTTCGAGGTCGGTGAAAAGCGTATTGACTTTCTTGTCATCTGCCTTTGTGTCAATGCGCCGGGCAAGTTGCTCGATTTGATTATCGATTCGGGCGTTGATAGTCTTGGTGCCGCTATCGATTCGGGCACCGATAGCCTTGATTTCGCTTTCGATCAGGGCGTTGAGTTCCTTGAGTTGTGTGCGAATCTGCAAGATCGCGCGACGCGCATCCGAATCTTCAAAGGCCTGAGCCTGCATGGGCAACACACTGCATGCCGCCACCAAAACGGCGGCACGAAATGTGTTGAATGTAGCGGTCATGTCCGAATTCAGTAAGCAATGTCAGCGCGGCGGTTTTCTCGCCATGCTTCTTCGTTACTGCCCATTGCTTTGGGCTTTTCTTTGCCAAAGGATACGGCTTCCATTTGCGACTCGGGAACGCCTCGTAGCGCAAGTGCGCGACGTACAGCATCCGCCCGTTTTTGGCCCAGTGCGAGGTTGTATTCACTCCCACCGCGCTCGTCCGTGTTGCCTTGAATGAGTACCTTGCGGTCCGGGCGGGAGGCCAGATACTTGCCATGCGCGTCCATTACCGTCTTGTATTCATCTTTCACGACATAGCTGTCGAGATCGAAATAAACGCTCCGTTTAGCCAGAATGCTCGACGGATCGTTCAAAGGATCGTTGGCGTTGGCAGCGTTGGCATTCTTGGCATTCTTGGCATTTGCGTTGGCGTCTGCACTCGTATTTGCACCATTGGTACTCGCATTGCTGTTGCTCCCCTTATTGTCGCCGACATCAAGGTTAATGCTGGCATCAGATTGCGAGGCGCTCGAGTCACTACCGTTTGAGGCTGCTGATGTCGAGTTGGACTGTCTCCCGTCAGCAGATGACAAGGCGGTGGGTTTGCGGGTCTCTACGGAGGCGGACTCGTCCAATTTGACGGTAGAGCAGGCTGACAACAGCAACATCGATGCCACAAGTGCAGCGGTAAATCTGGTTAAACGCATGGTTTTCCTCCTTGGTTTTTAAAACAGTTCGGTTGTTTCATTCTTTACAAAGGCAATGCGTGCCGTTAAATCCAGGCTGGATTGTGGACAAATGTAATCATTTTGTAAACGGCCCCCAAACGGGCTCTCTGATATTCGATGTTCTGGAGCTCAGGCTGTAACGGGCATTGCCATCTGTTGACACTACGGTCAACGTCCCCCGGCTGCCTGACCCGCTTGAGAAAACGATAAAGCGACCGTTAGGCGCAAAACTTGGTGATTCATCGTGGGCTGCAGTCGATAGCGGGCGCTCCGAGCCGGTGACCAGATCATGCAGGTGAAGCTGGTAGCTTCCCCCCCGACCAGCAATATACGCCATCATTTTACCGTCAGCGGAGACACTTGGGCTAATACTGTAATCGCTACGGAAAGTTATCCGACGCACATCGGTGCCATCAATGGACATCCGATAGATCTGAGGACTCCCGCCACGGTCACTGGTGAAGTAAATTGTTTGGCCATCGGGTGAGAAGCAGGGCTCGGTGTCAATACCGTTGCTTTTGGTCAAGCGTCTGATATCGGATCCGTCGGCATTAATCAGGTAAATCTGGGTTAGTGCATCACGCGAGAGGGCGATGGCAAGCTGCTTTCCATCGGGCGACCATGCGGGCGCCGAATTGTTGCCTTTGTAATTGGCGACCGGGATGCGCCGACCGGTATCCAGCTCCTGCACGTAGATGATCGGTTTTTTATTGTCAAAAGACACATAGGCCAGCTTTTTTCCATCGGGTGACCAAGCGGGAGAGATGATGGGCTCCGCCGACCGAAAGACGGTCACCTCATTCTCTCCATCGGAATCCGCAATTTCGAGGCGAAATTCTCCTCCCGACTTCGAGACGTACGCAATGCGGGTCGTAAAAACGCCGCGCAAGCCAGTGAGTGCTTTAAAAACATCATCCGATACACGATGTGCAGCCGCGCGCGAAAACTGCGCTTGTGCCCTGATGTCAAGGCCGGAAATATCGCCGGGTTTTGTGGTGTCTCTAAGGCGGTAGCGGAGTTCAATCCGCCCGTCAGTGCCTTTGTACACCACACCAGTGACCACGGCATCAACACCGCGCGCTTTCCATGCTGCCAAATCCAGCGGGGCGTTGTCAGCGATGACTTCCTTGATGTCGATAACGCGAAACATGCCGCTGCGCGCAAGATCGGCCCGGATGATGGCGCTCAGAGATTGATTGCCGGGCAGGTCACTTGCAAAATTTGCCACACTAACGGGAATCTGGTCTGATCCCACGCCCGCGACTTCTATCTTCAGCTGTGCCAGGGCGGATACCTCGGCTCCGAGCAGCAAGGCCAGTGCGATAACCTGCAAGAGATATTTTTTCATGCGATCGGCTTCATCGAGGTTTCAAAAGGTGCACGTAGGTAAAGTCTTCCGGGCACGCGGCCGGGAACTGGCCAGATTTGCGTATGCCCCGCTCGATCTGGCTGTCAAACTCCGGATTTTCTGACGGGCTTTCCACTTTGACCTCTTTCAGCATCCGGCTCGGCGTCAAACGGATCCTGACGGTCACGACCGGGTTGCCGGGAATATCCGGGAAACTCGTGTTGGATTTTACCGTCTTCCCGATGTAGAGCTCGCAAACAGAGCCTGGTGCGCCTGATTTTTTCTCGGCTGTGCCAGCCTCACCATCACCAGCACCGGCTTGGCTCTGCAATCGATCCATGGCCTCGGCGCGGTTGGCTTTTCTTCGTTTTTCGTCCTTTTCCTGTTTGCGCCTCAGCTCCTCGGCGGCGGCCAGCTCTTTGCGCCTTTGCTCCTCGGCGGCTGCCTCCTGTTTGCGCTTTTGCTCTTCGGCGGCTGCCTCCTGTTTGCGCTTTTGCTCCTCAGCAGCGGCCATCTCTTTGCGTTTCTGTTCTTCAGCAGCGGCCATCTCTTTGCGCTTCTGTTCCTCTGCAGCCGCTGCCTCTTGCTTGCGTTTCTGTTCCTCTGCTTCTGCCGCCTCCTGCTTGCGTTTCTGCTCCTCCTCAAGTTTCTTCTTGTCTTTCAGGGCTTGTTCTTCTTTTTGGCGCTTCTGCTCTTCGGCGAGCTGTTTACTCTCCTCCTCGCGTCGCTGCTTTTCCTCGGCAAGTTGTTCTTTCTCTTTCTGCTGATTGCGCTTTTTCTCCTGCGCTAGCGCAATATCAGGATCTGCCAGCTTCGCCTTCGGCGGTTCCGGTGCGACCACCGGCGCCGGTGGCTTGGGTTCCTGTCGCTTGGGTTCTGGTGCTGGTTTGGGCTCTGATGCTGGCTTGGGGGGAACGAGTACGGGTGCTGGCGCTGGCTCTGGCTCTGGCGGTGGGGCTGCGTCGCGTTGCACTGCGTCCCAGATTTCTGCCTCGACGGTCGTCGGCGTCAGGCTCTGCCATGACACACCCACCCACAAGAAGGCGAGGAGTGCCAGGTGCACAAGCAGCGACAGCGCCACCGAGCGCCATGGATGAGGCTCGGCAGGAATGGTGTATGGAACGACCCGCGGGCTCAATGCAAATTCACCGTGCGGAAAGTCCAACGCGCGCGATGCCGGTCTCTTTGGCTTGCGCAATCGTCTGAACCACTTCGTCGTACTTGATGTTCTTGTCGGCAGAAATCATCAGCGGCAGATCAGGGTGCGTCTTGTGCATGGACGTCAGCCGTTTCATCAGATCCGACCGTGCGCTCGCCTTGTCGTAGGATTGACCATGGATGCCAATGCGGGCCGAACCATCCACCTTGAGTTCAATTTCGATGTAATCCGAGGGCGGCTGAGTAGAGCGCCCTGCCTTGGGCAAGTCGATCGTGTTTGGCGTGGTGAGGGGTGCTACGACCATGAAGATAATCAGCAGCACCAGCATGACATCGATGTAGGGCACGACATTGATGTCGGATTTGAACTTGCGCGTGCGCGTGCTGCGCAGACTCGAGCTTGTCATCAGCGGGCCCGACGCGCGAGTATGTTGGAGAAGTCTTCGATGAAACTCTCGAAGCGAATCGACAGGCGATCGATGTCATGCGAGTAGCGGTTGTAGGCGACGACTGCTGGGATCGCCGCAAACAGGCCGATGGCTGTCGCGATGAGCGCTTCGGCAATACCAGGCGCCACCGCGGCCAGTGTCGTCTGTTGCAAGTTGCTCAGACCCCGGAAGGAATTCATGATGCCCCACACTGTCCCGAACAGGCCCACATAAGGTGAGACTGAGCCAACCGAGGCCAGGAAGGAGAGATGTGTTTCCAGTGCGTCCATTTCGCGCTGATAGGCGGCGCGCATGGCGCGACGCGCACTGTCCAGCGGTGCACCCGGATCGCCGTCCTTGCTGGATGTTTGCGTATGGGGTTCGCGAAACTCTTTCATGCCTGCTTCGAAAATCCGTTCCAGTGCGCCGCTCTCGCCGCTCTGCCTGCGACGTGCCGATGTGACTTCTGCGTAGACCCTGCTCAAATCCGCTTTCCGGAAACCTTTTTCGAATTCATCAGTCTGCAACTGTGCCTTGCGAATCGCGGTCAACTTGCGAAAGATGTACGTCCAACTCATGGCTGAGACGATCACCAGCAGAGCCATCACGGCCTGTACCGGTGCTGATGCGCCGGAAATCAAGCTGATGAATGAAAGATCTTGGGTCACTATCATGGCAGGTCTTCGGTTAAAAACAAGCAGGCGCTGGGGATGGTTTCAGGTCCTGGCGGTGAGCATGGACTCATTCGCCCCACTGATTTTTCGGAATACTTCGGCGGGAATTTCTGCAGGCCGCAGCGAGGTCATGTTCACGCATCCGACCCGAATGCGGCCGGTGCAGAGGCGCGCCGAATCATGGTCGTTGATGCGCCAGGCTTCCTGCGTAAACTGCACCGAAGCCCGCCCCAATTTTTGTATCCGCACGCTGATCTCCAGATGATCATCGAGTCTCGCTGCCGCATGGTAATCGATGGACGCATTTTTTACTACAAACATGCACCCGGTTTCGTTTGACAGCAGCTGTTGGCTCACACCGGCAGCCCGCAGCCATTCGGTACGCGCCCGTTCAAAGAACTTGAGGTAATTCGCATAAAACACAATACCGCCCGCATCGGTGTCTTCGTAATACACCCGAAGTGGCCAGCGAAATGCGCTGCCCATGAGTCAGCCGGCACGCTTGATCGTGAATGGTGAAAAGCCCTGACAGGTCGGCATCATCTCGATCCCATTGATGTTGACATGCGGCGGCAGATTGGCTACCCACCATGCTGCCTCAGCGACATCTTCCGGCGTCAGCGCCATCGCGCCCTGATAGACCTTGGCTGCGGCAGCATCGTCGCCCTTGAAGCGTACATTGGAAAACTCGGTGCCGCCCGACATGCCGGGCGCGATGTTGGTCGCGCGGACGCCGGTGCCTACCAGATCGGCGCGCAGATTGAGAGTGAACTGATCCACGAAGGCCTTGGTCGCGCCGTAGACATTCCCGCCCGGGTAGGGGTAAGCCCCGGCGACCGAACCGAGATTGATGACCAGACCAGCGCCGCGTGCGACCATTCTTGGCAGGAGCGCGCGCGTCATGGTCACGAGGCCAGTGCAGTTCGTGGCGATCATGGTGTCCCAATCGCTCAGGTGGGCCTCATGCGCAGGCTCCAGTCCGAGCGCCAGCCCGGCATTGTTGATCAGCACGTCGATGTCCTGCCAATCAGCGGGCAGAGAAGCTAACGCCTGATCAATGGACGATTTGCTGGTCACGTCCAGTGCGACCGGCAGCAGGCTCTTGCCGGATTCTTTTGCCAAAACGTCCAGACGCTCGGTACGGCGTGCAGCGGCTATGACCCTGTGCCCAGTCTGGACGAATTTGCGTGCCATGACGGCACCAAAACCAGCACTGGCGCCGGTAATCATTACGATCATGAAAAGGCTCCGAAATAGATAGGCTGCAAGGGATCAGCGAACAGGTGGGATTTTAGCTGAAATAGGCGCCTGGTTTGGGTGCGTCCTTGATGAAATACAGCCCGTCTACTAGAATCGAGGGCTATTTTGTTCGGCAAAACCGGCCAAGGCCAGTCCGGTCGGGTTGGCAGGCGGATTGGATCTCATTCACGCCGGCGTGCAGGACGGCGCCGGAGCGCGTGTCCAGTCCGAGCGCCTCATGTATCAGCGGTAAACCATTCCCCACCTTTTGGAGTGCTTCATGTTTTCGAGAGACCAAACCATTGCCCGCGTTGACCCTGATTTGTGGGCGGCGATCCAGAAAGAAAACCATCGCCAGCAGGACCACATCGAGTTGATCGCCTCCGAGAACTACGCCTCGCCCGCCGTCATGGAAGCGCAGGGTTCGCAGTTGACCAACAAATATGCGGAAGGTTATCCCGGCAAGCGCTACTACGGCGGCTGTGAATTCGTCGATATCGCCGAGAGTCTGGCGATTGAACGCCTCAAGCAGCTTTATGGCGCGAATTTCGCAAACGTGCAGGCAAACTCGGGTTCGCAGGCCAATCAGGCCGTGTTCCTCGCCTTGATCAATCCCGGCGACACCATCATGGGCATGTCGCTCGCCGAGGGCGGTCACCTGACCCACGGCATGCATCTGAACATGAGCGGCAAATGGTTCAAGGTCGTCAGCTACGGCTTGAACGCCAAGGAAGAGATTGATTATGACGCCATGGAGCGCACCGCCCATGAACACAACCCCAAGCTGATCATTGCCGGTGCGTCCGCCTATTCGCTGAAAATCGACTGGGCACGATTTGCCCAAGTCGCCAAAGACGTAGGTGCCTACTTTCTGGTGGACATGGCGCATTACTCGGGTCTGATTGCCGGTGGTGCGTATCCCAATCCGGTAGCGCATGCGGATGTGGTGACCTCCACCACCCACAAGAGCCTGCGCGGTCCGCGCGGCGGCATCATTCTCACGAACCACGAAGAGATGGCGAAGAAGATCAACAGCGCGATTTTCCCTGGCTTGCAGGGTGGTCCGCTGATGCACGTGATTGCGGCCAAGGCGGTCGCTTTCCATGAGGCGCTGCAGCCTTCTTTCAAAATCTATCAGCAGCAAGTACTCACGAATGCGGATGCGCTGGCCAAAGCACTGATCGATCGCGGTCTGCGTATTGTCAGCGGCCGCACAGAGTCGCATGTCATGCTGGTCGATTTACGTGCCAAAAAAATGACGGGCAAGGAAGCGGAGCTCGTCCTTGGCTCTGCCCACATTACTTGTAACAAGAACGGCATTCCCAATGACCCCGAAAAAGCCATGATCACCAGCGGCATTCGTCTGGGTTCACCGGCAATGACAACGCGCGGTTTTGGGGAAGCAGAGGCCACGCGAGTAGGGCACTTGATCGCCGATGTGCTCGATAACCCTCACGATGCGGCAAATATCGAGTGCGTCAGAGCGGGCGTCAAAGAGCTGACCGATAAATTTCCTGTTTATCAGGCTTGAGTCGAGTCGCAGAAAGGAGATTGCCGCATGCATTGTCCTTTCTGCCATCACGAAGATACACAGGTTATTGATACGCGAACTTCCGAGGAAGGCGACATGACACGCCGTCGTCGTCGTTGCAGCCATTGCGACAAGCGTTTCACGACCTATGAGCGTATCGAGCTTGCGATGCCAGTCATTGTCAAGAAAAATGGCAGTCGTACCGAGTTCGATTCATCCAAGCTGCGCAGCAGTCTGATGCTGGCTTTGCGCAAGCGTCCGGTCTCTGCGGATGCCGTGGATGCAGCCTTGCAACGTATCGAAGAAAAACTGCGCTCATCAGGTGAGCGTGAAATTCTCTCGGGTCAGATAGGCGAGCTGGTCATGCGCGAACTCAAGCGGCTCGACAAGATTGCTTATATTCGATTCGCTTCTGTCTACCGAAGCTTCGAGGACATCGCTGAATTTCGAGATGCCATCGACGAAGTCGATCTTGATCCGAAGGCGGTAAAAATTTCTGACAAGCGTTAGGCGTATGCCGAGCAAATCAACGCGTCACCGCGAACTTGTGTCGCCGCGGCAGCGACATGATCCATAAAAGCTCGAAAAAGATTACACCAAGCCCCTGATCTGTCAGCCTGCCGTGTCGCACGGCTGCGCTGGCTCACTACCGATTGCGGAATGATTCAGCACTTCCTGGGTGCTATTGAATCAAACTTTTTCGGATAGTCCAAGTCTGCAGACAACCCGTGTCTATTGGAGATGTGCCTCAATAAAGACCGTTGTGCTCGACCGTTTCTTTCGGACACCTCAGCCTGTTCAATCGTCCATTCGTCCTTATTTTTTTTCAATTATTAGCCGCACAATAACTCTGCGGGTCATCAGCGGTAGCTGACTTCAGTATCTAACGATTGATACGGCTCAGCACCACGATGATGAACACTTGTTTGAATTCAATATCGCTACAACGTTGGTTGACCATCTCGGTCATGCGCCGACTTCACCTCGGTTTGGCACGTTGCAAAGGATCTTCCTTGCCTGAGGTGATGATTGCATTGTTGCTGGTATCGCTGAGTGCAAGCGCTCTGATATCGACGATGGTAGCCACCCGTGTACAAGCTGAGAGTCAGGCACGTTTCACAGCGGCTTTGCGCCTCGCGGTCGAATTATCGGATTGGGTGAGGCAGGGTGGCATGAGTGTCCTCGATTCAGCGCTGGTGAATCCCATGGACCTTATCGAGGGAGTGGGTTCGGTGACGGCTTGTTTCAGCGAGCCATGTCAGGCAAAAACTGCTGCACTTTTTTATCTGCATCATTGGCGAAGTCGGCTTTTTCTCAAGGTGCCGAATGCACGCATTCTCGTCTGCCAGGACAATACATCGATCAGCGCAGCACCCTATGATTGGTCATGTGACAGCGACGGTTCAGATCACAAGGCGCGCGTGATAAAAATCGGCTGGCCTCAGAGGGGAGATGCCAGTGATTTTCCACCCCAACTGGTCATTGGACTGGGCTAGCCCTTGAACATGACCAGCCTTATGGTCGCGATGACAGTGTCTTGCGGCCTGATTCTTGCATCGATTTCTTTACTGCAAATCGCCCGCGACAATTTCCATCATCACCATCAGGCAGCTTTGCTCGAGGACAGTTCAGCATTTGCATTGGAAATCATCTCGCGCACCTTGCAGCAAGCAGCGCAAAACGGTTCATCGGAATCATTGGATCCACTATCAGAAACTTCGCCTTTCAATCTTTCAGACGGCTCAGTGCAAGGTCTGGACAATGCACGCATGAGCGGCGATACCACCAGTATCGGTACGGCCAACGTTGCGGCGTTAAACGGCAATGATGTCATGGCAGTGAACTTGCGCTCTGTGGATGGTGATGTCCTCAATTGTGCCGGCTTTGTGGTTCCAGCAGGATCGTCTCACTCGTCGGAATCTGCCTGGGTGATGTTTCATGTCGTTCCGGGCATTGACGGCGAACCTGATCTGCATTGCAGATATCGTGGCCAAAAAAAATGGGATTCCCAAGCGATTTTATCCGGCGTTGAATATTTTCAGGTGCTCTACGGGCTGGATACCGATGAGGACAATTTGCCCAATCAATACCTCAGCGCCTCGGCCATAGCGAAGAAAGACAAGGCCAAGCCAGCCAGTGATCCCTCTTGGTGGCGCCGTGTGGCCGCAGTGCATGTGGCACTGGTACTGCGATCGCCGGCAGGCGACAAACAGTCCGCTGTTTTCAAGGGACTTTCTTTGTTCGGGGACGACTACGTCACTGCGAATGCAAGCGCAGACCCGGGCACGCGTATCGCGCCCGATGATCTTGTTGCTGCCGTGCGTACGCGCGCGCGCCGTCAGGTTGACGCGATCATTTTTCTTCATAGACCGGCGCTGGTACCGTGAACCCTTACTCGCCGCAACCTGCTGCCCTGCAATCAGGCATGGCACTGCTGGCGTGTTCTCTGGTGTTGCTGGGGGTGGCATTACTGACCACCGCTTCGTTGCGTACATTGCAAGACGAAATTAGCCTCAATTACAGCGCCACCGATCGCCTGCTGGCTCAGCAGGCAGCCGAGGCTGCTTTGCATGATGCGGGAAATGCTCTGCGGATGATTCCGCACCATGTGACGATTGCTCAAGCTCAGGGCGTGCACCGCCTCGGTGACATCACCGGCGCGCACTTTGCTCAAGGCGGTCCTGTGCAGTCTTGCGGCACACCGGAATATGTTCTTGAAATGTTGCCTCAGTCAGCCAGCACCAATTCGACCCAGCCTGAGGAGTCGTCCCCGCGCCGGTATCGCGTTACTGCCAAAGGTAAGGGACTCCGCGAAGCGACCCTGGTCTTATTGCAGGCAGAGTTTGAAACGCAGACTTGCGCCGCTAAAAAAATCGATATGACAAAAGATATGACAAGGGAGGGGAACAACAGCATGCAGAATAATGAGGCAGTCATTGAGCAAGTCGATCCTGACTGCGTACCTCGCGTGCGTCGACTGGCATGGCGAATGCTGCGCACAGATTGAATCAATGCGCAAATCAATGCGTATTCGACTTCAAAGACAGGCGGGTACCGGGCTGATGGAATTGCTGATCACGATAGGTATTTTATCTGCGGTCGCTGCGATGGCATTACCGGGTTTTGGCGCCCTACTTGATCGCCTGCGAGTGATGACGATTGCTTCGCAATTTCAGGAAGCGATGAACCTCGCCCGTGCAGAAGCGATACGTCGACGCACACGCGTGGATCTGGTGCCCATGCACCAAAAAAATTGGGTCACTGGCTGGCAGGTGCTGATTGACCTCGATAATAACCATCTGGCCAATACAGGTGATCTGGTGTTGCACACTGGACCAACGCCACCCTCGGGTTTGCGCATTGATGCGCGTCTCAGAGATCCGAAGGCCTATCTGGCCTTTGACCCCAGCGGTCGCCCGCGCAGTGCCAGCAGCAGCACCGTACCTCAGATAGGTTCGATGGTTTTCACGCTCGGCAATGAGCAACGGAAAATCATCATCAGCTTTCTCGGGCGTGTACGCAGCTGTGATCCGGTACGGGAAGGGTCGTCTTGCTAGAATGGCGGTCTGTTTTTGTCTTTAACCAAGCCGTGTACCTACCCAACGACACCAATGCCATGCGCGCTGCGCTCGATCAGGCCGCCAAAGGTCTGTTCCTGACCAGCCCCAATCCACGCGTGGGCTGCGTGATCGTTCGCGATGGCCAGATCATCGCCAGCGGTCACACGCAGCGCGCCGGTGAAGCACATGCTGAGGTCGACGCGTTGCGTGATGCTGCCTCGCGTGGTGTCGATGTGCGCGGCGCGACGGCTTATGTGACGCTGGAACCCTGCAGTCACCATGGGCGCACGCCACCCTGTACCGAGGCGCTGATCGCCGCTGGCATTGGCCGGGTAGTCGCCGCCATCGAAGATCCGAACCCGCTGGTGGCTGGCAAGGGCATCGCGCAATTGCGTGCGGCAGGTATGGCGGTTGAGACCGGTGTACTGGCTGATGAGGCGCGCGAAATGAACATTGGCTTTTTCCACCGCATGCAGCACGGCCGCCCATGGGTAAGGCTGAAGATTGCGGCGAGTATTGACGGTGGCACGGCGCTGACCAACGGTCAGAGCCAGTGGATTACCTCCTCGGCGGCGCGCGATGACGGGCATGCCTGGCGTGCGCGTGCCTGCGCCATCATGACGGGCATCGGCACGGTACAGCAGGATAATCCGCAACTCAACGTACGCGCAGTGGCGACGCCGCGTCAGCCGCAGCGTATTGTGGTTGACAGTCAGCTGGAAACAGACCCGGCTGCTCGGGTACTTGCTGGCGGTGGAACGTGGGTCATTACGACCGATGCCCATCCTGAGCGCGCCGGCCGCTTGCGCGACGCAGGTGCCGAGGTGATTGTCCTGCCAACCGACGGCGTCAAGATCAATTTGACAGCATTGATGCAGCTGCTGGGCCAGCGCCAAATCAATGAACTGCACGTCGAGGCAGGCTACAAGCTCAACGGTTCGTTGCTGCGCATGGGGCTGGTGGATGAGATGCTGGTCTATCTCGCGCCCTGCCTGCTGGGGCCGGCGCAGGGCATGGCTCGTCTGCCTGAGCTGGCGGCACTGTCGGATCGCATCGTCATGCGCTTTCACCGGGTTGATGCTATCGGTGATGATCTGCGCGTGATCACGCGATTGAATGATTTTTAACTTGAGCTAAAGAGACGCATGTTTACAGGTATCGTCGCGGCAGTGGGCTGCATCAATTCGATCGAATCAATGGGTGACGCCGGTGACGCCGGCGTGCGCTTGCAAATCAATGCCGGTGGCCTTGCGCTGGATGATGTCGGCATTGGTGATTCGATTGCGATCAATGGCGCTTGCATGACGGTCACGCACAAAACGCGCTGACACTGGCCGAGCGCCTGGGCGGGCATTTGGTGTCCGGCCATGTCGACGGCCTGGGCAGTGTGGTGCTGTTCGAACCGGTGGGGGAATCGTGGCGGCTGGACATATTGGCACCGTCCTCATTGGCGAAATACCTCGCACACAAAGGCTCGGTCGTGGTCAATGGCGTCTCGCTGACTGTCAACAGCGTCAGCGATGGTGATGCGGGTTGCACGATCTCGATCAATCTGATTCCGCACACCATTGAGGTCACCACACTCAGGCACTTGAAAGCCGGGCATCAGGTCAACCTGGAGGTAGATCTGATCGCCCGCTATGTGGAGCGCATGCTCAGTTTGTCGCATTAACATTTCGGCACGATCTGTTTCGGCGAGAATTGCCATCACTCCGGTGGTTTGTGGCCGCTGAAATCCTATAAAATGGCCGACCCTTCCGGAACCATCCATGTCACTTTCAAGCACAAAAGAGATCATTGCCGA
>JAJTGC010000053.1 GCA_021298975.1 Oxalobacteraceae bacterium
TAATTTCTCACCATATTCATGGCGATGCCAAAAAGCCAGGTGGATAGTTTGGAATCGCCCCGAAAGCTCGCTATAGTGCGGGCTGCTTCCACAAAAGCCTGTTGTGTGATGTCGGCGGCATCATCGGGGTGGTCAATGTACTTGATGACGAACCTGTAAAGTCTTCGCTGATGCTGCTCGATCAGGTCGCGAAAGAGTACCTCTTGGTCTCTCTCCAGAAGGGGTATGTCGGAAGTGGGATCCGATCGGAGTTCAAGGGAGGAAAAAATTTTCTTGGAAGGAGAGAGCTTTTTCTCCTTGGAATGTTCATCCGATTCCGATTCGTCGTCGGATTCCGTGTTCTCGTCATCGTTTTCCATGTCGACAATGAGATCGTCCAGTAGCAATAAAGGATCAAATTCGTTCTCTTCGGGTGTCTGAAGTTGGTCGTTCATCGAATTATTCCTTCGCTCTGGGGAGTTCAGTCCCGCTTGCGTAATCTGACCGGTCAGATGTCACGCGATTTCATACCACTACGGCAGGCAATCGCTACTTGATATGAACATGCAACTAAATCGCCTTAAAAAATTTCTTGATGAACTTTAATTGCTGAAAAATATGAAAATTAGTCGGAAAATTACCTAATTCATGGGATTGACAAAGCGAGATTAATGGTTCAGTCGATGCTTGAGAAATTGCATGAAAAATGAGTCTTTTGCTATTCATAAAACTCATGTGCTGAAAACCGATGATTGGTCGTTTACCAGCAGAAACTACTTCAGCGCTTATAATGGGTAGTCTGTTTTTCTGGAGCTGTGTAGGTCATGCACTATCTGTCGACCCGCGGTCATCAAGCCGCATCGTCTTTTTCCGACATCCTCCTCGGCGGTTTGGCGCCGGATGGTGGCCTTTACCTGCCGTCTCATTACCCCCAGGTAACTAACGAAGAGCTGGACCGGTGGCGTGAGCTGTCCTATGCCGGACTGGCCAGTGAAATCCTGAAGAAATTTGCGACCGACATCCCGCTGGCAGATATCGAACAGCTGACTGCCCGGACGTACACGGCGTCCGTTTATTGCAATGCCCGCGCGGACGAAGATGCGACGCGTATCACCCCCCTGCGTATGCTGGAGATCGCGGGCGACCGCTCTCTGGTTCTGCAAGCGCTTTCCAACGGCCCAACGCTTGCCTTCAAGGACATGGCAATGCAACTGCTGGGTAACCTGTTTGAATACACGCTCGCAAAGCAACAGGCCGAGCTGAATATTTTTGGAGCGACCTCGGGCGATACAGGCAGTGCTGCTGAATATGCTATGCGGGGAAAACGGGGGATTCGCGTCTTCATGCTGTCGCCGCACCAAAAAATGAGTGCGTTTCAATGCGCGCAAATGTTCAGCCTGCAAGACCCCAACATCTTCAATATCGCGGTCAACGGCGTGTTCGATGACTGCCAGGACATGGTCAAGGCCGTCTCAAACGATCTTGAATTCAAAGCCCGTCAGAAAATTGGTACCGTCAATTCCATCAACTGGGCGCGTGTGGTGGCTCAGGTGGTGTATTACTTCCGCGGCTATTTGTCGGCTACAAGTAACAACAGCCAGCGGGTGTCCTTCACTGTCCCTTCGGGTAATTTCGGGAATATTTGTGCCGGTCATATCGCCAGGATGATGGGTCTGCCGATCAGCAAGCTGGTGGTGGCGACCAATGAAAATGACGTGCTGCACGAGTTTTTTCAGACGGGCGTTTACCGGGTTCGCAAATCCGCAGAGACCCTGCACACCAGCAGTCCCAGCATGGACATCAGCAAAGCGTCGAATTTCGAGCGATTCATCCTGGATCTGCTGCAAGGCGATCGGGACAGAGTGCGTGGGCTATTCCTTAAAGTCGACACCCAGGGTGGTTTCGATTTGTCGGGCAAGCCGGGCAGTGATGGTGATGAATTCAAGCGTGTGGCGGAATTTGGTTTCACTTCAGGAAAATCTGTGCATACGGATCGCCTGTCCACGATCCGCGATGTCTATTCCCGTCATGGGTTGATGATTGACACGCACACGGCCGATGGCGTCAAAGTCGCTCGCGAGCAATGGGAGACGGGTGTGCCGATGATTGTTCTTGAGACGGCCTTGCCGGTGAAGTTCAGCGAAACTCTGCGTGAAGCGCTGGGGCGAGATGCCGAACGCCCCGCGGGTTTCGAAGATATTGAATCCTTGCCGCAGCGTTTCGACGTCATGGAAGCGGATGTGGATGCGATCAAGACCTACATCGCCGCCCACACGGGACTGTAAGATGGCGGCCGGTCGGGCGACCAGAGAGACGTTACAATCCGGCGCGAGACAACCAATTCGGCAAAACAATGACGACAAAAGCCCCCATGCTGAGCGTGCAGGAAGCGCTTGGATTTCTGCTCAAAGCTGCGCGTCCGGTGACGGATAGACAGGCCGTATCCACGCTTGAAGGTACGGGCCGTGTGCTGGCTGCAGACCAGCAATCCCAGCTTGACGTGCCGCCCATGGACAACACGCAGATGGACGGCTACGCGGTTCGCTCTGCCGACTGCGCCAGTGGTCATGCATCGCTGAGGGTGGCGCAGCGCATTCCTGCCGGTTATGTTGGTCAGTCCCTCGAAGCCGGTACAGCGGCACGCATTTTTACCGGCGCGCTGATCCCTGAGGGCGCAGACGCCGTCATCATGCAGGAGCAATGCAGCTTCGATCAGGCAAGTGGCCTCGTGACCATCTCGCACACCCCGCAACCCGGTGAATGGATACGCCGCGCGGGCGAAGACATTCGTGCCGGCAGCACGATTCTGGCAGCAGGTACCCGCCTGCGCGCGCAGGAGCTGGGCCTGCTGGCATCTGTCGGACTGGCCAGTCTGCCGGTGTTTCGTCGTCTGCGCGTGGCCGTATTTTTTACGGGTGACGAGCTGACCATGCCGGGTGAACCGCTGAAGCCCGGTGCCATCTACAATTCCAACCGCTTCATGCTGCGTGGTTTATTGGATCACCTGGGTTGTGATGTCACTGATCTGGGCAATATCCCCGATTCGCTGGACGCGACTCGGGCCGCCTTGCGCCAGGCGGCGTCAGGGCACGATCTGATTGTCACCTCGGGTGGTGTGTCCGTGGGTGAAGAAGACCATATCAAGCCCGCGGTCGAGGCCGAAGGGCGTCTCAACCTCTGGCAAATTGCGATCAAGCCAGGCAAGCCACTCGCTTTTGGTGAAGTGGGTCAGGGCGAGCGGCCAGCGTTTTTTGTTGGGCTGCCGGGCAATCCGGTATCGAGCTTTGTGACATTCCTGATGTTCGTCAGGCCCTTTATCCTTGCGCTGCAGGGTGCACGGCCATCCCCGCCACAGCGCTTTGCCATGCGTGCCGATTTCAGCTGGCCCAAGGCAGACCGGCGTAATGAATTCCTTCGGGTTCGCATCAATGAGCAGCAGGGTTTGTCTTTGTTTCCCAACCAGAGCTCGGGTGTGCTGACCTCGACCGTCTGGGGCGACGGACTGGTCGACAACCCGCCGGGCCAGACCATCGCCGCGGGAGATACCGTACACTTCATTCCTTTCTCGGAATTGCTTTATTGAGCCCGTCATGCAGATACAGTTGAAATTCTTTGCCAGCCTGAGAGAGGCCGTTGGCACCGCCGGCGAGACACTGACGCTGCCAGCCGAAATACGCTCTGCTGGCGAGGTGCGAAGCTTGCTGCAGTCGCGCGGTGGTGTGTGGGCCGAGGCACTGGCCGAGGGCAAATCCCTTCGCATCGCCTGCAACCAGCAGATGGTGGATGCAAGCGCCATGCTGAGCGAAGGTTGCGAGCTGGCTTTTTTCCCGCCGGTCACCGGCGGCTGAACCGAAGCGGAGAATCGTCATGGCCGTACGTGTACAAACCGCAGACTTCGACCTCACGACCGAACTCGCGCAATTGCGTGCCAACACACCGAAGGTGGGTGCGGTTGTCACGTTTCTGGGTACGGTACGCGATCTGAACGAAGGTGAACATGTCGCGGAAATGGAGCTCGAGCATTATCCCGGCATGACTGAAAAATCCCTGGAGGACATCGTCAATCAGGCGAAAGCGCGCTGGGATATTTTTGATGCGCTGGTCATTCACCGCGTGGGACCCCTCAAGCCGCTGGATCAGATCGTGCTGGTGGCCGTGACATCGGCGCATCGCGGCGAAGCATTTGATGCCTGCGAGTTCATCATTGATTATCTCAAGACAGATGCACCCTTTTGGAAAAAAGAGCAAACGCCTGCGGGTGCGCGCTGGGTGGATGCCCGCGTCTCCGATGACGAGGCCATGGCGAAATGGGCCCCGGTCTCCTGAGCCTTGTTGCAATTGCCATCGGCGCCACGCTGGGTGCCTGGTTGCGCTGGGGACTCTCTCTGTGGCTGAATGCGCGCGTTGAAAACCTGCCGCTGGGCACACTTGCGGCGAATCTCGTCGGCGGCTATCTGATTGGCGTGGCCGTCGGCCTTTTCCAAAGTTTGCCTGAGCTGCCACCCGAATGGCGCCTCCTGGTCGTGACGGGTTTTCTCGGTGCGCTGACTACTTTTTCCAGCTTCTCGGCCGAATCCCTGTTGCTCCTGCAACGCGGCGCTTATGGCTGGGCTTTCCTGCATACCGGCGTACATCTGCTGGGATCGCTGGCCTGCTGCATGGCGGGATTGGCCACCTGGCGCTGGCTGGCCGGGATTCAGGGACTTTGAGTTTGAATCGCAAAGTTCAGGTTTGATTGACTAGCGTTAAGGCCACGCCCGGCTTTAGTCCCAGACAGACTTGAATTCCGGGTAGTTAGCCCAATAATGATTCCAGACCGAACACCACTGGAGTTGATTCATGCGTCTCGACAAACTCACCACCAAGCTGCAAGAAGCGCTTTCCGATGCCCAAAGTCTGGCGGTCGGCAGCGACAACCAATACATTGATCCGCTGCACCTGCTGATGGCCTTGCTGAATCAAGATGACGGCAGCAGCCGCTCCTTGCTTCAGCGTGCTGGCGTCAATGTGAGCGGTCTCGCCGGACAACTCAAAAATGCGGTTGATCGCCTGCCCAAGGTCAGCGGTGCCGGTGGTGAGGTGCAAGTTGGGCGCGAGTTGGTCGCCTTGCTGAATCTCGCTGACAAGGAAGCGCAGAAACACAATGACCAGTTCATCGCCAGTGAAATGATCTTGCTCGCGCTTACCGACGATAAATCCGATGCCGGTCGTCTCGTGCGCGACCATGGACTGACCCGCAAGTCGCTCGAAACGGCGATACAGGCGGTACGCGGTGGATCCAAGGTGGATTCTCAGGAAGCCGAGGGCCAGCGCGAATCGTTGAAGAAATACACGCTTGATCTGACCGAGCGCGCGCGACAGGGCAAATTGGATCCCGTGATCGGCCGCGATGACGAAATTCGCCGTGCCATCCAAGTGCTGCAACGTCGCAGCAAAAACAACCCCGTATTGATTGGTGAGCCTGGTGTGGGCAAGACCGCCATCGTGGAGGGTCTTGCTCAGCGGATTGTCAACGGCGAAGTGCCGGAGAGTTTGAAAAACAAACGCGTGCTCTCGCTCGATATGGCGGCGCTGCTTGCCGGTGCCAAGTATCGCGGTGAATTCGAAGAGCGCCTCAAGTCCGTACTGAAAGAACTCGCGCAGGACGAAGGCATGACCATCGTCTTCATCGATGAAATGCACACCATGGTGGGCGCCGGCAAAGCGGAAGGCGCAATGGATGCGGGCAATATGTTGAAGCCTGCTCTGGCGCGTGGTGAATTGCATTGCGTTGGCGCGACCACGCTGGATGAGTATCGCAAGTACATCGAAAAAGACGCTGCCCTTGAGCGTCGCTTCCAGAAAATTATGGTGGATGAGCCAAGTGTGGAAGCGACCATCGCGATCTTGCGCGGCTTGCAGGAAAAATACGAAGTCCATCACGGCGTGGACATCACCGACCCGGCGATTGTGGCCGCTGCCGAGCTCTCGCATCGCTACATCACGGATCGCTTTCTACCTGACAAGGCGATTGACCTGATTGACGAGGCGGCGTCAAAAATAAAGATCGAGATTGATTCCAAGCCCGAGGTCATGGACAAGCTGGATCGCCGGCTGATTCAGCTCAAGATCGAGCGCGAAGCGATGAAAAAGGAAAAAGACGAAGCCTCGCAGAAGCGTCTGGGTCTGATCGAGGAAGAAATTACCCGTCTTGAGCGCGAATACGTTGATCTCGAAGAGGTTTGGAAAGCTGAAAAAGCAGCGGTGCAGGGTAGCCAGCACATCAAGGAAGAAATCGAGAAGCTGCGCCTGCAAATGGAAGAAGCGCGTCGTAAAGGCGACTGGCAGAAAATGTCGGAGCTGCAGTACGGTCGGATGCCCGAGCTGGAAGCCAAGCTCAAGCAGGCTGACAAGGGCGATGCTGCCAACGACAAACCGCGGCTCTTGCGTACGCAGGTCGGTGCAGAAGAAATCGCCGAAGTTGTCTCGCGTGCTACCGGTATTCCGGTCTCCAAGATGATGCAGGGTGAGCGTGACAAGTTGCTGCAGATGGAGGATGAGCTACACAAGCGCGTGGTGGGGCAGAACGAGGCCATCGGTGCCGTCTCGGATGCGATACGGCGTTCGCGCGCAGGTCTGGCTGATCCTCATCGGCCGTATGGCTCATTCATGTTCCTTGGACCCACGGGTGTAGGCAAGACTGAGCTGACCAAAGCGCTGGCGGCTTTCCTGTTCGATACCGAAGAATCACTCATACGGCTGGACATGAGCGAATTCATGGAAAAGCATTCGGTCGCGCGGCTCATTGGTGCGCCGCCGGGTTATGTGGGCTACGAGGAGGGCGGCTATCTGACCGAGGCCGTGCGGCGCAAGCCCTACAGCGTGATCCTGCTGGATGAAATCGAGAAGGCCCATCCGGATGTGTTCAATGTTCTGCTGCAGGTGCTGGATGACGGCCGCATGACCGATGGTCACGGTCGTACCGTTGACTTCCGCAATACTGTGATCGTGATGACATCGAATCTCGGCTCGCACAAAATTCAGTCCATGGAAGACAGTGATCCTCAGCTGATCAAACTCGCCGTAATGGCTGAGGTGCGTGGTCATTTTCGTCCTGAATTCATCAATCGTATCGACGAAATCGTGGTCTTCCACGCACTCGACCGCAAAAACATCAGTTCCATCGCACGCATACAGTTGCGCGTGCTCGAGCAGCGTTTGCAAAAAATGGAAATTACCCTGCAGGTATCCGACGCAGCGCTCTTCAAGCTCTCCGAGGCGGGGTTTGATCCGGTATACGGCGCGCGACCGCTCAAGCGAGCGATTCAACAGGAGCTGGAAAATCCCCTGTCCAAAGCTATTCTTCAGGGGAAGTTCGGGCCCAAGGATGTGGTCGAAGTCGATGTCGCCGGGTCAGAGCTGGGGTTCAGGAAGGGCGTGTGATGGGAGTAGGCGCCCATTTTCAAGGTCGGGATCCCGCTTCCAAATCATGAAACTCAAATTTCACATGATGAAATATTGAAGGTGCATGGCAGCATACTTTCCTTTCACCCAAAGAAATACTATTCCGTATCGCAAAATTAAAGTTGTAAGCTATTGATTAATTTCATAAAAATTTATCTTATATGTCTTATATAAGACCTTGTTGCCTCGCAAAAAAAAGCCTACCATTTCTTCATACGTTTCAATGTGCATGCGGTATTAACCCCCGGGAGAAATCATCATGGCAACTCGTGAGCAACAGATACAGGCACTGACCAAAGATTGGGCAGAAAACCCACGCTGGAAAGACGTCAAGCGCAATTACACTGCCGAAGACGTCGTCCGTTTGCGTGGCTCGGTCACCATCGAACACACCCTCGCCAAGCGTGGCGCTGAAAAGCTGTGGGGCCTGTTGCACACCGAGCCGTTCGTCAATGCGCTAGGCGCACTGACAGGCAATCAGGCCATGCAGCAAGTCAAAGCGGGCCTGAAGGCGATTTACCTCTCTGGCTGGCAGGTCGCGGGTGATGCCAACCTCGCCGGTGAAATGTACCCCGACCAATCGCTGTATCCGGCCAACTCGGTACCAATGGTGGTCAAGCGCATCAACAACACTTTCCAGCGCGCCGACCAGATTCAATGGTCCGAAGGCAAAAACGATATCGATTTCTTCGCGCCGATCGTCGCTGACGCTGAAGCCGGTTTTGGTGGCGTTCTGAATGCGTTCGAGCTGATGAAATCCATGATCGAAGCGGGCGCTGCCGGCGTTCACTTTGAAGACCAGCTCGCATCGGTAAAGAAGTGTGGCCACATGGGTGGCAAGGTACTGGTACCTTCGCGCGAGGCGGTTGAAAAACTCAATGCTGCGCGCCTGGCGGCGGATGTCTCTGGCACACCGACCATTCTTGTTGCCCGTACCGATGCCGAGGCCGCTGACCTGCTGACCTCCGATGTGGATGATATCGACAAGCCCTTCCTCACTGGCGAGCGCACCCCGGAAGGTTTCTATCGCACCAAGCCCGGTATCGATCAGGCGATCTCGCGGGGTCTGGCGTATGCGCCTTACGCCGACCTCGTGTGGTGCGAAACCGGCAAGCCTGATCTGGCATTCGCGAAAAAATTCGCCGAGGCCATCCATGCGAAATTCCCCGGCAAGATGCTGTCCTATAACTGCTCGCCTTCGTTCAACTGGAAGAAAAATCTGGATGACGCGACGATCGCCAAATTCCAGAAAGAACTCGGCGCAATGGGCTACAAATTCCAGTTCATCACCCTGGCCGGCTTCCATGCGTTGAACTACTCCATGTTCAATCTGGCGCATGGCTATGCACGCAATCAGATGTCGGCGTTCGTTGAATTGCAGGAAGCTGAATTCGCCGCAGCCGAAAAAGGCTTCACTGCAGTCAAGCATCAGCGCGAAGTCGGCACCGGTTACTTCGATGCGGTGACTCAGGCTATTCAGCAAGGTCAGTCGTCAACCACTGCGCTGCATGGCTCGACGGAAGATGAGCAGTTCTTCGACAAGAAGGTCGCTTGAAAAGCTGAAAGACGCTGGATCCCGGCTTTCGCCTACTACTGTTCGTAACAGCTGCCCTGAAACGAATTCCTTCTTGGCAGCCTCTTACCGTTAACGATCATGGACCCCAGCTTCCGCTGGGGTGACGAGTTTCAGGCGGATGGTCCTGAATTCCGTCGCCCCAGCGGAAGCTGGGGTCCATGATCAATCCGTCGAAAATCCAGCCAAGCAAGAAGACTTCTATGTTCGCAAAAATCCTGTGCAATCCAGTCAGAAAAACTGCTGATCAGTACTCAGTGGTGCATGACTTCACATGTTCCGGACAGTAGTGGGCGAAAGCCGGGGTACAGCGTCTTGCGTTGTGTATCAACAGCCCAAAAAACAAGGCCGCACCTCAAAAAGGATGTGGCCTTTTTTATTACCGTGACCAGACTTGGTAGAATCCGGCTTCTGTCCTCTCACTCTCCACCATGTTCAGCTACCGCCACGGTTTCCACGCAGGTAATCACGCCGATGTACTCAAGCATTGCGTACTCGCGCAACTACTCGGCTATCTGAACCAGAAAGCTGGCTCCTACATGGTGATCGATACCCATGCCGGTGCGGGTGTCTATCAGCTCGACAGCGATTATGCGACCAAGAGCGGCGAGTCTGAGGAAGGCGTGGCGCTGCTGTGGGGCAGGGACGATGCGCCGGCTGCGGTCAATGACTACCTGCAGATCATCAAAGACATGAACCCTGCCGGTCGCTTGCGACACTATCCCGGATCGCCCTTCCTTGCCGAGCGCCTGATGCGGGATCAGGACCGCTTGCGTCTCTTCGAGATGCATCCCGCCGACAGCAAATTGCTTGCGGAGAGTTTTCGCAAGCTTGAAGCGCATGCGGCTGCCAATGGTCAAAAATCCAATGCACGTGGCACACGCGTACAGCTGCAGCGTGCCGATGGTTTTGCCGGACTTAAAGCTTTGTTGCCGCCACCCTCGCGGCGCGGTCTGATCCTGATAGATCCTTCGTATGAAGACAAGGACGACTACCGCAAGGTAAAGGCCGCCATTGAAGACGCACAAAAACGTTTTGCGACGGGCACCTATGCCATCTGGTACCCAGTACTGGGCCGACTCGAGTCTCAGCAGCTGCCGGAGCGTTTGAAACGCGTGGCAGCATCCGACTGGTTGAACGTCACCCTGACGGTAGCCGGTCCCGCAGCGCAGGATCAGGGGCTGCGCAGCAGCGGCATGTTCATCATCAATCCGCCCTGGACGCTGGAGGTAACGTTAAAAGACATGCTGCCCTGGCTGACGCAGGTGCTGGCGCAGGATGAGGGCGCGCGGTTCGTACTGCAGACGGGCAAAGCGGCAAAGCCGGTGAAAGCGCGGGCTGAATGAACAAAGCCTTCGTCAAAGAGTCGGATGGCGATGAAGATGACGAGGTCGGTTTGCCACCGATTCCTCCCGGTGCAAAAAACTACATCACGCCGCAGGGCTATCAGCGCATACGCGAAGAGCTGCTGCAACTGATTGATACCGAGCGGCCCGAGGTCGTCAAAATCGTTCACTGGGCCGCCTCGAACGGGGATCGTTCCGAGAACGGTGACTACATTTACGGCAAGCGCCGCTTGCGCGAGATAGATCGTCGCATTCGTTTCCTTACCAAGCGACTCGATCTGGCCGAAGTCGTGGATCCCAGCGTCCATCAGGGCAGCGATCAGGTGTTTTTCGGCGCGACCGTGACTTATCTTAACGGTGCCGGTATTGAACAGACCATTACCATCGTCGGTATTGATGAGCTTGATCCCCTCAAGGGCAAGATCAGCTGGGTATCACCGGTGGCGCGCGCGCTGACCAAATCACGCGAGGGCGATGTGGTCACGCTCACCACACCTGCCGGCGACGATGCGCTGGAAATTCTGAACGTCACATACCCGTCACCGCCTTGACGTAAAATCGTCCTTTTTGCACTTTGTGGTGCTGACTCAGACCGAACTCCGCATGCCGATCATCTTCCCAACGCTGAACCATCCGCTGCGCGTTCCGCTCGCCGCAGAGATCCATTCCCGCCCCCCGATTCGTCTCGAAGCACCCGAGCGTATTACACAGATGGCAGTCCATGGCCGCAACGAAGCCACTGCGGGCCTGACCGGTATGCAGACGGCATTGCTGGCCTCGCTGTGCACGCAATTCGGCGTGACGCCGCCAGCGAGTGAAGCCCGCTATTTTTTTCATGATTTCGGACGCTTCCGTCTGAAGTGGGAATGTCACACCGAATTTGCCAGCTACACCTTTGTCGCTGGTGTGAGAACGCCCCGATCATCAGAGGATTTGTTTGGTCAGATGCCCTCGGCAGATTTGCCCGAGGCCTGGTTGCTGCGCCTGCAAGGATTGCTGATAGTGGCCACGCATATCGTCCTCGAGAAAGCGAGTGAATCGGCCATAGAGGCGGTGCCGCCCATGCGGCGCCTGTTTGAAGGCAGTCCGGTGGTAGGTTGCGAAGCCTCCGAGGCAGCGCAGGTTTGGACCGATTTTCAGATTCACGCGGACGGTTTCGTACGGTTTGTCGTGCGTGACGGTGGTCTCAAGGGTCAGCAGGCAGGCCGACTGGTGCAGCGGCTGCTGGAAATCGAAACCTATCGGATGATGGCTTTGCTCGGTCTGCCACATGCGCAGCGCGCCACCCCGGTGCTCAATGCGATCGAAGCCGAACTGGCTTCACTGACGTCAGCGATGGTGGAAATGGATCAGCCCGACCGCCATGGTGATGCCGAGGGCATGGCCAAAGAACAATCCTTGCTGGAAGAAATCACCTCAGTGGCTGCACGTCTGGAACAGCTGGCGGTCGATAATAGCTATCGCTTTTCTGCGTCCAATGCCTACTTCAATCTGGTCAATGCGCGCATCGAAGAGCTGCGCGAGCGCCGCATTCAGGGCATACCAACGATCGCTGAATTCATGCATCGTCGTCTTACGCCCGCAATGAATACCTGTACGGCGGCGGCGCGTCGTCAGGAATTGCTGGCCGAGCGTATTGCCAATACCAACTCCCTGCTCCGTACGCGGGTGGGCATTCGACAGGAGCAGCAGAACAGCAAAATTCTCGAATCCATGAACGCTCGCGCTGCGCAGCAGTTGCGATTGCAGCAGGCGGTGGAGGGGTTGTCGGTGGTTGCAGTGTCTTACTATCTGGCGGGTCTGATCAGTTACGGCGGCAAGGCTGCCAAGGCCTCAGGTCTGCGCGTCGATCCCGATCTGCTCACGGGTCTGGCGGTACCGGTCGTGGCCTTGATTGTCTGGCTGGGAATCCGCAGCTTGCAGAAAAAAGTCAAACGCAAGGCGGTGTAGGCGCGCCTCGATGAGCACGTCGTAAAGACAAACGCAGGGATACTATTGGGCCCGTTTGCGCAGGAGATCAGGCGCGTTCGCGGAGAATTCTTTCGACACCTTTGACGCGTTTGACATTGCGCATCAGGCGCGCAAGGTGAACGCGGTCCTCGACCTGTACCGTAAATCGCAGCTCGGTCATGGGGTTGCTGCCATCCTCATCCATGCCCACGTGCACGATATTTGAATCGGATTCGTTGATTTCTGCCGCCAGTCTGGCCAGCGCACCTTTTTCATTTTGCAGCAGCACCCGGATGCGGCTCTCAAAGCGGCGTGCGTGCTCGTTAGCCCAGCCCACATCGATCCATCGCCCCGGTTCCTTTGTCCGCAATCGTTTGGCGACTTCACATTCAGCGGCATGCACCGATAGGGTCTGGTCGCGACGCAGATGACCCGTCAATGCATCACCCGGTATGGGCAGACAGCAGCTTGCAAGCTGTACCGATGAAGCAGGCTCGTGACCCGTGATCATGACGGGCTTGATGGTGGTGCTGGTTTGCGCCTCTGCCGAGCTGTACTTGCCAACCTTGCCCTGAATAAGGCCGTGTATATGCCGTGCAACCAGCATGGCCATGCGCTTGCCAACACCAATCTCGGCATAAAGATCGCTGACCGATTTGGCGCTGGTATCGTGAATCAGGCGCTCGCCGATGTCGTGCGGAATCGTCGTGGGAAGATCGAGTGCCGCCAGCGATTGTTCGAGCAGCATGCGCCCGAGCTCAATGGCCTCTTCGCGATTGATGGTGCGCAGATGATGTCGAATCGCCGATCGCGCCTTGCCCGTTCGTACAAACGTCAGCCAGTTGGGCGTGGGACGGGCATTATCGGAGACATCAATACCAACAATATCACCGTTGCGCAGCTCGGTTTTCAGTGCCGCCGGCTCGTGATTGATGCGCGCCGATACTGCACGGTCGCCGATGTCGGTGTGAATCGTATAAGCAAAATCGAGCGCCGTAGC
>JAJTGC010000054.1:0-4250 GCA_021298975.1 Oxalobacteraceae bacterium
CTGGATGATCTGAGGCTGGGTGAGCGTCAGCAATTCATTATTGCCTTTGACGAAAACCTCTTTACCGGGCACCGAGAAATCGGCAAAGCGCGTGCCGCGATAATCTTCTTCGCTGAGCTTATAGCGCTGAATCATGGTACCCATCGCACCATCAAGAATCAGAATACGCTGTGCCAGCAGCGATCGCAGCTGGGCTTCGGTAGAGGAAATGGCGTCGCGTTTCATTGAGTACAGTTTTGTGAATACGGTAGGTTCTCAGACCCTGCTTCGTTATACCTCACGACACAGGTTCTTGATGCGCACATAAAAAAACCCGGCCTGCAAAGCGAAGCCGGGTGCGCGTTCCGCTTTAGCAGTATTTGTGCTGGGACTTTCTCCCCGGCGCCCGCAAGCTGGTTTTGACTGGTTTCATCAAATCGGCGCCACCGAATTATAGCGGGAATTCAAGCAATGATTTGAAAGCGCTGCCCTGCAAGGATTGGAAAACTCTGGAGGAAGGCGCCAGCAGCAAGCCGCTTGCCGCCCGGCTTTTGCAGTTCGGTAAAAGTCAGAGCGCCGTCGCCACAGGCAACCGTCACGCCGGAAGCCGTTGCCGCCAGCACTTCACCCGGCTCACCATGGCCCGCCGAGAGATGCGCAGACGTCACCTTGAGCGCGACATCCCCCATCTGCGCCATGGCGCCGGGAAAAGGATGAAAGGCGCGCAAGCGTCGCTCCAGCACCGCAGCGGCTTGCCGAAAATCGAGCAGGGCTTCCTGCTTCGATATTTTGGCGGCATAGCTGACCCCGTCGGACGGCTGTGGGGTGAGATCGAGGTCGGCGCCTTGCGCCAGTCGTTTCAATGCCGCCACAATCATGCGCCCGCCGAGCGCAGCAAGCCGGTCATGCAAGCTCGCGGTTGTGTCGTTGGGCGCAATCGGTTCGCTGGCCGAAGTAATCATGGCACCGGTGTCCAGACCTTCATCCATCTGCATCAAGGTGATACCGGTTTGGGTATCCCCCGCCTCGATCGCACGGTGAATCGGCGCCGCGCCGCGCCAGCGCGGCAAGAGCGACGCATGGATATTGATGCAGCCAAGCCGTGGTATCTGCAGTACCGAGGCGGGCAAAATGAGGCCGTATGCGGCAACCACCATCACGTCATGCGGCGTATCGCGCAGCAACGCCTGCGCCTGCTCGGCAACGTCGGGGTGTTTGCCCTCGGTTTTCAGTGAGACGGGTTGCGCCACTGGAATGCCCCTCTGCTGCGCCCACTGTTTGACGGGCGAGGGCTGCAATTGCATGCCCCGTCCGGCAGGACGATCGGGCTGGGTCAACACCAAGGGCAAATCAAAACCCGCCTCATGGATCGCAGCAAGCGCGACGGCCGCAAACTCGGGCGTGCCGGCAAAAATAACTTTCATCGGTTAACGCACCGGGTCGTACTGACGTTCTTTTTTGAGCTCGCGTTCTTCTTTTTGTAGTTTGCTCTTGATGCGATTGCGCTTCAGAGGTGACAGGTATTCGACAAAAACCTTGCCACGCAAGTGATCCATCTCGTGCTGAACGCAGACGGCCAGCAAGCCCTCCGCCTCAAATTCAGTGGCTTTGCCGTTGACGTCCCATGCCCTGACGCGCACCTGAGACGGGCGCTCGACGCCATCAAAAACTCCAGGCACGGACAAACAGCCTTCGTCGTATACCCGGCGCTCTTCACTTGCCCAGAGGATTTCAGGATTGATGAGCACCTGCAACTGATCGCGCGTTTCCGAAACATCGAGCACGATAATTTGCTCATGCACATCAATTTGCGTTGCAGCCAAGCCTATCCCCGGCGCTTCATACATGGTTTCTGCCATGTCGGCGACCAATTGCCTGAGACGATCATCAAAAACCGTGACTGGTTTGGCGATCTTTTGCAAGCGACTATCGGGGTAACGCAGAATTGTTCGTAGAGGCATACAGCTTTTGCGCAACAAAGACAAAAAAATCAGTGATTCCGAAACAGCAGCCATTCATGTTCGTGCAAAATCCACAACGCATTTTGTGATGGCCAAACCTGTTTCTTTAGCCACAAACACGAATAAAATCTGATGAAAAAGTTTAGCACAGCCGCACTGATACTTCTGTTCGTTCTGGTTCCACAGGCAGTAGCCAAGGCACGTTGCGAGTTTTTAAAGACGGCACCAGACGTCCACAGGGTGAAAGCAGGTGACACCTTGTGGCAAATCGCCGCGACCTTTCTGGAAAATCCGTGGTGCTGGAGCGTCGTCTGGCAAGGTAATCGTGACCAGATTCGCGATCCGCACTGGATTTACCCGGGCCAGACGATCTACTTTGATCGCGAACGACAACAACTGAGTGTGCGGCCAACCGATATCGACTCCCCAACGCGTCGCTCGCCCGAAATCCGCACGGAAAACCCGCGCGCCACCCCCTTGCCCCTGATCGCACCTGAGCTCGGGCACCGGCTGGACAAGACCAGTTTGCTGGCAGCTGACGCGCTGACACTGGCGCCCACGATCACCCGCCTGGGAGATAGTCGGCGAATGGCGGCATTAGGCGATACGATCCTGGTGTCCGGCTCTCTGGAAGATTTCACATGGTTCCAGATCATCCGTCCAATGCAGACAATCGCCGATCCCGACACAGGTAAACCGCTGGCACTGGCCGGTCTGCGTGTGGGCGCGGCGTATCTGCTGCGGCAGGGGCCCGATGCGTTGCATCAATTCAGGGTAGTCTCTTCCGACACCGAAATCCTGATTGGCGACCGACTTGTTCCATCGCCGAACCGCGACCGGCAACGCTGGTTGCCTCACCCGGCGCCCGCGCTCTCGGGACGCGTGGCGGCCGTGTTGCGAGGCGCGACCTGGGCCAGCATGAACGATGTCATTGCAATCAATCGGGGCCTTCGCCAGGGTCTGGATGCCGGCAGTGTGGTCGCGGTCGTACGGCCAGTTAAAATTTACACGGATGCCCGCCCAAGCGGCCAGGATGCTTTACCGCCAGAGAAAAATGCTTTGATGACAGAGGAAATTGCCTCCCTGCTGGTCTTCGATGTTGCCGATGAGGCGGCACTGGCGGTGGTCATGCGCGCCAAAGATACCTTCACGATTGGGGATACGATCCAGTCGGTCGACCGGGATATGCAATGACCCATGCTGAGGAAATAGCCGGCTGGATCCGGCTCATGGATGCAGACGGTGTCGGTCCGCAAACGGCATGCGAATTACTGGTGCATTTTGGCTCGCCATCGGAAATCTTCGACGCAGGGTTTTCTGCATTACAAAAGTGCGTGCCTGAAAAAATCGCTCATGTGCTTTGCGCATCAATTTCCGATGTATTGCAAGCCAGAATAGACCGCACCGTGGCATGGATGGCCCATCCTGATAATCATGTGCTGACCCTGGCAAGCCATCACTACCCTAAATCACTACTGAACATCTCCGGACCGCCGCCGGTGCTTTACGCCAAAGGTGATATCTCCCTTCTCAGCCGTCCCTCGATCGCTATCGTCGGCAGTCGAAATGCCACCAAACAAGGTATGCAGAACGCAGAACAATTCGCGCAAGTGCTCACTGCAGCCGGATTGACCGTGATCTCGGGTCTGGCCTTGGGCATTGATGCGGCTGCGCATCAGGGTGCCTTGGCTCGTACCGAGGCAGAGCTTGGTGGCGGGTCCACAGTGGCGGTGACAGGCACAGGACTGGATCTGGTTTACCCGGCGCGCAATCGAGATCTGGCTCACCGTATCGCCGATGGGGGCTGCCTGCTCAGCGAGTATCCGTTGGGCACGCCGGCCATTGCGTCGAACTTTCCGCGTCGCAACCGCATCATCAGTGGTTTGGCGATGGGCGTTCTGGTCGTTGAAGCCGCTGCACAATCCGGCTCGCTCATCACGGCACGCAGCGCACTGGAACAAGGGCGCGAGGTGTTCGCAATTCCGGGGTCAATTCATTCGCCTTTGTCTAAGGGTTGCCATGTGCTGATACGGCAAGGTGCCAAGCTGGTTGAGTCTGCGCAAGATGTTCTGGAAGAACTGAACTGGAATCCTTGCAATCTTCTCGAGCTCGTACCCAAAGCCAATATGGAAACTGATCCATCGCTGCAACATTTACTGGAACTCGCTGGTTATGACCCGGTGTCAGTTGATGAACTGTTGCAACGCTCCAATTTGTCTATCGCAGAAGTTCAGGCTGGCTTGCTGACCTTGGAACTGAATGGAAAGATGGAGTTGCTGGCCGGTGGGCAATATCGGCGTATTGGCTGAC
>JAJTGC010000054.1:4282-17538 GCA_021298975.1 Oxalobacteraceae bacterium
CTGAAATTAAAAGAAAAAAATCTTCATTAAAGTAAAAGCGTCTGTCGCTGCATAAATGTCCCGCAAAGATTTTGAGAGTCACGCTTGTGTCAGTGGCCTTATGCGGCTACAGTACGGGCATGTTTGAGGTGCTCGTTTACCTTTATGAAACTTATTACCGACCCGATGCTTGCCCGGATTCAGTAGCGCTCGCAAAGAAATTGTCGGCGGTAGGTTTCGAAGATGAAGAAATTTCCAGCGCGCTTGGCTGGCTGACTGATCTCGCCGAAACCACCAACGAGATGTTCAGCCAACAGGCGCGCCAGACGGCGTTTTCGTTCGGGTTTCGTGTTTACGCTGAGCAAGAGTACGAAGCCTTGGGGACAGCCGCTATCGGTTTCATTGAATTCCTGGAATCTGCCGAAGTGATCAATGCAATCCAGCGTGAAATCGTCATCGAGCGTGCGTGTGCGATCAACGAATCGCCTATCCAGCTCGACAAACTCAAAGTCATCGTGTTGATGGTGCTCTGGAGTCAGGGCAAAGAGCCTGACGGGCTGATCCTCGACGAGTTGTTTATCGACGAAGAGGACGCCCGACCACCGATCTACCATTGATTCCGGTCGCTTCTACGCCGCACCTGCCGCAAGACCCTCCTTGCGAATTCCCAGACAACCCGCTTATCATTGGCCGCATTTAGCCAATAATTGCCAAAATATCAGCGATTTTCCCGCAATTATCAGGCGCTGACCCCTGCGGCATGCGCGTGGACAGGCAAACCTGCCAAGTCGACATGCCCGTTTACCGGACAAATTCATGACCAAAACGCTCATCATCGCCGAGAAGCCTTCTGTCGCGAACGACATCGCGAAGAGCCTCGGAGGCTTCACCAAGCACGATGAGTATTTTGAGTCCGACGCCTACGTGCTGTCGTCGGCCGTTGGCCATCTGGTTGAGATTGCTGCGCCCGAGGAGCATGACGTCAAACGCGGCAAGTGGTCATTTGCCAATCTGCCAATGATTCCGCCGTATTTCGCGCTGAATCCCATACAGAAAACGGAATCGCGCCTGAAACTGCTGAACAAATTGCTCAAGCGCAAAGATGTCGGCGCCGTGATCAATGCCTGTGACGCGGGCCGCGAAGGTGAACTGATCTTCCGCCTCATTGTTCAATACGCAAAAGCCAAGCACCCGATCAAACGCCTGTGGCTGCAGTCCATGACCCAAGGTGCCATCCGCGACGCCTTCCAGCACCTGCGCGATGACACCGACATGCTGCCGCTGGCAGATGCCGCACGTTGTCGCAGCGAGGCCGATTGGCTGATTGGTATCAATGGCACGCGGGCAATGACGGCCTTTAATTCCAAAGAGGGTGGTTTTTATCTGACCACGGTGGGTCGTGTGCAAACGCCGACCCTGTCCATCGTGGTCGAGCGCGAAGAAAAAATCAAACGGTTCGTGCCACGCGATTACTGGGAAGTCCGGGCAGAATTCGTGTGTGCCGCCGGCGTGTATGAGGGACGGTGGCTGGACACCCAGTTTAAAAAGGATGAAACCGATCCGGAAAAACGGGCTGAACGGCTCTGGAGCCAGGCCGCAGCCGACTCCATCGTCGCTGCCTGCCGTGGCAAGACGGGCGCAGTCACCGAAGAATCACGCCCCAGCACGTCCATGGCACCGGCACTGTTTGATCTGACTAGTTTGCAGCGGGAAGCCAATGCCCGTTTTGGCTTCTCGGCAAAAAATACGCTCGGTCTGGCGCAAGCGCTCTACGAGCGCCACAAGGTACTGACCTACCCGCGTACGGATTCACGTCATCTGCCCGAAGATTATCTGCCGACGGTCACCGAGACCCTTGAGACGCTAAGTGAAAGTAATAATTACTATCCATTTGCCGCGCAAATTCTCAACAGCAGATGGGTCAAGCCGAACAAACGCATTTTCGACAACACAAAAATCAGCGATCACTTCGCGATCATTCCGACCACGCAAGCGCCCAAGAACCTCTCTGAGCCCGAGCAGAAACTCTATGATCTCGTCGCTCGTCGTTTTATGGCCGTGTTCTTTCCTGCCGCGGAATATCTGATCACAACGCGCTACACCGCGGTCTCAGGTCATCAGTTCAAAACCGAAGGAAAAATCCTCACGACTCCCGGCTGGCTAACGGTGTACGGCAAAGAAGCGACCGAGCCCAGCAAGGAAGCAAAAGACGGCGAAACCACCGGCACGCTGGTGCCTGTGGCCAAAGATGAGAAGGTGAAATCCGACAAAGTCGAACCGCATAGTCTGGTCACCAAGCCACCCGCGCGCTATACGGAAGCCACACTGCTCTCTGCGATGGAGGGCGCGGGCAAGCTGGTTGATGATGAAGAACTGCGTGACGCGATGGCCGGCAAGGGGCTGGGTACGCCTGCTACCCGCGCCGCGACCATTGAAGGTCTGCTGAATGAAAAATATCTCGTGCGCGAAGCACGTGAGCTGATCCCGACGGCTAAGGCATTTCAACTCATGACCTTGCTGCGCGGCTTGGGCGTGTCCGAGCTCACCGCACCAGAACTGACCGGCGAGTGGGAATTCAAACTCGCACAAATGGAGCGCGGCAAAATCAGCCGCGAAGCGTTCATGCGCGAAATTGCGCAAATGACCCAAATCATTGTCAAGCGCGCGAAGGAATATGACAACGACACCATCCCCGGTGACTATGCAACGCTGAAAACGCCATGCCCGAACTGCGGCAGCGTAGTGAAGGAAAACTATCGTCGCTTTGCATGTACGAAGTGTGAATTTTCGATGAGCAAAACACCGGGGGGTCGTCAGTTCGAAGTCGCTGAAGTGGAGGAGCTGCTGACGGAGCGCACGATCGGGCCATTGCAGGGCTTCCGATCAAAAATGGGTCGGCCATTTGCCGCGATACTCAAGATATCGCGTGACGAGGAAATCAAGAATTACAAACTGGAATTTGATTTTGGCCAGAGCAGCGCAGATGACGAAAATGCCGAGCCGGTCGATCTCAGTGGTCTGACGCCGCTGGGGGCTTGCCCGAAATGTGGCAGCGGCGTGTATGAAGTAGGGCTCGCTTATTTCTGTGAAAATTCGCTGGCCAAGCCCAAAGCCTGTGACTTCCGTAGTGGTCGCATTATTTTGCAGCAGGAAATTCTGCCTGAGCAGATGGTCAAGCTGCTCAATGAGGGCCGCACGGATCTACTCCCCGGTTTTGTGTCGCAACGCACGCGCCGACCATTCAAGGCATATCTGGCCAAGGGCAAGGATGGCAAGGTAAGTTTTGAATTCGAGCCGCGTAAACTCAAGCCCGGTGCGAAAGAGACGGATGCGGACGATGGCGATAACGAAAAAAAATCAGCGCCCGCAAAAAAGGCAGCCAAAAAAGTCGCTGCCAAAACACCGGTGAAAGCCGCGCCCAAAAAAGTGGCCGTAAAAAAAGCAGTGGCTAAAAAAACTGTGGCTAAAAAATCTGCTGCCAAAAAGATCGTTGCGAAAAAATCGGTGGCCAAAAAAGCCAGCGTAAAAAAAGCAGCCTGACCACGCGCCACAAACTCGGCGAAATAGTCTGATCTGTAGCACGCAAGGCTGATCGCCTTGCGTGAACTCAATGCGCCCTGCGCTATGCCGAACTTTTACGATCATTTCTGCTTCTATTGACTGCATGTTCATGCAGTCTTTCAGTACGTTGTCGTTGTACGTACTGCCTTTTTATTTTTGCGGGAGCGATTTATGACCAAGTGGATGATAGCCATGACCTGTGCCGTGCTGCTGAGTGCGTGTGCAGGAACAACCGGCAGTAGCTCAGGTGAAGTAAAAGAGAAAAGCTCGGGAGCAGGTACGGGCAGCAGCACGGGTACCATGCCTGCCGATTCCAGCAGTGGCAGCTCGTCTGGCGGCGGCTCATCCTCCGGGATGCCCTCAGGCTCAAGCATGGGTGGCAGCGGCGCTGACACACCTGGGACAACCAAACCCACACCCAGTACCACGCCGGGATCCACCACCAGCCCCGGCAGGAGTCAGTAAACCTAGGCAGATCCTGCAGCCCTGCGCGACTCATACCTGCAGGGCGTTTGGCAAGGTAGGCGCTTGTGGCATGCGTTACACTCTTGGACTGCTTTCTCTTCGCAGTCCAATATGTTCAAGACCTCCGCGGCGCCACGACTCTCTACCGTACTGATCGCCAGTGGCATCATCGTGTCGCTGGCCATGGGCGTTCGCCATGGTTTTGGCTTCTGGCTGCAGCCGATGTCGCTGCAGCACGGCTGGACGCGCGAAACCTTTTCGCTCGCGATGGCGGTACAGAATCTGATGTGGGGCGTTTTTGGTCCACTGGCAGGGATTGCCGCCGACCGACTGGGTGCTGCGCGCGTTGTGATGACCGGCGCACTCTTGTACATGGCCGGACTGCTGTGGATGGCATTCGTCGATCAGGCTGGCCTGTTCATCATTGGCTCGGGATTGCTGATCGGCGGGGCGCTGTCCTGCACTGCTTTCGGCGCGTTGTCGGGTATTGTGGGACGCACAGCATCGCCGGCCAAGCGCTCATGGGCTTTCGGGATACTGGGTGCTGCTGGCTCCTTCGGTCAGTTTGCGATGGTGCCGGTCGAGCAGCAAATGATCGCTGCCACTGATTGGCAGCAGGCGCTGCTCATGCTGGCCGCGCTCATTGTTTTGTTCATGGTTCCGCTAGCCTGGCTTTTACGCGAGCCCGCAACCACGACACCGATAACAGGTCAGCAACAAAGCATTCGGGAAGCGACCCGCGAAGCTTTGTCTTACCAGCCATTTCAACTGCTGGTGTGCGGCTATTTCGTGTGCGGCTTTCAGGTGGTGTTCATCGGCATGCACCTGCCCGCCTATCTGCGCGACAAGGGCATCGATGATCCCATGGTGGCTGTGATGGCGCTCGCGCTCATTGGGCTGTTCAATATTTTTGGCTCTTTTTATGCAGGCAAGCTGGGCGATGTGCTCCCCAAGCGCTATCTCTTGTCGGGTATTTATTTTGCACGTGCCGCATTCATTACGCTCTTCCTGCTCGCGCCGCTCTCTCCGACATCTGTCTATGTGTTCGCTTCAGCGATGGGATTCCTCTGGCTGTCGACGGTACCGCTGACCAATGGTGTCATCGCCAGTATTTTTGGCATGCGCTATCTGTCCATGCTGTCAGGTTTTGTTTTCTTCTCTCACCAGATCGGCAGCTTTCTCGGCGTGTGGCTGGGCGGTTATCTGTATACGATCGACGGCAACTACAACACCGTGTGGATGATCACGATTGGTCTGGGTGTGTTTGCCGGACTGATCAATCTCCCGATCAGGGAAGGCGCGATCGTGCGCGTGCAAACAGCTGCAGCATGATGCGGTCACACTGGATCCGGGCCCTGCTGCTCTTGCTGGGCGCTGCTCTGGTTGCTCTGATTTTTTCTGCCTATCTGCGACCTGCATTCATGCTCGATCTCGCAAACCGGCTGTTACTTTGCATGTGATGCGATGAAGATACACGACACTTTTTCTCGTCCGTCAGTGCAGTCACTGGTCGCCTCGCGCATACGCGAAGTGGCCGATGCAGGTATGGGTCGCAGGGATGTATTGCCCTTCTGGTTTGGTGAGCCCGATGAAGTCACGCCTGATTTCATTCGAGAAGCGGCCAAGTCAGCGCTGGATACGGGTGACACGTTTTACGCACAGAATCTGGGTATACCTGCACTGCGCGAAGCAATCGCTTGCTATGCATCTGAACTGCATCAGCCGGTGACTGCGGATCACATCGCGGTGACCTCTTCCGGTGTTTCCGCGCTCATGCTGGCGGCGCAGCTCTTGCTCAATCCTGGCGACCGGGTTGTGATCGTCACACCGCTCTGGCCGAATCTGATCGAGATACCAAAAATCCTGGGGGCGCACGTGATTTCCGTGCCCTTGCGGCTGTCAACGCAACATGCCGACCCGATCTGGGCACTCGATCTTGATCATCTGCTGGCTGCCCTGACACCGGATACAAAAGCCTTGATGATCAACTCGCCCAATAATCCGACTGGCTGGACCATGCCGCGATCGCAGCAGCAGATCGTTCTCGATCATTGTCGCAAGCATGGCATCTGGCTATTGGCGGACGATGTGTATGAACGACTGGTCTACGATGTGCCCGCTGGCGCGCGCACTTGTGCACCCTCGTTTCTTGACATCGCTGACAGCAATGAACGCGTGGTCTCGACCAACAGCTTTTCAAAAACCTGGCTGATGACCGGTTGGCGATTGGGCTGGATGCAAGTACCCATGTCGCTGATGGCTGACCTGGGCAAACTGATCGAATACAACACCTCATGTGCGCCCGGCTTCGTGCAGCGAGCAGGCATCGTCGCCGTCGAGCGCGGCGAAGATGTCGTCGCACGTTCCATCACTCGCTACACCGAAGCGCGTAATTTTTTGTATGCGCAGCTATCAAGACCCGTTTTTCGAGAGGCGGGCATCATCGCGCCGCGTCCCGCAGGCGCAATGTATCTGTTCTTCCGCATCGAAGGCGAAACAGATTCGCTCGCCCTGTGCAAGCAACTGGTGAGTGAAGCCGGACTGGGTCTCGCCCCTGGCAGTGCGTTCGGCCCCGAGGGTGAGGGGGCGGTCCGCTGGTGTTTTGCCAGCGCCATTGAACGCCTGTCACTTGGTGTACAGCGACTGGAAAATTTCATCAGCAAGCGTTGATCATGCCCTGCCATGCTGCGCCGGACATCCTGCCGACGAGCCACTGCGGCATAATGGTCGACTCGTTGCATCTTCACCCATAACAAAACGCGACTTCAGGAGACCCTATGTCAAAGCGTATCAAGACCGCTATTTCAGGCAGTCTGCCCAAACCAGCGTGGTTGGCCGAGCCCGAAAAACTCTGGGCACCCTGGCAACTGCAGGGAGAAGCGCTGGCACAGGCAAAGACCGATGCGATGCGACTGGCCGTGGATGACCAGCTCCGCTCGGGGATTACCGTGATTGGTGATGGGGAGCAGACACGTCAGCATTTTGTAACGACCTTCATCGATCATTTGGGTGGCGTGGATTTCGTCAATCGCAAAACCGTGCGCATCCGCAATCGCTATGACGCTGAAGTCCCCGTCGTTATCGATAAAGTCACACGCACTCGCTCAGTCTTTGTGGAAGATGCCAAGCGCTTGCGCGCGCTCACGCAAGGGCCCATCAAATTTACGCTGCCTGGCCCGATGACGATGATCGACACGCTGTACGACGATTACTACAAGAGTCGTGAAAAGCTGGCCTGGGCATTTGCCGAGATCTTGAATGAAGAAGCAAAAGAGCTCGCTGCCGCAGGCGTTGATGTGGTGCAGTTTGATGAACCGGCATTTAATGTATTTTTCGATGAAGTACGTGACTGGGGCGTTAAAACGCTGGAACGCGCCGCCCAGGATCTTTCCTGCAAATCAGCCGTGCACATTTGCTATGGCTACGGCATCGAGGCGAACATCAAATGGAAACAGGGCTTGGGTGAGGAGTGGCGGCAGTATGAGCATGTCTTCCCGCTACTGGCAAAAAGTCACATTGATCAGGTGAGTCTGGAATGCCAAAACTCGCGTGTGCCCATGGAATTTATCGCCATGCTGAAAGGCAAAGACGTGCTGGTGGGCGCGATCGACGTGGGCACGCATCAGGTCGAGACGCCCGAAGCCGTCGCTGACGTGCTGCGGCGTGCGTTGCAATACGCCGATGTGGCGCACATACAGGGTTGTACGAATTGCGGCCTGGTCACCATGCCGCGAGAGGTGGCAACTGCCAAGCTGCGCGCACTGGCGGCTGGCGCGGATTTGCTGAGCAAGGAACTGGGACTTGACTGATCTGGCTGCGGGCGGTGGTGGTCGCCCGCGCTGGCGCGGGGTGATCAACGGCACAACGGTACAATAGCGCGATGGACTTGACCCTGACTGAACTGGAATCCGCCATTAACTACTGGCGGAGAATGCGCCCCTCATCAGGCGAGGAGCGTGCGCTGTCGCCTGAAGTCAATGCGCTCGCAGATGCCTATGCGCTGATGATTTTCGATCGTGCGCGCACGCGACCCTTGTCCTCACTGAGCGATGAAGCACGATCGCTGATCGACGCCTGGCGCGCAACTGCCGAAGGCAACGCCGCCTGATGTCGCTGTTGACGGCGTGTTGCTGACACCCGGTTTTTCTCACTGCCGGCGGTGAGGCTGACATCGCCAATCGCTTCCTGCGTCTGGTCTTCCTGATCCGCCGGATTTTCAGCACCGTCTGCAGACTGGGTTCGCAACCACGTATCCAACAAGCGGCCAAGTCTCTCGGGAGAGATACGGTGCGTCGCATCGGTGTTCGCATACAACCAATCTGACAGCGCAAGAAATCGGCTAAACGGTGTATCACTCAAAATATCGGGCAGACGTTCAGAAAAACGCCCCGAGTTTGCTACCAGATCCCAGTAACGAGCAAACCGCACCAGTCTTTGCATCGAATTGAAATCAATACCCTTGGTCGCAAGAATCTGATAAGGCGGTGCCGGATCAAATACCAGGCCATATGCCTCTGTATGACGGATGATTGGCGTACCACGCAGGCGTTTGAGTATGCCGATCTGAATTTCATGCGGCTGCAAAGCAACCAGCTGATCGAAGCCGCGTGCAAAGCTGTCGATATCCTCGCCAGGCAAGCCCATGATCAGATCGACGTGCAAATGGGCGTGGGTGTCCTCGCGCAACCAACGCAAATTGGCCATCGCCTTTTCATTGTTTTGTTTGCGGCTGATGCGGGCCTGAACCTCTGGATTGAAACTCTGAATACCGATTTCGAATTGCAATGCGCCCGGCGGGAATTTTCGCAGGCTGTCTTTCAGCGCATCCGGCAAGTGATCCGGCACCAATTCAAAATGCGCAAAAACAGGATCGTCTGGCTGATCTTGGTGTTTGTCGAGAAAAAATTGCAGAACACGAAGGCTGTTGCTGATATTCAGGTTGAATGTACGATCCACAAATTTGAAGACTCTGGCGCCGCGCGCATGCAGTGATTCAAGTTCGCGCAATAGATCATCCAGTGGAAATGGCCACGCGGTCTTGTCGAGCGCAGACAAACAAAACTCGCATTTGAACGGGCAACCCCGAGAAGCTTCGACGTACACGGTACGCTGCGCGATGTCTTCGGCGTTGTAATACGCATAGGGCAAAGCAATCTGATCCATGGGAGGCTGTTCGCCCGCATGAATTTTCATCAGCGGCTTGGGCCCCTGCAGAATATCTGCGCACAGCCGTGGAAAGGTCGCATCTCCCCACCCTGTCACGACGTAATCCGCCAGGGCGATGATGCGCTGGTCACTGGTCTCATGCGAGACTTCCGGGCCACCGAGCACAATGGTGACCTCCGGTGCGACGCGCTTCAACAGCGCCACGATGTGCGTGAGCTCATCAACATTCCAGATATAAACGCCAAACCCGATCAGACGCGGTTGGCACGCGAGCAGCTTTTCCACGACATCCGCAGCGCGCACGCCGATCACAAATTCCTGTATCTGTGTTTGTGACTGCAATTCGCCCATGTTGGCCAGCAGGTAGCGCAAACCCAGCGAGGTATGGGAATAGCGTGCATTCAGCGTCGACAGCACAATCGTCATGTCTGTTGCTCGGCTTCCTGCAATTGACGCCACATGACTTTTCCCGTCGCTGACTTCGGCAGCGTGTCGACGAAGGCAACCTGACGCGGCACTTTGTACGCGGCCATTTGTTCGCGCGACCATTGAATGAGTGCTTCTGCCGTGAGATGGGCGCCGTCTTTCAGAACTACGACGGCTTTGACGGTCTCACCGCGATAATCATCGTTGGCGGCGATGATGCAGCATTCACGGATATCGGGATGACGATACATCATGGCCTCTACCTCGGCGGGCCAGACTTTGTAGCCACTGGCGTTGATCATGCGTTTGAGGCGATCTGTAAAGAAGAAAAAACCGTCCTCATCCACATAACCAAGATCGCCTGAACGAAAAAAAGATTTGCCGTCAATCTGGATAAAGGCCTCGCGGGTTTTTTCTTCATCACCCCAGTAACCTCGAAAAATCTGCGGCCCGTGCATGATGATCTCCCCCACCTCATTGGCCGGTAGCGTGGCGTGGGTGTGCGGATCAATGACTAGAGAATCAACCGAAAAAATCGGTATGCCCAGACATTGCTGCTTGAGCTTTTGCATGGGGTTGGAGTGGGTAGTGCCGATCGTCTCGGACAAGCCATAGCCTTCCATATAGCGCAGACCCGTCAGATCGAGCAGTTTTTGCGCAATGGCCGCGGGCATCGCCGCGCCGCCACCCGACACGCGTTTCAGGCAGCTGATGTCATAGTCCTCAAGCCGTGGATTGGAGAGGAAATCGATCATCATCGTGGGGATACTTGTCCAGCTGGTGATCCGATAACGCGTAATCCAGCGGCCCGCAAGATCACGATCCCAGCGGGGCATAATGATCAGGGTCGCGCTCATGTAGATCGCGGTGTTCATGCTGATTTGCATGCCAGTCACATGAAACATGGGCAGGCAGGCGAGCACCTTGTGGTCTGGCGATCCCCCTGACCACAGCGCAGCGCTGACCACCGGGAACATCATGTTGCTGTGCGTGTGCATACAGCCCTTGGGCCGGCCGGTCGTGCCGGAAGTGTAGGGCATGCAAGCCAGATCATCCGGTCCGGCCTGATGCAGCGCTGGCTGCTTCGCTGCGGCGACTGCCGAACCCCATGCAGTGAACATCGGATCGGTCTCAGACAGAGGGCCGCTTTGTGCCCAGTCGGGCAATGGGTCATCACTGTCGCCGATGTAATCGGCATAACGAGCAATGACCGCATGCTCGATCAAGCCGTCGAGGCGCAGCGGCTTTAGCTGGGGCAGCAGCTCCTGAGCAGACAAAGCGACCCGCGCGCCACTGTCTTCAACGGTGTGACGTAACTCATCTGTCAGCAGCATGGGATTTACCGGCACCACAACGGCATCTGCGCGCAGGATGGCGTAAAAACCAATCACGAACTGAGGGCAATTCTGCATATGCAAAAGCACCCGGTCGCCTCGGGCGATGCCACACACCTGCTGCAGGTAGCCCGCCAGCGCATCGACTTCTTCTTGCAGCGCGCGGTAGCTGATGTCGCGACCATAAAAAATCAGCGCTGCTTTGTTCGGATATCGGCGAGCGGAAACGTCGAGATTGACGTAAACGCTGGTCTCTGGCGGGCTGAGCTGGTGGGGGAGGCCTGAGGGCCAGTGAGCATAATGCGCGGTATTCATTCGGAGTTGCACTCGTAGACGGATCACGGATTATAGGAGTCTGTCAGTCAATTCTCCGAAAAACCGGATAAACACTGGCTTTTTTGCGGAAAACCTTATTGAAACGGCACCCTCGAAGGTCAACCTGCACTACTTTTGTTGTGCCGCACAAAAAAATACTTGACAGTGGGTTGGAAGGCCGTAAAATCCGCCTTGTTGCGCCGCACCATGAATTTGGCGCTGACTCTAATTAACCCAAACAACAAGGAGAAACACCATGTCTTCTACCGCTGATCAGTTTTCCAATGCCACGAAAGCAACCTTTGAAGCCCAGATGGCTGCGATGAACGACTTCGCAAACAGAGCCCTGCACAGCATGGCCGAACTGGCCGAACTGAACATCGCCACGGCAAAAGCATCGCTCGAGCAGACCTCTGCTGCCGCGCAACAAATTCTTTCTGCAAAAGATCCGCAGGAAATTATTGCCCTGACATCCTCACAAGCCCAGCCTAACGCGGAAAAAGTTCTCGCCTACGGACGTCATGTCGCCAGCATTGCGACCCGCGCTCAGGCGGACTTCACCAAAGTCACCGAAGCTCGCATCAGCGAAACATCGCGTCAGGTGAACAAGCTGATCGACGATCTGTCGAAAGCAGCACCGGCCGGCACAGAAAACGCCATCTCCATGCTCAAGGCAAGCGTTGCCAATGCAAGCGCCGCTTACGAACAACTCGTCAAGGTGGGCAAGCAAGCAGCAGAGACGATGGAAGACAGCATGACTGAAGCAACCAAGCATTTCGTGCCTGCCACTGAAAAGCCTGCTCGCTCGAAGAAGTAACAAGCACGCGCTGTACTGTTCGAAGATCGTTGAACGATCACCATGGGCCGCTGATGCGGCCCATGTCATTTGTGGCGTGCACAAATCGACAATGCTACTGCTTCGGCAACACGAATGCCATCAATCGCGGCTGACATGATCCCGCCGGCATAGCCAGCACCCTCACCCGCCGGATAGAGACCAACGGTATTGATGCTCTGAAAATTCTGATCCCGACGTATGCGTACTGGCGAGGACGTGCGTGTCTCGACACCGGTGAGTACTGCATCGTGCATGGCGAATCCACGAATTTGTTTGTCAAATGCGGGCAAGGCTTCACGAATGGCCTCAATCGCATACGCTGGCAATACCGGATCGAGACTGCCCAGTTTGACACCGGGTTGATAGGACGGTGTTACGGAACCCCAGGCCGTTGACGGCCGTGCGGCAATGAAATCACCGACCAACTGGCCGGGCGCGTCGTAATCTGCGCCCCCCACCTCAAAAGCACGTGACTCGATTGCCCTCTGAAAATCAATACCGGCCAGCGGTCCGTCCGGATAATCCGCCGGGGTGATACCCACGACGATACCGGCGTTCGCGTTGCGCTCATTGCGCGAGTACTGACTCATGCCATTGGTCACCACTCGCCCCGGCTCGGATGCTGCGGCAATCACCGTCCCGCCGGGACACATGCAAAAGCTGTAAACCGAGCGCCCGTTACTCGCATGATGCACAAGTTTATAGTCGGCAGCACCAAGGATAGGATTACCGGCATTCACGCCGAAACGTGCCCGATCGATCAGTGACTGCGGGTGTTCGATTCGAAAGCCGATGGAGAAAGGCTTGGCTTCCACATGAACGCCCGCCTCATGCACCATCTGAAACGTGTCGCGCGCGCTGTGACCTATGGCGAGTACCACGTGGTCTGCCTCGATCTGCTCGCCTGTCGATAAATGCAGCCCGTGCAGCTTTCCATTCACAATCTCGAGGCCATCAACCTTCTGCTCAAAGCGAAACTCGCCGCCCAACGCGATAATGTTGGCACGCATCTGCTCTATCATCTTGACCAAACGAAAAGTACCAATGTGCGGCTTGCTGACGTACATGATTTCGGGAGGCGCATCGGCCTTGACGAATTCTTCCAGTACCTTGCGACCGTAGTGCCGCGGATCACTGACCTGCGTCCATAACTTGCCGTCAGAGAAAGTGCC
>JAJTGC010000055.1 GCA_021298975.1 Oxalobacteraceae bacterium
CGCAACCGGGAGGATATTTCGCGTGTATCGCCGGGAAAATTTCAGGAGTCGGCCAACGGGCAAAAAGTATTCTTTGTCGAGGGACTGTCATCGGACACCACCCAAGTAAATAACGTTTTTCTCAGCCAGAATCAAAACGAGGAGGCCGGCGTGGTTCTGGCGCGCGAGGGTGCGGTGCGTATTGATGCCAGCGGTAACAAGCTGCTACAGCTCTTTGATGGCCGCCGCTACGATGGCATGCCGGGTTCGTCCGAGTTCCGCATCATGGATTTCGAGCGATATACGGTGGTCATCGCCAGCAATACCAAAGAGCTCGCGGAAAACAAGTCTGCACGGGTACTCCCCACGGTGGAATTGATCACCGATCCGACTCCCAACAACCTCGCCGAGCTGCTGTTTCGCATCTCCGCCCCCTTCACTTGTCTGATGCAAATGCTGCTCGCCATACCGCTGGGTTTTGTGAATCCGCGGCGCGGTCGCACACTCAATCTGATGATTGCCTTGCTCTTGGCGGTGACCTACTACAATGCCACCAGCATCATGCAAGCGATGGTGGCACAGGGAAAGACCTCGTTTGGCATGTCGTGGTGGCCCTTGCATGTGGCGGCGGGCGCGCTGATTGTCTTGTTATTTTTCTGGCGGAATAACCCCAACATGCGCGGGCATCCATCGGCCTGGCTGACGCTGGTACGTCGCATCATTCTGCCGCGCTCCGGAGGCGCAGCATGACGGTCCTTCGGCGTTATTTTGCCAGCGAAATTTATCGTTCTGTCGCTTTTGTTCTGGTCGCCTTTCTCGCATTGTTCGCTTTTCTTGACATGATGAGCGAGATCAAGTCAGTGGGTCAGGGAGGCTACCGCATCGAGCATGCATTCCTGTATGTGTCGCTCGGGCTGCCGAATTATGCCTATCAGGTGATGCCGATTGCCGCGCTGATCGGCACCATTTATGTGATGGCCCAGCTTGCTGCACGTTCCGAATTCACTGTCATGCGGGCTTCCTCGCTGTCCATGTCGGGTGTCATTCGCATCCTGTTACCGATCGCGATCGTGTTTGCCGTGCTGACCTTCGTGCTGGGCGAATTCGTTGCGCCGCGCTTCAATGATTTTCGGGAGAATTCCAAGCGGCGTATGCAAGGTGCGACTATCTCATCCGAGTTTCGTTCGGGATTGTGGGCCAAGGATGTGCTTCGCGATCCGGTGACCAAGCAAATCACGGGTTCGCGGTTCCTGAATGCAGGCAAGGTGGAGCTCAGTGGAGCGCTGCGGTCGGTCTGGATTTACGAGGTCGATAATCAGATGCGCCTGATGACCTTGATTACGGCAGACGAAGGACATTTTCTCGACAATAATCAGTGGCGTCTGGATCGGGTCAAAGAGATGCGATTTGCTCGGGACGCCGGTCAGCGAACTCCGGGTCAGTCAGCTGTCATCACCCAGTACACCTTCGATTCCAGCACGCTCACATCAGACATCACGCCAGAGATCATGGCCGTGCTCATTTCCGACCCCTACAGGATGTCGGCACTGGATCTGATTGTATTTACCCGGCATCTGGAGGAAAACCGCCAACGGACGGATCGTTATGAGATCGCCTTGTGGACCAAGCTGTTCTATCCGCTTGCCGTGTTCGTGATGATGGCGCTGGCATTGCCGTTTGCTTATCTTCAGTCGCGCAGCGGTGGTTTGTCACTGAAAATTTTTATAGGCATCATGATTGGCGTATCGTTCCAGTTGCTTAACAGCCTTTTTTCGCATATTGGCTTGCTGAACACCTGGCCCCCTTTCATGACGGCCATTGCGCCGAGCGCCTTGTTCCTGTTTGCGGCCATCAGTGCCTGTCGATGGGTGGAGAGACATTGATGACGATGCAAAAAGCACTGGTACTGTTTGCCCATGGCGCGCGTGATCCGCGCTGGGCTCAGCCTTTTCAGAAATTACAGACGATTGCGCAGTCGAGTCTGCCTGATACTGCCGTTGAACTCGCTTTCCTCGAACTGATGGAGCCGCGGCTGCCGGCCGTCATCTCTCAGCTGGCAGAGCGAGGCTGCACGGAAATCAGCGTGGTACCCGTGTTTCTGGGGCAGGGGGGGCATGTGCTGCGTGATCTTCCACCGTTGATCGAATCTCTGCGAGTGCAATATCCTGATGTGTCGCTACACGTCAGCGACGCCGTGGGCGAGAGTCCTGCGGTGCTTGATGCGATTGCTGCTTATTGCGTCAGCAAAATCCGAGTGTCTTGATCAAGGTGCCGCCACACCCCTGATGGGTCCTGCTGGCGCGTTGCGTCTCTGCGCTGGCTGGACCTCAAGCGCGCATTTTTTTACCGTCTTCTCAAGGCATGGCGATTCTCGGCCGCAGGGCCTCGCCGATCATCACGAGTACGGGCCCTTCACAAGCAGGTATGCCCTTGGACATCGCATCGAGCGTCATGCGCATGACGCGCTGATCGGTACGACTGACATTTTCAATGGCAATCACGGGTGTCTCAGGCGCTTTGCCATGTGCCAGTAAACGCTTTGCGGTTTCTATGGCTTCTTGTCCACCCATATATTGCACCAGCGTGTCGCAGGTCGGAAGCGCCGCCTGATCGGTTTCGCCTTTGCCTGTGGTGGATGTAAAAAAAGCCACGTTACGCGCGACGCCGCGTTTGGTGAGTGGCTGGCGTATCGCAGCAGCGGCTGCAAAAGCGGTCGTGATACCGGGGACGATTTCATACGGAATACCCGCGGATTCAAGCGCCTGCAGCTCTTCGTCGGCACGCCCGAACAGCATGGGATCACCTCCCTTGAGGCGCACGACGCGATCATACCGAAACGCACAAGCGATCAATTGCCGGTTGATGAGTGTCTGCGCTGTGGAGCGCTGACCGCTGCGCTTGCCAACTGAAACCAGATCAGCTTGAGAACACAGTGCAAGAACATCGGGCGTGACCAGCGCATCATGCAAAACGATGTCGGCATCACGCAGCACAGTAGCGCCGCGAACGGTAATGAGATCGGCTGCGCCGGGACCGGCGCCCACCAGCCAGACGCGACCCGGTTGCGTTCGGATCGGTCTGTTGAATGGATCCTGCATGAGCGCAGTTTATCAGTGCAGCAATCAGCCCAGACGAATCATGCCCGCCGCGACGGTCTGGTGCGAGATTTCATCGATCAGGATGAAGCTGCCGGTAGAGCGGCTTTGCTCATAGCCATCTGCGGCGAGCGGTTGTTGAACAGTGAGGGTGATGCGTGCAATGCCATTGAGCGTCAGGGTATCGCCGCTGTGCTGCTGTTGCGTGTTGATGTCAAGCAGCGAGTCCAGCGAAGTCACCTTTGCAGCCACCTGACGCGTGGTGTGCTTGAGCCAGTACTTGCGGCGCAGGTCCAGTGGCTCTTCCGACAGCCAGCACACATCGGCCGTCACGTGCTTGAGCACGGTAGCAGGTGCATCTGCCGCGACCAGCATGTCACCACGCGAGATGTCGACGTATTCTTCCAAAAGAATGGTCACTGATTTCCCTGCAGTGGCATGCTCCAGCGAGCCGTCCAGCGTGAGTATGTCTTTGACCGTCACTGACAAGCCCGTTGGTTGCACCAGAAGCTTGTCACCTTTGTGAACCGTGCCTGCTTCGATGCGCCCCATGTAGCCGCGGAAGTCATTGGCCTCATGGCCGTTGTGGCGCGCCACCAGCTGTACCGGGAAGCGCAAGGCTTGGGTGTGTTCGTTGTCGTGCACGGGCAAGGATTCGAGCAAGTCAATCAGTGTCGGACCCGCATACCAGGGCATGTTCTCGCTGCGTGTGACTACGTTGTCGCCGGCCAGTGCAGACAGCGGAATGGGGCGCACATTTTTCAGGCCCAATTGCGCGGCAAATTCTGCATATGCAGAGATGATGCGGTCGTAAACCGATTGGTCGTAGTCCACCAGATCCATCTTGTTGACCGCAACAATCACGTGCTCGATTTGCAGCAGCTTGGCAATGGTGGAATGGCGCTTGGTCTGAATCAGCAGCTCGGCCTTGCCATCGTCACCAAACGCTACTTTGGACACATCCACCAGAATAATCACGGCGTCCGCTGTCGATGCGCCGGTCACCATATTGCGCGTGTACTGTTCATGCCCGGGGGTGTCGGCAATGATGAATTTGCGCTTGGGCGTCGCGAAATAGCGATAGGCGACATCAATGGTGATGCCTTGCTCACGCTCGGCTTCCAGTCCATCGGTCAGCAGGGATAAATCCACCATGTCACCGACGGTGCGTTTGTGGCGTGCACGGGAGATTGCATCGAGCTGGTCAGCAAAGATGCCTTTGCTGTCAAACAGCAGTCGACCAATCAGTGTGCTCTTGCCATCGTCAACCGAGCCGGCGGTAATGAAACGCAGTAGCCCGCGTTCATGGGTGTGGGAGTCGGTTCGTGCATCGGCTTGGATCGGGTTGGCTTGCATCAGGTTTTTGTCAGCGATTGCGTTCATCAGAAATATCCCTCTTTCTTGCGCTTTTCCATGGAGGCTTCGGAGGTCTGATCATCCATGCGCGTGGCGCCGCGTTCGGTAATTTGTGTCACGGCGGTCTCGGCGATGATGGCGTCCACCGTCGATGCGGTCGACGCTACCGGGCAGGTGCAGGAAATATCGCCGACCGTACGGAACCGGACGGTCTGTGTCTCAACTCGCTCACCCTCCTGCGCCGGCGTCAGCGGTGTGAGTGGCACCAGCAATCCATTGCGGGGAATGACTTCGCGGTCATGGGCAAAATAGATCGTCGGCAGCGCCAGTTTTTCACGGGCGATGTACTGCCAGACATCCAGCTCGGTCCAATTGGAAATAGGGAAGACCCGCATGTTCTCGCCGGGGTGAACGCGCGTGTTGTACAGATCCCAGAGCTCGGGACGCTGTGCCTTCGGGTTCCACTGGCCGAAATCATCGCGGAAGGAGAAGATACGTTCTTTTGCGCGCGCTTTTTCTTCATCGCGGCGGGCGCCGCCGATGCAGGCATCGAATTTGTGTTCGGCGATCGTTTCCAGCAGCGTCACCGCCTGGGCTGCATTACGCGAATCCGTGTGCGGATTGCGCAGGCGGACTGTGCCGCGCTTGATCGAATCTTCAACCGATCCCACGATCAGACGCTCGCCCAATTCAGCGACGCGCTGATCACGAAAACGAATCACTTCCTCGAAATTATGTCCGGTATCGATATGCACCAGCGGGAAGGGGAATTTACCAGGGCGGAAAGCTTTTTCTGCTATGCGCAGCAGGACAACCGAGTCTTTGCCGCCCGAGAAAAGCAGCGCAGGATTGCTGCACTCCGCGGCGACTTCACGCATGATGTGAATGGACTCGGACTCCAGCCAATCCAGATGACGGTTACTGGCAGCATCCATGAAGTATTTATTGTCTGCAGTCGAATTCATGATGTCGATATCTCGGTGGGAGCGGGTTGGATGCGGATCAGTTTGCCATCAACCACATGGAGACCGCACTCCTTGCTGTCGGGTGATTCCCACCACCAGCGGCCAGCGCGTATGTCTTCACCCGGCTCGATGGCGCGCGTGCAGGGCTCACACCCGATCGAAGGATAGCCTTTTTCGTGCAGCGGATTATAGGGAACCTGATGGCTGCGAATGTAATGCCAGACATCATCCTCGGACCAATCCGCCAGCGGATTGAATTTTTGCAGGCCATGCGCGGCATCATGTTCTTGCATCGCAAGTTCGCTGCGGGTCGTGGATTGCGCACGGCGCTGGCCCGTAATCCAGGCTTGCTTGCCTGTCAGTGCGCGCTTGAGTGGCTCGACCTTGCGGATGCGGCAGCATTCCTTGCGCATCTCGATATTGTCATAAAACGCATTCAGTCCATTGGCGGCGACATAGGATGCCACGGCAGCAGCTTCCGGTTTGTACAGCACGACTTCATACGCATAAGTCTCGCGTATGCGGTCGATCATGCCCACTGTTTCTGCATGCAGACGACCGGTTTCCAGCGTGAATATCGTGATTGGCAGCTTGGCGCGCAAGATCAGGTCGGTAATCACCATGTCTTCAGCCGCGAGACTAGAGGCGAAAACTGCCGGCGAAAAATCAGCGGCGATACGCTCGAGCAGTGAGCGCGTACCCGAAAGCACGTCGTCGTAGTGTGCGCTGCTCATGACATATCCTGGGCAGCGGGGCGCGACATGCGACGATACAGGGGTGTCTTCTGATCCCACGAGGTCTGATAGACATCCGAAAAATCGGTCAGCCCTTTGAGCGCATCTTCGATACTGCGATCTTCTCGGGTTGCAAAGGCGTTGAAGCCGACACGCTGCATGTAAAAAAGCTGGTCGCGCAGTACGTCGCCAATAGCCCGTATCTCGCCGTCAAAGCCGAGGCGACTGCGCAGATTGAACGCAATCGAATAGCCGCGCCCATCAGAGAAGACGGGGAAATCAACCGCGATCAGGGACAGGCTGGCGATATCCTCTCTCAGTTGCTCGGGTCGTTCACTGCTCGCCAGCCATACGCCGATGTCTGTGCGCGAAGCGAGTGTCGTTTTTTGTGCGAGCCAGACTTGCAGCGGCACGATCTGCTGACCCGCGGGTACTGACATGGTTTCGGGCAACTCGTTTTCGGCCAGTGTGAGCACAGTCCAATGGTCATCAACGATAGCCTTGTCTTTGATGATCTTACGCATACGCGTCCTCTCCGGCTTGGTAGGTATGACCCGCGATTGGCGAGGCATACACATGGTCTTTGAACGGGTTGATGCCGATCCGATTGACGGTATCGATGAACAGCTCTTCTTCGATGCGCTCCCGCACGTAAACCTCCAGCAGACGGCCGATTACTTCAGGCATTTGGCCGGCTGCAAAGGAGGGGCCAATGATCTTGCCAATGGCACTCTCGTTACCCTGGGCGCCTCCGATGGAGACCTGATACCACTCCGAGCCATCCTTGTCGACGCCGAGAATGCCGATGTTGCCGACGTGATGATGACCGCAGGCGTTAATGCAACCTGAAATATTGAGTTCAATGTCGCCGATGTCATGCTGAAAATCGACATTGTCGAAACGCTCGGCAATCGCTTCGGCGATCGGGATGGATTTTGCATTGGCCAGCGAGCAGAAGTCACCCCCCGGGCAGCAGATGATGTCGGTCAGCAGACCGATGTTGGCAGTTGCCAGGCCATGCGTTTTTGCTTCTTTGTACAGTGCGAGCAGATCCGACTGCTTGACATCGGCCAGCACCAGATTCTGCTCATGCGTCACGCGCAGTTCACCGAAGCTGTAGCGGTCGGCAAGGTCGGCCACGAAGTCGATTTGCTCGGCGGTCGCATCGCCGGGCGGGGTGCCGGTTTTTTTCAGTGACAGCGTGACGATGGCATAGCCCGGTGCTTTATGTGGCCTGACATTGCGCGTGAGCCAGTTGGAAAATGCCTTGTTGTCGCCGCGCTGCTGCTGCAATAGCGCATCATCATCTGTGAGCGGCTCATAGGCGGGCGGCTTGAAATAGCTGGCGACACGCGCCAGTTCTTCGGCGGTGATCGTGCTAGGACTGTCTTTGAGATCGAGCCACTCGGCTTCAACCTGACGGGCGAACTCTTCCGCACCCACCGCCTTCACCAGAATCTTGATACGTGCCTTGTACTTGTTGTCGCGGCGGCCATACTGGTTATAGACGCGCATGATCGCTTCGGTATAGCTCAGCAGATGCTTCCATGGGAGGAACTCGCGTATGACGCTGCCAATGATCGGTGTGCGACCCAGACCACCACCGACCAGTACCTGAAAGCCGAGTTCACCGGCGTCGTTTTTGATCAGGTTCAGTCCGATATCGTGTACCTGAACCGCTGCGCGATCTTCTGCAGCAGCATTGACGGCAATCTTGAATTTGCGAGGAAGCCAGGCAAACTCCGGGTGGAAGGTGCTCCACTGGCGCAGTATTTCAATATAGGCGCGCGGATCTGCGAGCTCGTCCGCCGCGACACCACAGAACTGGTCCGAGGTTATGTTACGTATGCAATTGCCCGAGGTCTGAATCGCGTGCATTTCCACCGAGGCGAGCTCAGCCAGTATCTCGGGTGACTGCTCAAGTTCTATCCAGTTGTACTGAATATTCTGGCGTGTTGTGAAATGCCCGTAGCCACGATCGAATTTGCGCGCGATGTGTCCGAGCTTGCGCATCTGCGTGGATGACAGCAGCCCGTAGGGAATGGCCACGCGCAGCATGTAGGCGTGGCGCTGCAGGTAGAGGCCATTTTGCAGACGCAGTGGGCGGAATTCATCTTCAGTCAGTTCGCCTGACAGGCGGCGTTCCACCTGGCTCCTGAACTGCGCGACGCGTTCACGGACAATCTGGTGGTCGTATTGATCGTAGCGGTACATGAGGATCCTTAAGTGATTCGTTTCAAAGCACGAGCTTGGCCGCCACACCGGTCAGCGTGGTCGCGAGCAGTCCGCGCAGGAATTTTTCAGGGACTGAGCGTGCCAGCAGCGATCCGATCGTGATGCCGGGTACGGAACCCAGCAGCAGGGTTGCCAGCAGCACCCAGTTGATCGAGCCCAGCCACCAGTGACCCAATGCCGCGATCGCTGTCAAAGGCACGGCGTAAGCGATATCGGTGCCTGCGATTTCGGCGGGTTTCAGGTTCGGATAAAGCAAAACCAGAATGGTTGCGCCGATTGCGCCGGCGCCGATCGACGACACCGTGACCAGCGCCCCAATACCAGCGCCCGCAATGATGGTGGCGACGACCTGAACACGTCCGTGGAGCTGTTTCTCGGGATGCGCATTCATCCAGGCCTGCATGCGACCTCTGAAAATGATGGCAATGACGGTCAGGATCACCGAGAAGGCGATCGCGTAGCGAATGATCTGGCCGATGTGCTTGTCCAGCGCGCCGAAGTACTTCAGTCCGATGGTGGCCACGACGGCAGCGGGCAGTGCGCCCAGGCACAGGCGTTTCACAATGTCCCAGTGCACATTATTTTTAACCCGATGTGCGATGGTTCCGGCGCTCTTGGTGATGGCGGCGAAGGCGAGGTCGGTACCGACCGCCACGGTCGGATTGATGCCGAAAAACAGCGTCAGTAAGGGGGTCATCAGTGAACCACCACCAACGCCGGTCAGGCCCACCAGCAGGCCCACAGCAAATCCCGACACAACATAAGTCAAAGTCATAAGGCCTCGCGCAAAGAAGCCAGAATGCTAATAAACTCCTTGCTTATTCCAAACAACATAGTATTTATTTGCTTATATGATTCTTGGATATAAGCAGATGCGCATGTGGGCCGGAAGTCAGTGATGGCCGAGTTCCAACGATAAGGCTGGGGCGACAGAAAGGGCGAAGTCCAAGGTCGTTGGCTGAATCTGGGCCAATTTATTATCTTTATGAAACTAATTGTCATAGTTGTATTGGATAGATCATGAATCTTCATCAATTTCGCTTCGTCCGCGAGGCCGTGCGGCAAAACTTCAACCTGACCGAGGCTGCCAAGGCGCTATTCACCTCGCAGCCCGGCGTATCCAAGGCGATCATCGAGTTGGAGGAAGAGCTGGGCATCGACATCTTCACGCGCCATGGCAAGCGCATCCGCGGTCTGACCGAGCCGGGACGAGACGTATTGAAATCGGTGGAACTGATCCTGCAAGAGGTCGAGGGTCTCAAGCGCATCGGCAAGGAATTTGCCGCCCAGGATTCCGGCAGCTTCACGATTGCCACTACCCACACCCAGGCGCGTTACGCCTTGCCCACCGTCGTGCAGGCGTTTGCGCAAAAATTTCCGAAAGTGCGTCTGTCGCTCTTGCAGGGAAATCCCCGGCAGGTCGCCGAGATGGTGCTCAATGGTCAGGCCGATCTGGCGATTGCCACCGAAGCGATCGCCGATATTGACGGTCTGGTATCCATGCCTTGTTCTCAGTGGGAGCATCTGGTGGTGGCGCCACCTGAGCATCCGCTGGCCCGACAGAAAAACCTGACCCTGGAGGACATCGCGGCTTATCCGCTGATTACCTACGACACGGCCTTCGCCGGACGCAACAAGATTGATCAGGCCTTCGCACGGCGGGGGCTCAAGCCGGATGTGATTCTCGAAGCCATTGATGCCGATGTCATCAAGACTTACGTCGAGCTTGGCATGGGCATTGGCATCATCGCGGGTCTGGCTTACAACGCGGCTCGCGATGTCAATCTGGCAGCCCTATCTGCAGGCCATTTGTTCGGCACCAATCTGTCGCGAGTCGCCCTGAAGGAGGGCGCGTATTTGCGCAGCTATGTATTCACGTTCATTGAATTGCTTGCACCCAGTTTGTCGCGCAAGCTGGTCGAGCAGGTATTGGCGGGGCAGAAAGAGAGCTATGAACTGTGAGTCTATCTGGCGACGGGTTCTCATGCATCGATCGGGTGCTTTTCCGGCAGCGGCACACGCAGACTGATCAGGGTACCTTTGCCCGGTCGAGATGCCATCGAAAAGCTGCCGCCTGACAAGGCAACGCGTTCTCGTATTTCGCGAAGGCGATAATTCAGTGGCGTGTTCGCTTGCGCCGATGAGGGATAGCCTTTGCCGTTATCGATGATTTCCATCAGTAATTCAGAACAGCCATCGTAAAGGTGTATCTCGGCAGCACTGGCCTGAGCGTATTCACGAATATTGGCGCACGCCGCCTGTGCAATCCTGAACAAATTGGTAGACAGCGAAGGATCCAGTGCAATGGCTTCAGCGTTACAGCGGATTTCATAAAGGATACCGGTCTGGTTCTCCTGTTCAGTCGCCAGCCAATCCAGAGCGGCGACGATGCCTGCATCCAGAATACCCGGGCGAATCTCGGTCGCAATTTGCTGCACCGAGCGTAATGAGCGGCTGATGAGCTTGTCGATGTAAGGTCTTTGCGTCAGGAATTCGTTGGTATCGGACGCCGTCTCCCATAAATGGGTCAGCATCATTTTCAATGCGGATAAATTGCCTCCCAGGTCATCATGTAAAGTCTGCCGGATATGCGTGTGTTCTTCCTCCTGCTCATGATTGAGGTACACGTAAAGATCCGCAAGTTCTGCACGCGACTGACGCAACGCATGCTCGTGAAATTTGCTATGGCTGATATTTGTCATCAGCCCTGTCCACTGAATGCCATTCTCTCCGTCATCCTCAGGCGTAGCGCGCACACTGATCCATTTGGTATCCTTCCATGCGTCAATCCGAATGCGACCTTCCCAGCTGAGCACTTCCAGTTTTTCTGCCGACTCGCGTAACTGGGAGGACCAGCTCTCACGGTCTTCATCAATGATCTGTGCAAAGAGTTGACGTGCGTTGGCGTACAAAGACTCGGGTGGCATGCCGAGCAGGCTTTCGCAGCGTTCCGAAAGAAAGCTGAATTGAATCAGGCCAGTCGATCCCTGGCGCATCTGAAAAAGCAGACCCGGCACCTTGGCCACAATCTGTTCCAGGCGTGATTCGCGCTCGGACACGCGTGCGGCAGCCTGTTCCGGCATGATTGCGTGATTTTCCATGGTCATGAACTCTTGAATGGTGGGCGCCACTGTAGAGCTTTCATCGCGGCGAAGCTATCTGCGCCGTATGGAAATTTACACTTGAGTTGATGTTTCACAAGACATTTCTTCAAAAAATATCTGTGACACAATTTTTTTATGGAAAGAAACTTGTCCTCAATGAGTCAGGCGTTTGTGATCGAGCACAATTCCCTTTGGGAATTGTGCGGCCGGCGCTGTTGTCCTCGGGTGCAATCATCTCGTGATGATGGCGCGATTGCATCGGTACGTTCGCACATGGCTTGAGCGAGGCGATGTATTAATAACAATCCCGCCATGTATCTGCAGAATGAGCAGAGTCGTCATCAAGTCTGCTTTGACTGCACTGATTCGGCAAAAAGGGTACTGGCCAGATTATGGCATCATGCTATTGAAATTTTTGTCGAGGCGATAATGGAATGGTGGGTATTTGTCGTGGAACTGGGTGTGCCAGCGATTATTGGACTGGCGATTTATCTCACGCTGCGTAAATAAAATTACCGAAGCTGGCATACCCGCCATCAGACCTCAGCACTACCTGGACAGTCATCTTCTCAACCGAAAAAATCATGATAAGTTGGCAGGGCTGTAATGCCAACGCCTATCAATGTCAAGCAGAGGCTGGTAGGGATAGGGGAGTTCCTCCCGCAGAATTTAAAATCGGATCGCTGAAATGTCTGACGTGTCTGAGAAATTGGTCATGAAAGTCGATGGGGTTGCCATTGGTGTCTCCTGCAAAGTGATAACCCGTTCCCAATCCGCTGATCCCCGGCAGACCGCGCAAGGCGGATACGGGATCACCATACGGTGAATAGCTTGTGATTTTTTCCTTGGCTTGATTCACATTTTCTAGCGGCAGTCCCTTGACTATGCCGTCACTTAAATGTGATGGACATAATGTGACGGTATTTATTGGCGTGATCTGTTTGAGAGAGGCATACATCGCTTCACCGCCGCCCTTCGAATGTCCGATAAGACGCAAGTTATATTCAGAAAAGTTTGAGAAGTTTGATTCACTATTTTGTATCTGTTTTTTAGTTAGTCCTTGGATTTTTTCAGACAGATCTGCAGCTTGCTTATAACTTTTCGGTACACCTCCTAGCGCTGCCTTGAAATTTGCACCCCATTGCGACAAAGTCGTCATGAAATTTTTACCGGGACGCGAGCGTGCCAGCAGGTCTCCTCCTGTTTTCTTGCCGGATGTTGTTCCGCCGAAGACAATCACAATTTCTTTATTTGTTTCATTCACAAGCAAGCTTGCAGTCAGCCCACTTTTTGGATCAACAAGGGTTCCGCTGTGGCGTTCGTCTGCCAATTCATCAAGACCCAGTAATTGGGCACCTAAAGTAGCGAGATCGGAGTTTGTTGTATAGCCTTCAGGCAGACTCTGTTTATCTCGGGTGTAGGGGAAATTGGCAAGCTGCGCATCGCGTAATATTGCTTTCAGTTCCGTCCTATTTTCCTTTATTGCCAGAATTGTCCTGCTTACATAATTGACGGAAGCTGGCTCAGCCAGCGGCTTCATGTTTCGTATATTCGTCCCATTTTTTTGGGATAATTGCGTTGATTTTTCGTTGACTGAACCCGAGTTCGTCATTGAGGGATTTGGCCCAGTTATTTGTCGTAGTGATTTATTTGATCCTTTCGCTTGACTGGTTTTGCCTGGCTTGTCGGAATTTTCATCGCGCAGCGAGGCAGGATTAAAAAAATGTTTAATTTGATTTGATATTGGCATAAGGTCTCTTGAAATAATTTGTTCGGCTTG
>JAJTGC010000124.1 GCA_021298975.1 Oxalobacteraceae bacterium
CAGGTCTTAACCCATGTACCTGCCCCGCGGGCACTTCCGGCGTGACCACCATAAAACGAATGCCTGTGAGCGGAAGTGACTGCTTCATCGCCTGATAGACTTTTGATTCCTCGGCGGGTGAAAGTCGTTGGTGCCACACCGGGCCTCGCGTACACAGAGCGATAGCGCCCAGACGCCCCCACTGCCGAACGATGAACTGCGCCTGAGCCAAAATTTGCCCATCGCGCACGACCCGGGCGCGCAATACGTTCACACCCAAGCGCTGAAGACTGGCGCCATAGGCCCAGTCTTGTTGCAAAGCTCCTAACGATGCAGCATGCACCGCATCCCAGTCGTGCGCATCATGGCCCTCCCAATGAACTATCATGGCCACTGCACGACTTCAATTGCCAATACTGAAAAAATCATGTGGAAGCGCTTTCTTGAAAAACGACGTGCCCGGACTGTCATGGGCTACCAATTACACGAGCCTCGCCCAACCTGGCTGGCCGGGTTGTGGGCGATGGTGTATTTCGGATTGCCGTTTTTACTCATTACCATGTTGATCGACCTTGCAATTGCGTGGCTGTCAGGTCATTGCGTGGGTCTGTGGTGCTATTGGTAGGGCAGTGAAAAATAGTGACAAGGTCAGTGACACATGACGAACTTGAAATATTTTTTCCATCGACTGCAGTAACTGCGTATCTTTCTTGGGTCAGTATAGGCGCACTAGCAAGTTTGCAGTGGCGACGCCGACCAATCGCTTGTCGCATCATTATCTATTTGCAAATTTTTATACTGTCGATCCATTGCTCCCTCGCGACCAACCGACTCATTCAGGATGCCGCTGTTAAGTTCTCTGACCACAACCGAAATCTGTCTGCATGCCACCGCGCTATTGGCGCTCATGCTCGCACTGCTCTGGCTACGCCGCTGGCCTTTGCTGTTTGCATTGTCGATCTGGCCCGGCACACTGGCCCATGAGCTTCTGCATTTTTTGGCAGGCTGGCTAACGGGTGCAAAGCCCGTATCCCTGTCGGTGATCCCTCGCCGCAAACCTGAGGGCGGCTGGATCTTGGGTTCCGTCGCCTTTACCCGACTGCGCTGGTGGAACAGCGTGCCGGTCGGCCTCGCGCCGCTGGCGCTGGTGCCAGCCGGTGGTGTCTTGCTTATTCAATCAATGACCTTGCCGCTGCTGTCACTGCAGGGCGCAGGCATCAAACTCGTGGCTGTGCAATGCCTGATCGCCGGCTGGCCAAGTCCGCGTGACTGGTCGCATGCCCTACTCGGTTTGCTGTTCACTGGCATCCTGGCACTGACGGCCTTCATACTTGTGATTAAAACGGGAACCCTGTGGCAGTAAAGTTCTCAACTAGGTAGAGTGAAACAAATCGATGGTCTTGGCGTCGAGCACATAAACGGTGTTGTCGTGTGGTTGACCACATTGTGGATAATGAGAAGAAGGTCGCAGTCCCTTTTCGGAAGCGGCTTGCGGCTTTGGCGCCGATGCAATTCCGAAATTCGCTGTTTATTGAACCAGGCACCCCGCAACTGTTGTTGACCCAGAACATGGGTATCAAACCAATACACCACTCCCACCACCAGTTCCCTGCCAACCCCGCCCCGACACGAACTTATCCGTTACCAGCGGCCCTAGACATGTGCAAGGGATTCAGCGGCACCCCACCCGCCGAAGTTCTTCCAAGAAAACTTACCGTCGAGCTGCATCAAAAACCACAGAAAAACTAGTACATCGAAACCCACCGAAAAACAAGGAATTGGTTTAAAAAGAGAGAAAATTTTCGTCGGGGGTATAACCATGTCAAGACGCACTTCAATGGATGCAGCAAGGCCTTCTCCCATCGAAGTCCGGCGCCCACAAGGCGAGATACGAACCGATGCGAAAAAACCTCTATCCGGAAATAAAAGTATTTATATTGCAAAAAAGCATGTTGCATTGAAATTTGAAAAAATAAAACGCGCTTTTTCATCACTTATGTTTGGAAAAAAATCTTCTCAAACGATGCATGCAGAGAAAGTACGGCATATAAAAGAACAAATAAATAAAGCACCATCCATCCCGCATACAAGCAGAAACGGGCATCCATCAAACGCGAGCACCCGTGAACGAGCTTCCGACAATAAATCACAGAGACGAGAAACGCCTGAGGAAAAACAAGCCTTGGACAATGAGAGAAATAATCCGAGGCTGAACGGGGATTCACGGCGGCAGATGCCGGATGTCCCACCACAAACCATCATCATTCAGCAAACGGTCACCACGCAGCAAATACCTGCCATGCCGCAGACACTGAACATGCAACAACCCCAGTACATGCAACAGCCGCAGTATGTGCCACAAGCGCAGTACATGCCACAACCCCAGTACATGCAACAACCAATAGCCGCACAACAGATGCAATCCATTCAGCAACCGGTACATAATCCGCTTCCTGGGATGATGGCAACACCCGTAATACCTGCGTATGTCAACGCCATTACCCTGCCCCCAACAAGTTATTTTCAGAATAATTGGTACCCGCCCGTACCTTCGTTTCCACCCTCACCGCAGGCGACCATGGTAGACACAAGGCCTGCCCCCTCGGAAGGCAGGCAGCTAGCGGGCACTCGATCCATGGAAACAAGCGCAAGACCCGTGCGACAAAACTACCGGTTGGGTAATGAACCGGACAGAACGGCTTTTTACCAGCAACTTTCAAAAGAGGTTAAAAAACAACTCAGCCCCTTATCGCAACTGACCACCGCCCAAAAACTCCATGTGTTGTCACACATGATGTACTCGAGCGCTATCCCGAATTATTCGGACGGAAAAATGAAAGACGCTCCGTTCCATTTAATTAATAAAATAGAACAACTTCGCCTTGATTACGTACCTAATGCCAATGACGGCAGCGCAAATATTTACAAAGTCATCTTCAATAATCTCCTCAGAGAGGCGATTATCGAGATACTTCCTCAAGAAATTCGCGGAAAATTTCAATCCGCCGATGAGAAATATCACAATAGCGGAGATTTCAACAAGCTAATAACGTCCTACCAAAAACTGATCGACGAAACGACCAATGAACTATCAGGCGCTGTGAGTACTAACAAAGCACAAGCGCAACCTGGCGAACTTACCAGCGAGTGGATGGCGAGAATGAATCAATCGCTCTCGCCCTATCGCGAACAGATTGAGAACTGGAATGACGGCGACAAATATCAGGCGATAGATGGGATAGATCGCATACGAACATTGGACATACATGATGCAGATGACTTCAGCAAAAGAAATGAACAAAAAGTTTTTTTCAATAACAATCTTCGAACAGTACTAAAAAATAGCTTACCAGAAGATTTTCAGAAAAAATTTGATGCAATTAATGAAAATTTTCAAAGAATGGATCCATCATCACAAGCAAATGCTTATGAGACTTACTTGAAAGATATCAAAGCAGCCGTCTCGGAAGAAATGACAAAGTTATAAAACACCTGACTGTCCCAATCAATATTTTTTAACATGGCGCCAAAAAATACAGTGCCTTAAAGGGACGGTGGTCAAGCTGGAGTCAGAAATTTCTACTGAATGCCGGGACTCATTTGGGTACAGGGTCACAGGAATGGGTACAGCATGCGCCAAGCCCGACGTCCACCGTCAATCAAAAACTCAACGTACCCGCCGGTAAGACCCAGCGCCAATCCCATTACGCGGAGTACACATGATGTACTCGCTGATATTGACCGAGGCATCTGAGATGCTGAATACGGCATCGTCACTCATGGAGATCATATAACCCCCCTTGACTGGCTTGAGCTCTTCATCAAGATCGCACAACATGCCAGCCGGGAAAGGCTGAGGATTATAGGCATCGGGCATCCAATTACCCCACAGACGGATCCGTTTACGGCCATCGGCGGCGTAGATCAGAATGGCCAGACTGTCTTGTGTGAACTTGCCATCGGCATCTGAATAAATTTTGGCAAGCGCTTGTGCTTCCATTTCAGCCGTACGGGCTCGAACCATCACGGTACACCGGCGCGCCGCCTCTGTGCCAGCAAGTGATTTGCCGCTGTCATCTGTCATGCAGTAGGGGTAAGCCGATAAGAACACACGTTGCGTGGCAAGCAAAAATCCTTTCAGGGGAAAACCCGCATTGACTTGTTTGAAGACCTCACCCATCCGCGTATCAGCGGCATCGAGTTCCGGGCTGCTGCAGATGAGTTTTTCCAAGGGACGACGCGCTTTTCCGCAATCAAAGCTGGCGGCCGAGGCAGCACCCGAGAAGAGCAACAGAGCCCCAGTCAGCGCAATCGCGCGCAACAGAAAAAATCGCATATAAACTCCCTTGAAAAAGTTAAAGCCGCATCGCCTACAGGCTATATAGTTTTAATTTTTGAAACTTTTTGAAGCCAAAAAATCAAACCCGCGCGCTTATTATCGAAGTGACTCGTTATCGGCTGCGGACAGAAGTGTACCTGCACGTTACCCTATCATGTGTTCCGACCCTCCCCAGACACGTCGCGGCTCGCAAATCTAGCCGACGGCAGTCACCACGCAAGCCCGCGCCTTATGCAATTTTCTGTAACTGTCGAGCAGACGATGGTGTCTATCGAGTCCCTCCAGCCTCATGCTTGTCGGCGTTAAACCAAAGAAGCGCACGCTACCCTCCACGGAACCGATGACAGCATCCATCCGCGCGTTGCCATACATGCGACGGAAGTTGACTTCGTAGTCATCCAGCGCCAAGTCGTCATCGAGCCACACCGCCAGCACCACATCCAAGGCCTGATAAAACAATTTTCGCTCGACCGTATTGTCGTTATATTGCAGGAAGGCGCCAACCAGCTCGTGGGCTTCTTCAAACTGCTTCAAGGCGAGATGAATCAGCAGCTTCAGCTCAAGTACGGTCAGCTGGCCCCAGTTCGTGTTCTCGTCAAACTCAATGCCGATCAAGGTAGCGATGCCAGCATACTCATCCAGCTCATTGTTTTCCAAACGATCTAACAATGCCGCCAGGCTGGCATCATCCAGGCGATGCAAGTTCAGAATATCCGCGCGAAACAGCAGGGCCTTGTTGGTGTTATCCCAGATCAAATCCTCGACAGGGTAAATTTCCGAATAACCGGGCACCAGAATTCGGCAAGCAATAGCACCTAACTGGTCATACGTGGCCATGTAAACTTCTTTGCCCATACCGTCTAGAATGCCGAGCAGCGTAGCGACTTCCTCTGCATTCGCAGCGTTGCCTTTACCAGAAAAATCCCACTCAACGAATTCAAAATTCGCTTTGGCGCTGAAAAAACGCCAAGACACGATGCCGCTGGAATCGATGAAGTGTTCAACAAAGTTATTGGGCTCAGTAACCGCGTTACTTTCAAAAGTCGGTGGGGGTAAATCGTTCAGGCCTTCAAAACTACGACCCTGGAGTAATTCCGTAAGGCTGCGCTCCAGCGCCACCTCAAAGCTTGGATGCGCACCGAACGAGGCAAAGACACCACCGGTGCGCGGGTTCATCAAGGTGACGCACATCACCGGGTAAGTTCCGCCCAGAGATGCATCTTTCACCAGCACCGGAAAGCCCTGTTCTTCCAAACCTTGAATGCCGGCCAGAATGCCTGGATATTTCGCAAGCACGTCGGACGGCACATCGGGCAAACAGATTTCGCCTTCGAGAATTTCACGCTTGACTGCGCGCTCGAAAATTTCAGACAGACATTGCACCTGAGCCTCGGCTAGCGTGTTGCCGGCACTCATACCATTGCTGACGAACAGATTTTCAATCAAATTGGACGGGAAATACACCACCGCGCCATCGGATTGCCGCACAAAGGGGAGCGAACAGATACCGCGCTCTGCATTACCCGAGTTGGTATCAATCAGATGCGAGCCACGCAACTCTTCATCTGGGTTGTAGATCTGCAGGCAGTAGTCATCCAAAATCTCAACCGGCAGCGTATCGTCAGGTCCGGGCTTGAACCAGCGCTCATTTGGATAATGAACAAACGCCGACTGAGCAATGTCGTCACCCCAAAAGGCACCCGCATAGAAATGGTTATTGCTGAGCCGTTCAATATATTCACCCAAGGCTGATGCCAGGGCACTTTCCTTGGTCGCTCCCTTGCCATTGGTAAAACACATCGGCGAGTGCGCATCACGGATATGCAAGGACCACACATTGGGAATGATATTGCGCCACGAAGCAATTTCAATCTTGATACCCAAGCCCGCCAAAAGACCTGACATAGTGGCGATGGTTTGCTCCAG
>JAJTGC010000056.1 GCA_021298975.1 Oxalobacteraceae bacterium
CGGGATGGTTTCGTGCTGGGCGAAGGTGCTGGCGTGATGGTGCTCGAAGAGTACGAACACGCAAAAGCCCGCGGTGCAAGAATTTACGCCGAACTGCTCGGTTTTGGCATGAGTGCCGACGCGCATCACATGACCGCGCCGCTCGAAGATGGCGATGGTGCGCGCCGCTGCATGGTCTCGGCCATGCGCAATGCCGGTGTCAATGCCGACCAAATCAACTATATCAACGCGCACGGCACATCAACGCCACTCGGCGATGTCGCAGAGACCGTCGCGATCAAACGCACACTGGGTGATGCTGCTTCCAAGGTGGTGGTCAATTCCACCAAATCCATGACCGGCCATTTGCTTGGCGGCGCAGGTGGCTTGGAGTCTGTGTTCACCGTATTGGCAATCCATCACCAGATATCGCCCCCGACGATCAACATCTTCAATCAGGATCCTGCGTGTGATCTCGATTACTGCGCCAATGCCGCGCGCGAAATGCCTATCAATGTCGCCCTGAAAAACTCATTCGGCTTTGGCGGCACGAACGGCAGTCTGATCTTCGCCAAAGTCTGACCGCAAGCGCATCGCCTCATTGCTGATGACGGCGATGCGCTTTTCTCTCTCCGTTGATTTCTGATGTCGATCGCCACCTCAGCCGAGGTTCGGCCTTCACGTATCCTGTGCGCGCTCACACTCGCGATGACTTGCGTGTTGTGGCTCACCGCATGGCAGCTCGCCTTGATATCAAATCCAGGTACGCCAGATGTCGTACAGGCGCTGGCCATGCTGGTTTGTGTTTTCGCCGGGTGCCTGCTGGCCTTGTCCTGTCGCACACGCATAAAAACCCTTCGCATTGATATAACTGCAACCGGACAGATTCGATTGACCCACACTAGCCGTGACGCCTTCATTCGCGACAGAAGTCATACCGTCGTGAGCAGTGAAGAAGGCGAGGTTGTTCAATTGCTCAGGGATTCGACGCTGTGGTCTTGCATGCTCATACTTCGTGTTCGTACCGGATCAGGAAAAATCATTGTCTTGCCCATACTGCGCGACAGCGTGACGGCCGCTGCTTTCCGTTCAGCATGCGTTGCATGTCAGTGGATAGCGGCGCAGAATATGCGCCCCGCATCAGCATCCTTCTTTGGTGAGTCTCTGGTCGATTGAACTTTTTTGATGTCGCTCAGTCAGCGCTCAGGTGTTTCCGACGCTGCGTTTCGCCTGAAGAGGATAAAACGGCTGCGGGGATAGACATAGTTCGTGATGTTTGAACTATCTGCGGCAATGTGCCGTATCTCATCAGTGCTGAGCGATGCGCGCCAGAGGATATTGCTGGATGTTATGGAGTGTTACCCAACTCCATAGCGTGGCGTCACTGGCATCGGCAAGAGGAATGAGGCATTGACAACAGAACGCGACATTGATCAGCTTCTGGTTGATCGCGTCCAGCGTGGCGACAAAAAGGCATTCGAGCTTCTGGTATCCAAGTATCAAAGGAAGCTGATGCGTCTGGTGTCTCGACTTGTGCGCGATCAGGCAGAAGCCGAGGATGTTGTCCAGGAAGCATTCATCAAAGCCTATCGCGCCCTGCCGCAGTTTCGGGGCGATTCGGCTTTCTATACCTGGCTTTACCGGATCGGGATCAATACGGCCAAAAACTATTTGGTCACTCAAGGCCGGCGTGCTCCCACGTCGACCGAGGCGGATGCTGAAGAGGCGGAAACTTTTGATGACGGAGAGCATCTAAGAGATATCAACACGCCCGAGTCCATGTTGGCGACCAAGCAAATTGCTGAAACGGTCAACATCGCGATGGAAGCGTTGCCCGAGGAACTCAGAATAGCGATTACCTTGAGAGAAATCGAAGGTCTGAGCTACGATGAGATCGCGGTGGTCATGGGATGTCCGATCGGTACCGTACGCAGTCGTATTTTCCGCGCGCGGGAAGCGATTGCCGATAAACTCAGGCCCTTGCTGGACACCGCACTTGACAAGCGTTGGTAAGTCATCAAGAAGCAGAATTGAATAACCGGATTACTAAGGCAGGGAACATCATGGGTACGGGAGAATTGAGCAAGCAGCAGATATCGGCACTCGCCGATGGTGAACTGCCCAATGATGAGGTACCTGCCGTCATGGCAGCTCTTCGAGCGACTGAGCGCGCGAAGGACTGGGACATCTATCACCAGATCGGCGACGTACTTCGCTCGGCGTCGATGGCGACACCCGTGAGCGCCCGATTCAGCGATCGTCTCGCAGCGCGTCTTGCCGCCGAGCTGCCACTGGTAGCGCCCAAGCGCCGTCTTGTTGATCGCTTGCGTCCCGCGTGGCCGGTTGCAGCCGCCGCCATGGCGGCCGCATTGGCCGGATTTGTGATCGCGCCACAGTTCATGCGCAATGATGTAACCGACAGCGCCGTCATCACCACAGCAGAGTCGGTTTCACCCGGCGCCGTAATCGCACAAAAGGATTTGCCCGCATCCGTCGACGATACCTATGCGTTGAATGATTACATCCGTATTCACCACAGCGCGCATCCGTCGCTCTACAGTGCGGCGCAGCTGGCCCAGCCGGTCAATATAAAAACCGACTCCGATCACTGACATCATGCGTGGATCAGCTACGCTGCGCAAAGCGCTGCTGTTATTGGTGCATGCCGGTTTTTGGGTGTTCAGTGCGACAGCAGCCGAGTCACCGATATCAGATCCGCTGGGCTGGATGAACCGGTCCCAGAGTGCGGCACAGCGGCTGGAGTATGCCGGTACCTTCGTGTATCAGCGGGGCTCGCAAGTGAGAACTTCGCGCATTACTCGCATGCGCACCACAAAATCCGTTATCGAAAAGCTGGAAGTTCTGGATGGTCAGTCCCAGGAATACGTTCGTAACGGCGATGAGATCATTCACTATTTTCCTGCTGAGCGGCGTCTCATCGTTGAACGTCGCGGCAGCGAGCGCAGCTTTCCCGATATCCGTTTTACCCACCCGCAGGAGATTCTCAGGTACTACACAGTCCGCCAGTTGGCGATTGATCGTGTGGCAGGGCGTGAGGCGTTGGGTCTCGCCCTTGAGCCACGCGATGGGCTGCGTTATGGCTACCGGTTTTGGTGCGACCGCGTATCAGGTGTGCTTTTGCGTGCGCAGACCCTGAGCGAGAAGGGCGAGATCATCGAGCAGATCGCATTCACTCAACTTTCCATTGGCAAGGTGCGGCCTTCGCAGGTCAAAACCAGTCATACCAACACCCGTGGCTGGCGTATTGAAAACGCCTCAGCCACCGCTAACGAGCCGTCCGGCTGGAAAGCGGGCTGGTTGCCCGGGGGCTTCAAGCCAGTTCGTACCGTCAAGCGCGTACTGGGGCGCCCGGAAAACGCGGGTGAGCCCCGGGAGGTCATTCAGCTGGTTTTTTCCGATGGTTTGGCGGGAATTTCCGTGTTTATCGAAGCCTGGTCGCCGCGGCACGAGAGCCTGCCGGTACAGCAAGGCTCGCTAAATATGCTTGGCAAGCGGCACGGTAAATTTTGGCTTACCATTGTCGGCGAAGTTCCATTGGTGACCATCCGGCAAGTTGCCGAATCGCTTGAATTTGCCGATCCCGGCGTTAACTAAGTTCCCATGAAAATCATGATCAAGGTAAATCGCAGTTTTTCAGCCGCCGTGTTTGCCGCCGCCGCCGCGTTGTTTGTCCCGGCCGGCCTCGGTTTGGTAGTGACAGGCACTGCCTCAGCCGCTGTATTGCCTGACTTCACGGATCTGGTCGATAAAGTCGGACCAGCCGTGGTGAACATCCGCACCACCGAAAAATCCAAAGCCATGCAGCCTGGCGTTCAGGGCGCGCCAGAGGATGAGGAAATGCAGGAATTTTTCCGACGCTTCTTCGGCCAGCCGGTACCACCGCGACAGGGTCCGTCGCCTCGCGGTCGCCGGCCTTCGCCCCAGCAGGAAGAGCAGCAGGTACCGCGTGGCGTTGGATCGGGTTTCATCATATCCCCCGATGGTTTTGTGCTGACCAACGCCCATGTGGTCGAAGGTGCTGACGAAGTTTTCGTCACGCTGACCGACAAGCGCGAGTTCAAGGCCAAGATCATTGGCTCGGATCGCCGCACCGACGTGGCACTGGTCAAGATTGAAGGCAGCAACCTGCCACGGCTGACCATGGGTGACTCCAGCAAGCTGCGCGTTGGCGAGTGGGTCATCGCCATCGGCTCGCCGTTTGGCCTGGAAAATACGGTCACCGCTGGCATCATCTCGGCGAATTCTCGCGACACCGGGGACTACCTGCCCCTGATTCAGACCGACGTGGCCGTCAACCCCGGTAACTCCGGTGGTCCGCTGATCAACATGCGTGGCGAGGTCATTGGCATCAATTCCCAGATTTACAGCCGCTCTGGCGGGTACATGGGGATTTCCTTTGCCGTGCCCATTGATGAAGCCATGCGCGTGGCTCAGCAGCTCAAAACAGTCGGACGCGTCGTCCGCGGTCGTATCGGTGTGCAGATTGGTGAAGTTACCAAGGAAGTGGCCGAGTCGCTGGGCCTGCCCCGTGCCCAGGGTGCCTTGGTGGCGCGCGTCGAGCCGGGTAGCCCGGCTGAGAAGGCCGGGGTGGAGGCGGGTGACATCATCACCCACTTCAATGGCGCGATCATCGACAAGTCAGGCGATTTGCCCCGACTGGTCGGTAATACCAAGCCCGGTGCCAACTCCACGGTCACGGTGCTTCGCAAAGGCACCAAACGCGATCTGCCAGTAACAGTCGCGGAAATGGAGGCAGACCAGACGGCGAAGAAGGAAGAGAAAAAACCCAAGCCCGATCAGGCACTCAATGCGCTCGGCCTCGCGGTGGCTGACCTGACCGAAGCGCAGAAACGTGACATGCGGATGGAAGGTGGCGTCATTGTTGAGCTCGCCGACGGTGTCGCGGGTCGGGCTGGATTGCAGCCCGGTGATGTGATCGTGCGTCTCAATAACACCGACATCAAGGATGCCCGCCAATTCAACGCGCTGGTCGCCAAGCTGGATCCGAAGAAAAACGCCTTGTTGCTGGTTCGGCGGGGTGAGTCATCGCAGTTTGTTCCTTTGCGACCCACGCCGCAGCCTTAAGTCAGTGCGTACTGGGGCCACGATGAAGATCGTGGCCCTTTTTTATGGATCTCTGGCCTTCGGTTGATGACTTCCAAGCATTTCATTCTGTATTCGCGCAGCTACTGCCATCTCTGCGACGACATGCTCAAGGCGTTGCGCGCGTTAATCGCGGAACAGCTGCCCATTGAGGTCGTTGATGTCGATCTGCATGCCGACCTGGTCGAGCGCTATGACGAGCTGGTACCCGTTCTCGTGGGTGTGGAAGAGGGTCAGGCGCCGCGGCAATTGTGTAATTATTTCCTGAATGAAAACAATGTCCGTGCATTCCTGATGGGTCAAGCGGGCTAAGGCAGGCTGGCGGATCACAATTCCGGTAAAATGCGCGGTCTGGAAAGCTTTCAAAACAAAGCGCTCACTGGGGAATCCGCCCCGTTCAGAGCGCTTTTTTTGTACCTGCGGCAAGCATGCAAAACATTAGAAATTTTTCAATCATTGCCCACATCGATCACGGCAAGTCCACACTCGCTGACCGGATCATCCAACTCTGCGGTGGTTTGTCCGATCGCGAGATGGAAGCCCAAGTACTCGATTCCATGGATCTCGAGCGCGAGCGTGGCATCACGATCAAGGCGCAAACGGCAGCGCTCACCTACAAGGCGCGTGATGGTCAGGTATACAACCTCAATCTGATCGATACCCCCGGTCACGTGGACTTCAGTTATGAAGTCAGCCGTTCGCTCTCGGCCTGCGAGGGTGCGTTGCTGGTGGTTGATGCCTCTCAGGGTGTCGAGGCGCAAACGGTAGCGAACTGCTACACCGCGCTCGACCTTGGTGTGGAAGTCGTACCGGTACTCAATAAAATCGACTTGCCCTCGGCAGATCCGGACAACGCGATTTCAGAAATTGAAGAAGTCATCGGCATTGAAGCCAGCGATGCCGTGCACTGCTCGGCAAAAACGGGTCTCGGTGTTCAGGATGTACTGGAATCGCTGATTAAGCGCGTACCGCCCCCCAAAGGTGATCCTGAGGCGCCGCTGCAGGCATTGATTGTCGATTCCTGGTTCGACAATTATGTGGGTGTGGTGATGCTGGTGCGCGTGATCAATGGCACGCTGCGTCCGAAAGAAAAAATACTGCTCATGGCCACCGGTGCGCAGCATCTGGTCGAGAGCGTGGGCGTGTTCACACCCAAATCCGTATCGCGTGACACGCTGTCGGCGGGTCAGGTGGGTTTCATCATTGCGGGTATCAAGGAACTCAAATCGGCCAAGGTCGGCGACACCGTAACCCTGGTATCTCGGCCCGCAGCCACGCCATTGCCCGGTTTCAAAGAAATTCAGCCGCAAGTATTTGCCGGCTTGTTTCCGGTTGAATCAAATCAGTACGATGCCTTGCGTGACTCGCTCGAAAAACTCAAGCTCAACGATGCTGCGTTGATGTACGAACCGGAAGTGTCTCAGGCGCTGGGCTTCGGTTTTCGTTGCGGATTTCTCGGCTTGCTGCACATGGAAATTGTGCAGGAGCGTCTCGAGCGCGAGTTCAACATGGATCTGATCACCACAGCACCCACGGTGATCTATGAAGTTGTGCTGCGTGATGGGTCAACCATCATGGTCGACAACCCATCGAAGATGCCGGACCCGTCGAAGATCGAAGAGGTGCGCGAGCCCATCGTTACCGTCAACCTCTACATGCCTCAGGAATATGTGGGTGCGGTGATTACGCTTTGTACACAAAAGCGTGGTGTTCAGATCAACATGGCCTATCACGGCAAGCAAGTGCAGCTGACCTATGAAATCCCGATGGCCGAAGTCGTGCTCGATTTCTTTGATCGACTCAAATCGATTTCACGCGGTTATGCATCGATGGACTACGAATTCAAGGAATACCGATCCTCTGATGTGGTCAAGGTCGATATGCTGATCAATGCTGAAAAAGTCGATGCACTGGCTATCATCGTGCACCGCTCCAACAGCCAGTATCGGGGCAGGGCGGTGGCGGCAAAAATGCGCGAACTGATACCGCGCCAGATGTTTGATGTGGCGATTCAGGCGGCGATCGGATCCAACATCATTTCCCGCGAAAACGTCAAAGCGCTGAGAAAAAATGTGCTGGCCAAGTGCTACGGCGGCGACATTTCGCGCAAGCGTAAACTGCTGGAAAAACAGAAAGCCGGTAAAAAACGGATGAAGCAGGTGGGTTCGGTAGAGATACCGCAAGAAGCTTTCCTTGCAATCCTTCAGGTGGATGACAAATAAATGACACTGCAATCGATACTCGGGAATTTTGCGCTGATCCTTTTCTTGCTGACGATTCTGACCGGTGTGATCTGGGCGCTTGATCGCTTCCGGCTGGCACCGGCGCGCCACAAGGCAGCGCAAGAGGCGCTGGCCGAATTCGATACCCGTCATGCACGATTGGCCGAGACGGGTGTCAAACCCGACCCCGCAGCGCGTGCCGAGCTGGTGGCCCAGCTGGAACGTCAGCCGGGCTGGGTTGCCTACACCGGCAGTTTTTTTCCGGTGATTGCGGCGGTCTTCCTGTTTCGCTCCTTTCTGTTTGAGCCGTTCAAGATTCCCTCCAGTTCCATGGTGCCGACCTTGGTGATCGGCGATCTGATTTTGGTGAACAAGTTCACCTACGGCATACGTTTGCCAGTGGTTAATAAAAAGATCATCGATATCAACAGCCCCGCCCGCGGCGATGTCATGGTGTTCAAATTCCCCAAGGATGTCTCCCTTGACTACATCAAGCGCGTCGTGGGTGTGCCGAATGACAAAATTATCTATAAAAACAAGCGCTTGACGGTGAACGGACAGCCGGTGACCTATGAAACCCTGCCCGACTATCTGGACGAGGACCGGCTGGCCTACTACAGCCATTTCCGTGAAAACCTGACTGGGGTGTCACACGGCATACTGAACGACAGTCGTATTCCTGCCTATGTCCCCAGCCCCGATGCCTTCCCTCAGCATGAGCTGTGCAGCTACAACCTTGAAGGTTTCGAGTGCACCGTTCCGGCTGGACATTACTTTGTGATGGGTGATAATCGGGATAACAGCCTGGATTCTCGCTACTGGGGTTTCGTGCCAGACAAAAATATTGTCGGAAGAGCATTCTTTGTCTGGATGAACCTGGGTGATGTCAAGCGGATTGGCGGCTTTCAATGACAAGCAGCATCGGGACCCAGTCCAGTCTGGCGCAGTCAGACAGGCAGCAAGCCGGGTTTTCACTGATCGGGTTTCTCAGTACCCTGACGCTGGTGGGCGCGATGGGCCTGTTGCTCGTGCGCGCGGGGCCGAGCGTGATGGAATATTGGGCTATCGATAAAGCCATTGCGGCGGCATCGATCGCTGCCGACACGCCAGATGAACTGCGACAGACATTCGACAAGCTGGCCGCTGCAGGTTATGTTGATGCGATCGAAGGCAGGGACTTAAAAATCACCGGAACGGGTAAAGCAATGGAAATCAGTTTTGCCTACGAAAAGAAGATTCCGCTGTTCGGTTCAGTGAGTTTGCTGATCGATTATCGGGGAGGTAGCACCCATGCCGTCCCGGAGAAAGCCTCGAACTAATCGCCAACGATGCCGATGGATATCGCCACTCTGCAAAGCCGTCTAGGTCACACGTTCAGCAATGCTGCATTGCTGCAGCAGGCGCTGACGCATCGTAGCCACAGCAGCCTGCATAACGAACGTCTGGAATTCCTCGGAGATTCCATCCTGAACTGCGTTGTCGCCTCCTTGCTCTTCGAGCGTTTCGACAAGATCGATGAAGGTGATCTGTCGCGTTTGCGTGCCAACCTCGTCAAACAGCAATCACTCTATGAAATTGCGCAGCGGCTCGAATTATCCCAGTGCCTGAGGTTAGGCGAGGGCGAACTCAAATCAGGTGGTTTTCGTCGTCCTTCCATTCTGGCCGATACGCTCGAGGCCTTGTTCGGTGCAATTTTCCTCGACGCCGGTTTCGATGTGGCCAGTCGCGTCATCGGCACCTTGTATGCGCCCGTGCTGGAAACGGTTGATCCGAAAACACTCGGCAAGGACGCCAAAACGCTGTTGCAGGAATTTTTGCAGGGTAAAAAAATACAGCTGCCGCAGTACAACGTCGTCGCCACTCATGGCGCCGCCCACAATCAGGAATTCGAAATCGAATGTCTGGTACCCAAGCTCGATATTCAGGTTTTCGGCACGGGCGGCAGTCGCCGCGCTGGTGAGCAGGCCGCCGCCAAGCTGGCACTTGAATCAGTGCAGCAGGCCATGGCCAAGGCACCCGTCGCGCCCAAGAAGAGCCGGCAACGCACGACCCAGCTCAAGCTGGCGGGCATTGCCACCTTTCAGCCGGATGCACCCGCGGAGTCGGAAAAATCGAGAGAAGTCGGGAAGTCTTCTCGCCCTGAGGCTGCCACAAGCAGCAGCAAACCCGCAAAACTATCTGCCACCCGCGAGCAGGATTCTCTGCCGCTCGAGGGCGACGAAAGCAAGCCCGTGTCGGCCAATCAAAGTAAATCAGCATGACCTCAACTTCCGCTGCAACTGATTTTCGGTGCGGCTACATTGCCATCGTTGGCCGGCCCAACGTTGGCAAGTCCACGCTGATGAACAAACTGATCGGTGCCAAGGTCAGTATCACCTCGCGTAAAGCGCAAACCACCCGGCATCGAATCACCGGCATACAAACCAAAGACGACACGCAGTTCATCTACATCGACACACCGGGTTTTCAGTTGCGCCATAAAAACGCGCTGAATAAAAACCTCAACCGCACCGTCAGCGGTACGTTAACGGCAGCTGATGTTGTGTTGTTTGTGGTTGAGGCCGGTCATTTCGATGACGCCGACCAGTTGGTACTGGATTTGATGCCCAACAACGTGCCGGCCATTTTGGTGATCAATAAATCCGACCGCCTCAAGGACAAAGCACCCCTGATGGCCTTTGCCCAGCAAGTCGCAGCCCGCCATGACTTCGCCGCCATCGTGCCCGTCTCGGCCAAGCAGGAATTTCAGCTGGATCGTCTGGAAGCGGAAATCCGCAATTATCTGCCCCAAAGCGAGGCCGTCTTTGGCGAGGATGACATCACGGATCGCAGTGAAAAATTTCTGGCTGCCGAAATCGTGCGCGAAAAAGTCTTTCGCTTCGTTGGGGACGAATTGCCTTACACCAGCACAGTCGTTATCGAAAAATTTGAAGTGGAAGGCGCGCTGCGCCGTGTCTTTGCAGCGATTCTGGTGGGGCGAGACGCCCACAAAGCCATGCTCATCGGACAAAAGGGCGCGCGTTTGAAAGAAATCTCTACCCAGTCACGACTGGATATGGAAAAGCTCTTCGGCGGCCCCGTGTATCTGGAAATCTGGGTCAAGGTGAAATCTGGCTGGGCAGATAACGAAGCCGGATTGCGCGCCTACGGTTACGAATGAGCGTCGCATGACCACTCTGGCAAATGCGACTGACGTGCCGGCCACTGCAACGCCGCCAAGTGAAACGCTCGCCATCAAGGCGCCGACGACGCCAGTGCGCGCACCGCGTGCACGCGCCTCCGAGCGCGGCCATCGCATCGTGAATCAACCCGGTTTTGTGCTGCACAGTTATCCGTACAAAGAAACCAGCCTCATCATTGATCTGTTTTCGCGTGATCACGGTCGGGTGGCGCTCGTCGCCAAAGGTGCCAAGCGTCCTCATTCCAAATTGCGTGGTGTACTGCAAACCTTTCAGCCCTTGCAGCTGTCATGGGTGGGTAAATCCGAAGTACGGACCCTGGTGTCGGCCGAATGGGTCGGTGGCATGCTGCCACTCGAGGGTGCGGCTTTGCTGTGCGGTTTTTATTTGAATGAATTACTGGTCAAACTACTTGCGCGCGACGATCCGCATGCGTCCATGTTTGATCACTACATGTCCGCACTCAACCAACTGGCGCACGATGAGCCACCGGCGATCGTCCTCAGAAAATTCGAATTGTTACTGCTGAAAGAAACCGGTGTTGCCGGCAATCTGGCCCTGTGCGCACAAACCGGACGGCAGGTTGATGCTGAAAAAACCTACGTCGTCGATCCTGAGCGAGGCGCGCGTGCCGCGTTGGCCAGCGATACCTCGCCCTCAGTGACAGGCAAGACGCTGATCGATATGGAAGCGGGCGATTACAGTGACAGCAACACCCAACTGCAGAGCAAATTTCTGATGCGGCATCTGCTATCGCACCATCTCGGTGGCATGCCGCTCAACACACGACAAATCCTGATCGATTTGCTGCAACTCTGACCTGATAAAAAAGACGGACATCCCATGAGTTATCTTCATCCCCACGCCGCGAGCATTGACCTCGGCATCAATATCGATCACGTCGCCACCTTGCGTAATGCACGGGGTACAAAATATCCTGATCCGCTGCAGGCAGCACTGCTGGCCGAGCAGGCAGGTGCTGATGCGATTACCCTGCATTTGCGAGAAGACCGACGACACATCAAAGATGCCGACCTTGAAGCCATACGCCCACGCCTGACCACGCGCATGAATCTTGAATCTGCCATCACCGAAGAGATGCTCGATATTGCTTGCCGTATCCAACCCGAAGATGTGTGTCTGGTTCCCGAGCGCCGTACTGAAGTCACTACCGAGGGGGGCCTGGATGTCATTCGCTACTTCGATGCCGTGCGACAAGCGTGTACGCGGCTCGCAGCCCAGGGTATTCGCGTATCGCTTTTCATTGACGCCGACGCAGAACAAATCAAGGCGTCCGCCGAAGCTGGCGCGCCCGTCATTGAGCTGCATACCGGTCGCTATGCTGATCTCGAAGGCGATGCCCAGCTAGGCGAACTCGAACGCATCAAGCGGGGCGTAAATGTGGGTATCACCCATGGTCTGAAAGTCAATGCCGGTCACGGTCTGCATTACACCAATGTACAGGCCATCGCCGCCATACCTGACATTACCGAGCTCAATATCGGTCACGCCATCGTCGCGCATGCGCTTTTTGTAGGATGGGAAAACGCTGTACGCGAGATGAAAGCGGCGATGATCCAGGCGCGACTGGCATCGGTGCGGTCATGATCTTTGGTATGGGCACCGATATCCTGAAGATATCGCGCGTCGAAGCTGCGCTCGGCCGACATGGCGACCGTTTTGCTGCCCGCATTCTGGGTCCCGAAGAAATGGACAAATACCTGCGCCGCAAACAAAAGGTCGAAGCCAGAGGACTACGGTTTCTGGCGACGCGCTTTGCTGCGAAAGAGGCCTTTTCCAAAGCCATTGGTCTGGGTATGCGCATGCCCATGACCTGGCGCTCGGTGCAGTTTTTGAATGCGCCCAGTGGCCGACCGATGGTGGTCACCAGTGGTGCCCTCACCGAATTCATGCAAACGCGTGGCCTCAGTGCTCAGGTCTCATTGACCGATGAGGCAGAATACGCAGTCGCCTTCGTCGTCGTGGAGAAATCATAACAATGCAAAACCAGATGCCCTTGCCCGGCCCCGTCATGCTGGACGTGACCGGCACCGCACTTGATGCACAAGACCGCCGCCGGATACGTGATCCACTGACGGGTGGAGTCATTCTGTTTGCACGCAATTACACCGACCGCGCCCAACTGACCGCGCTCTGCGCCGCGATCCACGCGGAACGTCCCGGCTTGCTGATTGCGGTTGACCATGAGGGCGGGCGGGTACAGCGTTTTCGCAGCGACGGCTTTACACGCTTGCCGGCGATGCGACGCTTGGGCGAGCTCTGGGATCGTGATGTACTGGCTTCCTGCAAGCTGGCCACCGCGCTCGGTTATGTGCTGGCGGCCGAGTTGCGTGCCTGTGGTGTGGATCTGTCGTTCACCCCAGTGCTGGATCTGGATTACGGTGCCTCTGAAGTCATCGGCGATCGCGCGTTTCATCATGATCCGCGTGTGGTGACATTGCTGGCAAAGAGT
>JAJTGC010000125.1 GCA_021298975.1 Oxalobacteraceae bacterium
AAGAACTACAGCAACTAATGAGTTCAGCATCCCCTCCGCTCGTGGTCGATGTCAGAGATATGGCAGATCATCAGCTTGGTGCGATCAGCGGAAGCATCAATCTGCCAAGAGCAAAACTGGAGGCGAGCATCGAAAGTCATATGTCGGCCGCTGATCAGAAGGTGATTTTGTATTGCGGCAGCAGGGGACGATCACAGTTAGTTTGTCAAAGTCTTCGCGAGATGGGTATTGATGCTGCATTCCTTCAAGGTGGCCTTCAAAGCTGGCTTGAATATCAAAAGCGAGTTTAAGAATCGCTGCTCATTGATTCCGCATTAATTTTTGGAGGTTTTATGTATACATTTCAGACGCAACTGTCGCTCACTGTCGAGCAAGCAATTCCTGTCGTGCTGGAGCAGCTGAAAAAAGAAGGTTTTGGAGTGCTGATGGATCTCGATATTCAAGCGACCATGAAGCAGAAAATTGGTGCTGATATCCCCGCTTACCACATACTCGGTGCCTGCAATCCTCAACTTGCACATCAGGCGCTGATGTCAGAACCCGAAATTGGTGCACTACTTCCCTGTAACGTCGTTGTTCGCGCAGAAGGTGACAAAACGATTGTTAGTTTTATGGATCCGCAAGCTATAGAACAGATGACGTCCAATCCGCAAGTTCATGCGGTTGCGGGTGAGGCAGAGGCGCGGTTGCGGCGGGTCTGTGAAGCACTGGCAGCCTATAGCTGAGCACACTCTGAAGGTTTCAGATCGACCTCTTCTTTGTCTGCTACGGCGAGAAAGGTAATCTTGGCCGTCGCCTTGCTGACGTCGACTGGTTTTCCGTGATCGCGCACGTACAGTTTAAGCACATCGGGTTTGGCCACCAATTCGTAGCCCACATCCTTGATCTCGGTAACCAAGCCACCGTGCGAGGGTTTGTCTTCATGGCCATGACCGTGCTTGTCGGCCGCGAATACGGCACCCGACAACATCAGAGTCAAAGTAACGGCAGTAGAGCTCAGCTTCATAAAATCCCCTTGCAGAGTACAGGCTAAAAATTCGATGCCTGGATGGTTGGGATCACACCTGATGCGAGTTGACCGCAGCTTGCGTATACACTGGTTCAGCAGAGACGTCCTCCAGTTGCTCGTCTGGCCGATGGGCTAGGCGATAAAGAATGGGGAGCACGATTAGCGTAAGCAGAGTGGAAGACAAGATGCCGCCGATCACCACCGTGGCCAAGGGCCGCTGAACTTCTGCGCCGGTTCCGGTGGCAATCGCCATCGGGATAAAGCCCAAAGACGCGACCAAGGCCGTCATCAGCACGGGACGCAAACGGGTCAACGCGCCATCATGGATGGCGGCATCCAACGACATGCCATCCTCTCGCAGGGTGCGGATATAGGAAATCATCACAAGGCCATTGAGTACGGCGACGCCTGACAACGCGATGAAACCTACGGCCGCCGAAATCGACATGGGAATGTCGCGCAGCCACAGCGCCAGAATGCCACCCGTCAACGCAAATGGAATGCCGGTAAAAACTAGCAATCCATCCTTAGCGTTGCCGAACATCGCAAACAGCAATCCGAACACGAGAAGTAGAGAAACGGGAACAACGATTTGCAAGCGTTGTGTCGCAGATTGCAGGTTTTCAAAGGTACCACCCCAACTCGTCCAATATCCCGGAGGGATCTTGATTTGTACCAGTGCAGCCTCTGCATCTGATTCGGGCCGAGTGCCAAATCGACGCTCGCCACGTTCGCCAACGGGATGAAGTTGCTTCGCCTTTCAGCGCCGCTCGTTTCGCGTGGCAAGGGAATCGGCAAACGCTTCATGCCTTCCAAGTCATTGCGTAGGGATTCTGGCAGCCTAACCACAATGTCGAATCGACGGTCGCCTTCAAACAGCGTCCCGGCCTCACGCCCTCCGATGGCTGTCGCCACCGTGTCTTGGATGTCGCCTACGTTCAGGCCATAGCGGGCGGCCTTCTGACGATCAATATTCACCGTCAGCATCGGCAATCCAGTGGTCTGTTCAACTTTGACCTCAGACGCACCCTGGATCTTCTGCAGCATTGACGAAATTTCTTCAGCGGTCTTATTCAAGACGGCCATGTCGTCGCCGAATATCTTCACAGCAACATCACTGCGGACACCTGAAATGAGTTCATTAAACCGCATTTGGATCGGCTGAGAGAATTCGTAGTTGTTGCCCGGAATATTACCAACGACTTCCTGTACTGCCGCAATCAACTCGTCGCGTGACTTGCGTGGTTCCGGCCACTGCGACTGCGGTTTAAGCATGATGTAACCATCGGAGATATTCGGTGGCATCGGGTCAGAGGCGATCTCAGCCGTTCCCGTTCGTGCAAAGACACGTTCAATCTCAGGGAACTTGGCTTTGAGCGTCGCTTCGAGCTGCTGTTGCATTACCACCGACTGTGACAAGCTGGTACCAGGGATACGCAGGGCCTGGATAGCGAAATCGCCTTCGTTTAAGTTGGGTACAAACTCACTGCCCATGCGGGTCGCGATCAGACCACACAGAACCACGGCCACGACGGCGGCGGTCAAGACCACGGCTTTGGCCGCCATAACGCGGTCCAGCAAAGGGGCGTACCAGCGCTTGGCTTGCACCATCAGCCAGTTTTCTTTCTCGTTAACGCGGTTGCCAATGAATAGTGCGACGGCAGCCGGGATGAAAGTCACCGACAAAATCATTGCGCCTAGCAGCGCAGCGACCACAGTGAATGCCATCGGGTGAAACATCTTTCCTTCAACACCGGTAAGGGCGAAGATGGGCAAGTACACCACCATGATGATGAGCTGACCGAACAAGAGCGGTCGTCGTGATTCCTTGGCGGCTAGGAATACTTCGTGGAATCGCTCCGAGCGCGTCAACGGTCTGCCGTACTGCGCTTGCGCATGGGCGAGACGACGGACGCAGTTCTCGACGATCACAACCGCACCGTCGATGATGATGCCGAAGTCCAGTGCCCCGAGGCTCATCAAATTGGCACTTACCTTGTAGGTCACCATTCCCGTGAAAGTGAACAGCATCGATAAGGGAATTACGGTCGCCGTGATGATGGCCGCGCGAATATTGCCCAGGAATAGAAACAGGATCACGATCACGAGGATCGCACCTTCCAACAAGTTCTTCTTCACCGTGCTGATGGCTTTGTCCACCAGCACTGTGCGGTCGTAAACCGTGACTGCATGTACGCCTTCAGGCAGGTTGCGGTTAATTTCCACCATCTTTTTGTCGACGGCTTGAGCGACCGTTCGGCTGTTTTGCCCAATGAGCATGAAGACCGTACCCAGTACCACTTCGCGCCCATTGTCTGTCGCGGCACCCGTGCGCAGTTCACGTCCCAAGCCGATTTCGGCCACATCCCGTACCCGGATTGGCACACCATCGGCGCTGCTGAGAATCACATTGCCGATGTCATCCAGCGTCTTGACCTGTCCTGGGGCTCGAATCAGATATTGCTCTCCACGCTTTTCGATATAACCCGCACCCACGTTCCCATTGTTGCGATCCAATGCCGTCACGATGTCCTGCAAGGTGACGCCCAGCGAGGCAAGTCGTTCGGGTATCGGCGCAATCTGGTATTCCTTGGCGTAGCCGCCAATCGAGTTGATTTCTGTGACGCCAGGCACGTTGCGTAACTGCGGCTTGATGATCCAGTCCTGAATCTCGCGCAGATCGGTGGTCGTGTAGGGCAGGCCATCAGGCTTCTTCGCACCATCCTTGGCTTCTACCGTCCACAGGTAGATTTCGCCCAAGCCGGTCGAAATCGGACCCATCGCCGGACTAATTCCAGAAGGCAGCTTGTCACGCGCTTCCTGTATGCGTTCGTTGACCAATTGGCGTGCAAAGTAGATGTCGGTGCCGTCCTTGAAGATCACTGTCACCTGTGACAGTCCATAGCGGGATAGGGAACGGGTTTGCTGCAGATTAGGGAGGCCCGCCATCACGGTCTCAATCGGGTAAGTCACCCGTTGCTCGGTCTCCAGCGGCGAGTACCCTGGTACTTGGGTATTAATCTGTACCTGGACGTTGGTGATGTCTGGAACGGCATCAATGGGGAGCTTCTGGTAATTGTATACACCGATGGCCCCCATACCGATGACTGCCAGCAGAACTAACCATCGGTGCTCGATGGCTGCGTGAATCAGTTTTTCAAACATGTGCGTGGCTCCGATATTAATGGGCGTCTTCGGCAGCAGTTTTGCCGAGCTCAGACTTCACGACAAAGCTGCCTTCAGATGCATAGAGAGCCCCCGGTTTGACTCCTTGTAGAATCTCAACACGCTTGCCATCGCTGCGACCCAACTGCACGGGCTGGGCTATGAAGCCTCCGTTCACCTTCAGGAACACGACGGACCTGTCTCCCACGATTTGAATGGCGTCACTGGCCACGGTTACGGGGACATCCGCCTCTGAAGCGGTTACCTCCGCGCTGACAAACAAACCAGGACGCCAAGCGCCCTTGGGATTAGATAAGATCACGCGGGCCTTGGCCATGCGGGTCTGCTCACCGATCAATGAACCCACCAAAATGATGGTTCCAGTCGCGCTGGCATTGAACGCCGTTGCTTTGATGGTGACCTTCTCACCAACCCTGACCAGCGGTAAATCTTTTGCCGGTACACTAATCTCGGCCCAGACCTGCCCCAAGTCGGATACTGTGAACACGGCGGCATCTTCCTTGACGGCTTCGCCGAGGCTGAGATGCTTTTCGATCACCAACCCGTCGAATGGCGCGCGCAGCTCGAAGCGATTGAGCCCGCCCGACAAACTTGAGGTCATCCCCAAGGCGGACAATTTCTGCT
>JAJTGC010000012.1 GCA_021298975.1 Oxalobacteraceae bacterium
GTGAATAATCAGCCGATAGAAAAACTCAAAATGACCTTCGGTGCGGTGGCGACCGATTTGCACACAGGGCAGGCGATCTTGTTCAGGCGCGGTAACACGGGCACTGCGGTGCGTGCCTCCTCGGCGGTGCCGGGTGTGTTTCAGCCTGTACGCATTGGCAACAACCATTATGTGGATGGTGGTCTGGTGTCGCCAGTGCCGGTGAGCTTTGCCCGCAAGATGGGCGCAGATTTTGTGATTGCGGTGAATATCTCCGCACAGCCGGAGGCGCAGCCTGCTTCGGGTACGTTGGAGGTTTTATTGCAAACCTTTGCGATCATGGGGCAAAGTCTGAATCACTATGAGTTGCGCGATGCGGATGTGGTGATTCGTCCCGAACTGGCGACGATGAAGGGGAATGATTTTCAGCAGCGGAATGTCGCGATCATGGCAGGCGAGCGGGCTACCACGGCATTGATGGGGGAAATCAAACAGCGTTTGAAGGCGAAACGGGAGCGGCCTTGAAACCAGGGTGACTTTGGGCTATTGATCGGGTAGGCAGGGATGATTTCGCATTGTCACGGTCAGTCATTGAACAACGAAAGACGCTGGATTCCCCCTTTCAGGGCGCGTACTGGCTTGCAAGCCAGTACCGTTACGCGGGCAGACCGCATGCGGTCTGAAACCCCGCTACATCTTTCGCCGGGATAACGATGGAAATTTACGTGTCGCCTCAATAGCTGCTGTTATCCCAGCGCAGGCCTATATCCAGTGGCGTTACCTTGAATGACAGGTATTCAGTGAATGCTCGGACGCCCTGACAAATTCAACATCGAATTGGCTGAAGGTCTCAGCGCGGCGCAGGTTCAGCTTCCAAAACTCGACGTGCGCCATTGAAGCGTGTTTTCCAATAGCTCATATCCATGTCCTCGACACGAACGTTACGTCCGGTGGAGGGTGCATGAATGAACTGATTGTTGCCGAGATAGATGCCGACGTGAGAGAAAGCCCGATTGAGCGTGTTGAAAAAAACCAGATCGCCCGGTTGCAAGTCCTGCTTGTCGACGGGCTGACCTCGCTGGCTCATTTCATTGGAAGTGCGTGGGAGATTGGTGCCACCGGCTTCCCGAAAAACATAACGAACCAAACCGCTGCAATCGAGGCCCTGCTCGGGTGAATTGCCGCCGTAGCGGTAGCGTATGCCGACCAGCGAGAGTGCTTCGATCGCAATGTCAGCCGCGCGATCCGTGAAGCTGCTGATTTTTTCCAAGACGGTGGACGGCGCCTGTTCAGGCTCTGCGCTGGCGGGTGCGGGAATGATCCATACGGTCGCAATCATTGCAAAGGCAATAGCGTTGCGTGCAGTATCGCTGAATCGGAATAGCCAGTGTTTCAAAGTAACCTCGAAGCAAATAAGCCCGCGGACTGTAAGCGATGTGTGCGAACTTGTCAAAAGCCGGACGAATCCTTCAGCCTTTCAGCGGATTTCTTGTCATATTTTTCAGATAATCTTGGCGTACAATCCAGCCTTTCAAAATTAATGGGAGTAGCGCCATGCGCTCAAAACAGGCACTCACGCTCGGAGACGTCAAAAAAATCGCTGCTGCTGCTGAGAAAGAGGCCTTGACCCATCAGTGGGCAGTCACCATTGCGATTGTCGATGACGGTGGCAATCTCTTGTGGCTGCAGCGTCTGGATGGTGCGGCCCCTGTATCAGCGTCGATTGCCCCATCGAAGGCGCGCACCGCAGCGCTGGGCGTTCGCGAAACCAAGGTGTACGAAGACATCATCAACAATGGCCGTTACTCCTTCCTCTCGGCGCCCAATATTGACGGCCTGCTCGAAGGTGGCGTGCCTATTCTCGTTGCAGGTGACTGCGTGGGCGCTGTTGGTGTTTCTGGTGTGAAATCCAATGAGGATGCGCAGATTGCCAAAGCGGGTATCGCTGCTCTGGCCTTGTAAGCGGACACTTCGCGCATAAGCGGCATGGCAGGCCGAGGTTGCTCGGGGATAGCGCTTCGAGCTATAATTCGAAGGTTTAGCCATATCAGCCCGCCGCCCGCGTAAAACTACCGATACCAAGCCAGCTTCGCCCGATATTCGCACGCCCCTACGTGGCTTGCGTACAAGAAAGCTGAGACCGGATTATGTTGTGGCGGCACAACCCAGGAGTATCTCTTGCCGCCATTTTTAACGGCCAACACGCAACCGGCCTTCCTCGCACTCGCGGATGGCACGGTGTTTCAAGGCTTGTCCATCGGCGCTGCTGGCCACACCAGCGGAGAAGTGGTTTTCAATACGGCAATGACGGGATACCAGGAAATCCTGACCGATCCCAGCTACAGCCGCCAGATCGTCACCCTGACTTACCCTCATATTGGCAATACCGGCGTCAATCCCGAAGACGTCGAATCCGACCGTATCCACGCCGCGGGTCTGGTGATTCGCGACTTGCCTCTGCTGGTGTCGAACTTTCGCGCCACGCAAAGCCTGCCTGACTATCTCAAATCCGAAAACATCGTTGCCATTGCCGGCATAGACACGCGCAAGCTCACGCGCATATTGCGCGAAAAGGGCGCGCAGAGCGGCGCCATCGTTGCCGGACCCAAGGCATCTGCGAATACCGCACTCGATTACGCGCGGGGCTTTCCCGGCCTGTCCGGCATGGATCTGGCCAAAGTCGTCTCCACAACCAAGTCATACCCATGGACACAGACCGAATGGCAGCTCGGGCAGGGGTATGGCACGCTCGATACGCCGAAATTCCACGTGGTCGCTTTTGATTACGGTGTGAAGTACAACATTCTGCGCATGCTCGCAGCGCGCGGCTGCAAGGTCACCGTCCTGCCAGCCCAATCCACAGCAGCCGACGCAATGGCGCACAAGCCAGACGGCATTTTTCTTTCCAACGGCCCCGGTGATCCCCAGCCTTGTGACTACGCAATTGCTGCCGCACGCGAACTGATCGAAGCGGGTATACCGACCTTTGGTATCTGCCTCGGTCATCAGATCATGGCACTGGCTTCCGGCGCCAAAACCCTGAAGATGAAATTTGGTCATCACGGCGCCAATCACCCGGTGCAGGATCTCGACACCAAACAAGTGATGATCACTTCTCAGAATCATGGTTTTGCGGTGGATCCCGATACGCTGCCCTCTAATTGTCGCGTCACGCATATCTCGCTGTTTGACGGGTCGTTGCAGGGATTCGAGCGTACCGATCGTCCTGCCTTCTGCTTTCAGGGACATCCCGAAGCATCACCCGGTCCGCATGACATCGCCCCTTTGTTCGACCGCTTCGTGGCGATGATGGAGAAACACACCAATGGCTAAGCGTACCGATATCAAAAGCATTCTCATCATCGGTGCCGGTCCGATCATCATCGGTCAGGCCTGTGAATTCGATTATTCCGGCGCGCAGGCTTGCAAGGCCTTGCGCGAGGAAGGCTACAAAGTCATTCTGGTCAACAGCAACCCGGCGACCATCATGACCGACCCCGAGATGGCGGATGTCACCTACATCGAGCCCATCACCTGGCAAGTGGTCGAGCGCATCATAGACAAAGAACGTCCGGATGCAATCCTGCCCACGATGGGTGGGCAGACAGCGCTCAATTGTGCGCTGGATCTGTGGCGCAACGGCGTACTCGATAAATACAAGTGCGAGCTGATTGGCGCCACGCCCGAGGCAATCGACAAGGCCGAAGATCGTTCCAAATTCAAGGACGCGATGACCAAGATCGGTCTTGGCTCAGCGCGTTCCGGCATTGCTCACTCGATCGAGGAAGCCTGGACAGTGCAAAAAGAGGTCGGTTTCCCGACCATCATTCGTCCATCATTCACCATGGGCGGTTCAGGTGGTGGTATTGCCTACAACGCAGAAGAATTCGAAGCGATTTGCAAGCGGGGTCTGGAAGCATCGCCGACCAACGAGCTGTTGATCGAAGAGTCGCTGCTGGGTTGGAAAGAATATGAAATGGAAGTCGTTCGAGACAAGAACGATAACTGCATCATCGTCTGCTCGATTGAAAATCTCGACCCGATGGGCGTGCACACCGGCGATTCGATCACCGTCGCACCGGCGCAAACGCTGACGGACAAGGAATATCAGATCATGCGTAACGCCTCGCTGGCGGTGCTGCGTGAAATTGGCGTCGATACCGGCGGCTCGAATGTGCAGTTCTCGGTCAATCCCAAAGACGGTCGGATGATCGTGATTGAAATGAACCCCCGTGTTTCGCGCTCTTCTGCGCTGGCGTCCAAGGCGACAGGTTTTCCGATTGCGAAAGTCGCTGCCAAGCTTGCGGTGGGTTTTACGCTGGATGAATTGCGTAACGAAATCACGGGCGGTGCGACTCCGGCATCGTTCGAGCCATCCATCGACTATGTCGTCACCAAAATTCCCCGTTTCGCGTTCGAAAAATTTCCGACAGCCGACAGTCACCTGACCACGCAAATGAAATCGGTCGGTGAGGTGATGGCGATTGGTCGCACTTTCCAGGAATCCTTCCAGAAAGCACTGCGCGGCCTTGAGGTTGGCGTCGATGGCATGAATGAAAAAACTACCGACCGCGAAATCATCGAAGAAGAGCTGGGCGAGCCCGGCCCGGAACGTATCTGGTATGTGGGTGACGCCTTTGCTCAGGGCTTTACGCTGGAAGAAGTGCATCAGCTGACCTCGATTGACCCCTGGTTCCTCGCGCAGATCAAGGAAATCATCGATATCGAGCTCTGGTTGGATACGCAGACGATCAAGATTCTGGACAAGGACATGCTGCTGGCACTGAAACGCAAAGGTTTCTCCGATCGTCGCCTGGCCAAGCTGCTGAAAGTCGAAGACCGCGAGATTCGCAAAATGCGTCGCATGATGAATGTGCGTCCGGTTTACAAGCGTGTCGATACCTGTGCGGGTGAATTCGCCACCGGCACCGCGTACATGTATTCAACCTATGAAGAAGAGTGCGAATCACGGCCCACCGATCGTAAAAAAATCATGGTGCTGGGTGGCGGACCGAATCGTATCGGGCAGGGTATCGAATTTGATTACTGCTGCGTGCATGCGGCCTTCGCGATGCGCGAAGATGGCTATGAAACCATCATGGTCAACTGTAATCCCGAGACTGTATCCACTGACTATGACACTTCGGACCGCTTGTACTTCGAGCCGCTGACGCTCGAGGATGTTCTCGAAATCGTTGACAAGGAAAAGCCCGTAGGCGTGATCGTGCAGTACGGTGGACAGACGCCATTGAAGCTCGCACTGGATCTGGAAGCCAATGGCGTGCCTATTATTGGTACCTCACCCGACATGATTGACGCTGCCGAAGACCGTGAGCGCTTCCAGAAATTGTTGAATCAATTGGGTCTGCGTCAGCCGCCCAATCGCACTGCACGTACCGAAGAAGAAGCGCTCAAGCTGGCACAAGAAATTGGCTATCCACTGGTGGTGCGGCCTTCGTATGTGTTGGGTGGTCGGGCGATGGAAATCGTTCACGAGCAGCGTGATTTGGAACGCTACATGCGCGAGGCAGTCAAGGTATCGAATGATTCGCCCGTGTTGCTGGATCGCTTCCTCAATGATGCCATCGAAATCGATGTTGATTGTTTGTCGGATGGCGAGCGGACCTTTATTGGTGGCGTGATGGAGCATATCGAACAGGCGGGCGTGCATTCGGGTGATTCGGCATGCTCGCTGCCACCGTATTCGCTCTCCAAAGCGACTGTCGATGAAATCAAGCATCAGACCGCGCTGATGGCCAAGGGCCTCAAGGTGGTTGGCCTGATGAATGTGCAGTTCGCGGTACAGCAACAGATGGTGGATGGTGTATTGGAGGATGTGGTGTTTGTTCTCGAAGTCAATCCGCGTGCCTCGCGTACGGTGCCGTATGTGTCCAAGGCCACAGGTCTGCAGTTGGCCAAGATTGCAGCGCGCTGCATGGTGGGTCAGTCGCTGGACAGTCAGGGCATCAAGCATGAAGTTCATCCGCCGTATTTCAGCGTGAAAGAAGCTGTCTTCCCCTTCGTGAAATTTCCCGGGGTTGACACCATTCTTGGACCTGAAATGAAATCGACGGGTGAAGTGATGGGTGTGGGTCGTACCTTCGGCGAAGCCTTTGTGAAGTCGCAGCTGGGCGCCAGCGTGCGCCTGCCTGTGTCCGGCCGGGTGTTTTTGTCGGTGAAGAACAGCGACAAGCCGCGTGCGGTCGAGATCGCCCGCGATTTGGTCAGGATTGGTTTTTCGGTGGTGGCGACCAAGGGCACGGCAGCCGGGATTGCCGCCGCCGGGTTGCCGGTCACAACGGTCAACAAGGTCGCTGAGGGTCGTCCGCACATCGTCGACATGATCAAGAACCATGAGATTGCCCTGGTCATCAATACGGTAGAAGAAAAGCGCACCGCGATCAATGACTCGCGCACCATACGCACGTCTGCATTGGCGGCGCGCGTAACCACCTACACCACGATTGCCGGGGCGGAGGCGGCGGTGCAGGGTATGGCGCACCTCAATGAGTTGCATGTCTACGATTTACAAAGCCTTCATGCCTCTCTGCAATAAATTGGTTTACACTTCAATCACCTCAGAGGCTGCGGAACGACGCAGCCTCTGTGCTTTTATCTTTACCGAATGAACCCTATGAGCTCAGTACCTATCACCGTCCATGGCGCACAACTGCTCAGAGACGAACTGCATCGACTCAAGCATGTCGAGCGTCCCGCAGTGATCAACGCCATTGCAGAAGCCCGCGCACAGGGCGATTTGTCCGAGAACGCTGAATACGATGCGGCGAAAGAGCGGCAGAGCTTCATCGAGGGTCGTATTGCTGATCTCGAAGGCAAACTCTCCGCCGCACAGATCATTGACCCGAAACTGCTGGATGCCGAGGGACGTGTCGTGTTCGCGTCCACCGTATCGCTGGAGGATCTGGAGAGCGGTGACAAGGTCACTTACCAGATCGTCGGCGAAGATGAGGCGGACCTGAAACTGATGAAAATCTCGATCAGCTCACCGATCGCACGCGCCCTGATCGGCAAGTACGCCGGCGATCAAGTCGAGGTGAAGGCGCCAGCCGGTGTGCGTGGCTACGAAGTGCTTGAGGTTCGTTACATCTGATGCGGCTGGCGGGCTGGGTGCCTCATCTGCGGGTCCTGCTGGTCACGCTCTGGGCGGGCAGCTTGTGGACGGTGGGTTATCTGGTTGCGCCGACGCTTTTTGCGGCGTTGCCCGACCGTGCGCTGGCGGGCACGATTGCCGGAATCTTGTTCAGGGCGCAGGCCTGGTTGTCTTTGGCCTGTGGTTTCTTGCTTTTGCTGCTGGTTTGGCTGGACAAAGCACTCGTCACAAAACGCTCAACCTACCTGTTCATTGTCGCTATGCTGGTTTGTGTGTTGGTGGGCTATTTTGGATTGCAGCCTTTCATGGCGGAGATCCGGGCGGCTGCCGCAAACAAGGGCGGTGTTATGGATGAGGCGCTGCGTTCCCGATTTGGCATGCTGCATGGCATAGCCAGTGTGATCTACCTGATGCAGAGTGCCCTTGCAGTCGCGCTGGTGTTAAAAACCAACCGGGCATTGCGCGCCGCCTAGTCCCCCAATGCGCGTTTCTTGCGGCTTTTCTGGCGTGGTGTTTTCGCCCGTTTGATATTTCCGCCGGCAGTGACCCGCTCATTCCCTTTGACCATCACTTTGGTGATGGTGGGCTTTTTGGTTGGGTTGGTCTTGACGATCACGACCTCGCGCAAGCCTTTGCCCCGTGTGGTTTTGGTTTCTTTCGGCACGTCTTTTTTGGGACGGTAAATTACCAGTAATTTACCGATGTGCTGAACGGGGGCGGCATCCAGATCGGCGCAAATGGTCTCGTAGTGAGCAACCCGGATATCACGGTCATCACCCAGCACACGGATTTTGATCAGGCCATGTGAATTCAGGCTGGTCTCAATTTCCTTCATGACGCCGGGTGTCAGCCCACCGTCGCCAATCATGACAACAGGGGCCAGGTCGTGGGCCTGAGCGCGCAAATCACTGCGCTGGGCGGGAGTAAGTTTCAGCATGAGCGACTTTCAAAAGCGGTATTCTACGTGAATGTCAAAAAACAAAGTCAACAAGAACTGGCTACACGGCCATATCAACGATCCCTATGTGAAGCTGGCCCAGAAAGAGGGCTTTCGTGCTCGTGCCGCATTCAAACTGCAGGAGATTGACGAGGAGGAAAAGCTGATCAAGCCAGGTCAGGTGATTGTGGATCTGGGTTGTACACCGGGCAGCTGGGCTCAGTACGCGCGTCGCAAGCTGGCGGGCAAAGAGGGCGGGGGCATCCACGGCACGATCATTGGCCTCGACATGCTGCCCATGGAGCCGGTGGCTGATGTGCATTTTATCCTCGGTGATTTTCGCGAACAGGCCATCCTGGACGCGTTGGAGCTCGCGGTCAGCGGTCGCAAGCTCGACCTGGTGCTCTCCGATATGGCGCCCAACCTGAGCGGAATTGCCGCCACCGATGCCGCTCGAATTGAGGATGTTGTCGATCTGGCATTGGATTTTGCCCGCGCGCACTTGAAACCTTCAGGATGCCTGCTCGTCAAATGTTTTAACGGCAGCGGCTACAGCCAGATCGTCGATAAATTCCGTCAGTCCTTCAAGACGGTCAGTTCCAAGAAGCCCAAGGCTAGCCGGGATAAATCCTCGGAAATTTTTCTTCTGGGAAGAGGCCTGCGGAGCCCCGGCTGAGGCGATCCTGCCGGCCGAATTTAAGCCTTGAAGAATCAGGGGTTTAGCGCAATGTCCTTGCTGGCAAGGTCTGGTTATTGCGAGTAGAATTTACCGGCAGACAAAAGCCGCCGAGCGGGCGGCACTCAAGGAGTCCTAGTGAACAACATGTTTTCCAAAGCCGCCATCTGGGTCGTGATCGCCCTGGTGCTATTTACCGTCTTCAAGCAGTTCGATGAACGCGGCGTTGGTGGTGGTGCAACGGCAATTCCGTATTCCGATTTTCTTGATGAGGTGAAAGCCCAGCGCATTCGTGAGGCAACGATCGAAGATCGCACCATCATCGCGATTACGAATGACGGTAAGAAAATCAAAGCCACGACGACCAACCTTGATCGGGGTCTGATTGGTGATCTCGTCAACAATGGCGTGAAGTTTGATGTGCGGCAGCCTGAGCCGCCGTCATTCCTGTCGCAAGTCTTCATTTCCTGGTTCCCGATGCTCTTGCTTATTGGCGTGTGGATTTTCTTCATGCGTCAGATGCAGGGTGGTGGCAAGGGGGGTGCGTTCTCATTCGGCAAATCGAAAGCGCGCATGCTGGACGAGAACCAGAACCCGGTTACCTTTGCGGATGTCGCTGGTTGCGATGAAGCCAAAGAAGAAGTCTCCGAGCTGGTTGACTTCCTGCGTGACCCGACCAAATTTCAAAAGCTCGGCGGACGTATTCCTCGCGGCGTATTGATGGTCGGGCCGCCTGGTACAGGTAAAACTCTGCTGGCTCGCGCGATTGCCGGCGAAGCGAAAGTGCCGTTCTTCACCATCTCCGGTTCGGACTTTGTTGAGATGTTTGTGGGCGTCGGCGCATCACGCGTGCGAGACATGTTCGAGAACGCGAAAAAACATTCGCCTTGCATCATCTTCATTGACGAAATCGACGCCGTAGGCCGTCATCGTGGCGCAGGCATGGGTGGCGGTAATGATGAACGCGAGCAAACCCTGAATCAATTGCTGGTCGAGATGGATGGTTTCGAGGCAAATGCGGGTGTGATCGTGATTGCTGCAACTAACCGCTCCGATGTGCTTGACAAGGCATTGCTGCGCCCGGGTCGTTTCGATCGCCAGGTGATTGTCGGGCTGCCAGACATTCGTGGCCGCGAGCAGATTCTGAATGTGCACATGCGCAAGGTACCTATTGCGCCAGACGTCAAGGCTGACATCCTCGCACGCGGCACGCCGGGATTCTCGGGTGCTGACCTGGCCAATCTGGTCAATGAGGCAGCCCTGTTCGCGGCGCGCCGCAGTAAACGTCTGGTCGAGATGCAGGACTTCGAAGATGCGAAGGACAAGATCGTCATGGGTCCCGAGCGCAAATCAGCCGTCATGCGCGAGGAAGAGCGCCGCAACACGGCGTTTCACGAGTCCGGACACGCCGTCGTTGCCAAGCTTTTACCCAAAGCCGACCCTGTACACAAAGTCACCATCATGCCGCGTGGTTTTGCGCTCGGTCTGACTTGGCAGTTGCCCGAGCATGACCGCGTGAACATGTACAAGGACAAGATGCTCGAAGAAATTGCGATTCTGTTTGCAGGTCGCATTTCCGAAGAAATCTTCATGAATCAGATGTCGACCGGGGCGTCAAACGACTTTGAGCGGGCTACCAAACTGGCGCGCGCGATGGTGACGCGTTACGGCATGTCCGAGTCGCTCGGCACCATGGTCTATGAAGATACCGATCAGGATTCCTACTTCGGTCGCATGTCCTCAAAAACGGTTTCCGAGGCGACGCAGCAGAAAGTCGACAATGCCATCCGGGGCATCCTCGACGAGCAGTATGCGCTCTCTCGCAGTCTGCTGGAACGCAACAGAGACAAGGTTGAAATGATGGCCAAGTCGCTGCTCGAATGGGAAACCATTGATGCGGACCAGATCAATGACATCATGGCGGGTAAAGAACCTCGTCCACCAAAAGCCGGTACGCCGCCACCGCGTTCCAGCGGCGGTGCCAGTGACGGCGGCGTAGAGCCCGCTGCTGCACCGGCCTGATGCGCGCTTGCCAGTAACTGACCTGACGGGGTGGGGAGTAATCCTCACCCCGTTTGTTCGTCTTCTTTTCCGTTCTCTGACCTGCTTGTGCTGAATCTGCCCGCCGATCACCTGCTCTGTGGCCGCTATCGTCTGCCTGTCGCCGGTGCGGACTTCCGTCCGCTGGTCATGGGCATACTCAATGTCACGCCCGATTCTTTTTCCGATGGTGGGCAGTTCGCCTCACTCGATCTGGCGATTACCCATGCCGAGCAAATGATCGCTGATGGCGTTGATATTATCGACATTGGTGGTGAGTCGACACGTCCCGGTGCGGTTACCGTGTCGGTAGACGAAGAATTGCGACGCATTATGCCCTTGGTCTATGCCCTGCGCGACTGTGGTAAACCCTTGTCTGTCGATACGCGCCGGCCGGAAGTCATGCGGGAGGTCATTCAGGCAGGCGTTGACATGATCAATGATGTCGAGGGGTTCCGAGCCGAAGGGGCTTTACGCTTGCTCAGTGAAAGCGATTGCGCCTTATGTATCATGCACATGCAAGGCAAGCCGCAGACCATGCAGCACATGCCCCACTATGATGATGTGGTGGCCGAGGTCGGCGAGTTCCTGCTTGAGCGGGCAGCAGCGGCTGCACGGGTCGGTATCGATCGCCGGCGTTTGTGCATCGACCCGGGATTTGGTTTCGGAAAAAACCTCAGCCACAATCTGACCCTGCTCAGGCAACTGGGCGATGTGCAGGCGACCGTCGGCCTGCCAGTACTCGCCGGATTGTCACGCAAGAGCATGATTGGTACCCTGACCGGCCGTCCGGCAGAGCAGCGGCTCGCAGGCAGCATCGGGGCTGCATTGGCCGCCATCGTGCAGGGTGCGCGTATCGTACGCGTGCATGATGTAGCCGAAACCGTAGATGCAATCAAAGTGTGGCAAGCCGCCATGAACCCAGAGCGGGCTGACCCGCAACACTGACACGACAAGAGATCCCATGGCACGTCAATATTTCGGCACAGATGGCATACGCGGTGAGGTAGGTGTTTCGCCCATCACACCCGATTTTGTCATGCGTCTCGGCTATGCCGCTGGCAAAGTACTGGCGCAGGCAGAGTCGGCAGGCGCGAGTCGTCCCACCGTCCTGATCGGCAAGGACACGCGGATTTCCGGCTACATGTTGGAGGCTGCACTGGAGGCGGGTTTCTCTGCGGCCGGAGTGGATGTCATGCTCGCCGGACCCATGCCGACTCCCGCGGTTGCCTATCTGACGCGCGCGCTCAGGCTCTCGGCCGGCGTGGTGATTTCGGCCTCGCACAATCCTTTTCAGGACAACGGCATCAAGTTTTTCTCTGCCCAGGGCAACAAACTTCCCGATGCGGTTGAGCTGGCCATCGAGGCCGCGCTTGAGGTGCCGATGTCCTGCGTCACCTCGGACAAACTGGGCAAGGCCCGACGTCTGGATGACGCGCGCGGACGCTACATCGAATTCTGTAAAAGCACCTTCCCCAATGAACTCGATCTGCGCGGCCTCAAGCTCGTGATCGATTGCGCGCATGGCGCCGCGTATCACATCGCGCCGGATGTTTTTCATGAGCTGGGCGCGGAAGTTATCGCCATTGGCAATCAGCCCAATGGGTTCAATATCAATGATGGTCATGGTGCAACCCATCCCGCAACGCTGGCTGCAGCGGTTCAGGCGCACCGTGCGGATCTTGGTATCGCGCTGGATGGCGACGCCGATCGCCTGCTCATGGTCGACGCCAGCGGCCGCATTTTCAATGGTGACGAGTTGTTGTACGTGATAGTGAAAGACCGGCTTGCCCACGGTGGCATCGCCGGAGCGATCGGAACCCTGATGACCAACATGGCTGTCGAGTCAGCCTTTGGCGAGATGGGTGTGGGGTTTGCGCGTGCCAAGGTGGGTGATCGCTACGTGCTTGAGCTGCTGCAGGAGCGCGGCTGGGAAGTCGGTGGTGAGGGGTCCGGACATTTGCTGGTACTGGATCAGCACACGACAGGGGATGGCATTATCTCAGCGCTGCAGATTTTGTCTGCGCTGCGCCGCAGCGGAGCTACGCTCACAGCAATTACCTCAGAGCTCAGTCTTTGGCCGCAGACCTTATTGAACGTGAAGATAAAACCAGGATTTGACTGGCAGTCCAATCGGGATCTGCTCAGTGCCAGAGAGCGCGCCGAGGCCGAGCTGGGCACATCCGGCCGTGTGTTGATTCGCCCTTCGGGCACCGAGCCACTGTTGCGTGTGATGGTCGAGGCGCGCGATGCCGCTGTGGCTAGGCGGCTGGCAGAGAATATTGCCAGCTGCATCCCCGGCTGACCGGATCGACAACAAAACCGGTCAGATCCTCGCAGCATCGGTTATAATTCTGGTCTTCGGAGTGTGGCGCAGCCCGGTAGCGCACCTGCTTTGGGAGCAGGGGGTCCAAGGTTCGAATCCTTGTACTCCGACCAATTAAAAAAAACGGGTTGTCATTGACAACCCGTTTTTCATTTCGCAATATCCTTGAATCAACCCTGCAACACCGACTGCCCATAGCTCAGGTGGATAGAGCAACGGCCTTCTAAGCCGTAGGTCGCACGTTCGAGTCGTGCTGGGCAGGCCAATCTTGTCCGTTGTGACACACCAATAGAGCAACACCACGTTTCCCCAAGCTGTGTGATGGCGAGGCTATGGCACATAAATGTGTGTCCTGCCCTTGCCAGCAACTTGAAAAGCACTTTTAAAAGTGCTAATTTAAGCGCTATAAAAAGTTGATACATAGGGGACGAAGATGGCACACAAAATTCTTTCCAACGTTTCTGCGAGTGTTACCGAATTGAAAAAGAACCCGATGGATACTGTAGCGGCTGGTGAGGGATTCCCGGTCGCCATTTTGAACCGAAATGAGCCTGTTTTTTATTGCGTTCCCGCGAAAGCCTATGAGGCACTGATGGAGCGACTTGAGGATTTAGAGCTCAATGCCATTGCTGAATCCCGAAAATGTCAAAAAATAATTCGAGTCTCTGTCGATGACCTATAAGTTAGATTTTTATGAGCAAGCGTACAGAGAGTGGAAAAAGCTTGATAAAAACATCAAAGAGCAATTCAAGCAAAAACTCGTAGAACGGTTGAAGTCGCCGAGAGTGCCTTCAGCCAAGCTCGGATGCAGCAAGGATCGTTACAAAATCAAGCTCAAAGGAGTCGGATATAGACTGGTTTATGAAGTTAATGACAATACCGTCGTTGTGCTAGTTGTGGCCGTTGGTAAGCGCGATAAAAATGATGTGTACTTGCGAGCGGCTCTTCGTTTTATTTCAAATTCACCTAAAAAAATCTAGCGTGGCACGAAGCCCCTCGATATCTGGGCAGCTGCTAAGACTCCACTCCCGCCGCCATCGCCACACAGACACGACGCTACATGGACTCAGCAAAAGGGCGGGTACCGAGCTGGACTAGAAGGCGAGAGCCACCGAAGATGAAAACATTACCGAAGCAATGGAAAAGCGCCGCATGACCATTGCCGTTAGCAATGACGCACACAATTTTTTTGAGCCTTTCTGCGAGTGCTATTTAATTGGAATGCTGGCATCGGCTTTTACTCTATTGGCATAATATGTCTCACCAGTATGTCAACCACAAACCCAACACAGGAGAATTTCAATGAATGTCTTATCACGCCGTGACTTCCTCCGGCAGGTTGGCTGGCTCGGTGCCCAGAGTGTGCTGTGTGGAACTGGACTGGCGTACGCAAGTCCCTCCCTGGCACAACACGAAACAGGCAAAACAGTGGACGGCGTCAAGGCGATGGTTTTCGACGTATTCGGCACACTGGTCGACTGGCGCACTTGCGTGGCGCGCGAGTCCCGCACGATTCTTGAACCCATGGGATACAAACTGGATTGGATCGCCTTTGCCAATGCCTGGCGCGCTGAATATCAGCCGGGGATGGAAGAGATCCGCGCTGGCCGCAAGCCTTTCTCGCGCCTCGACGTCGTGCACCGCGGTATGCTCGACCGCGTGCGTCCTCGCTTCGGACTTGAGTCGCTTGATGAGACGACGCTGCGCAATCTCAATCTCGTCTGGCACCGCCTCGATGCCTGGCCTGGCGTCACCGCCGGCCTGCATCGTCTGCGCCGAAAGTTCATGCTGGGGCCGTGCTCTAACGGCAACATTTCGCTCATGGTTGATCTGGCCCGGCGTAATGAGTTTCCATGGGATGCCATTCTCGGTGCCGAGATCGCCGGAGACTATAAACCCAAGCCGCGCGTCTATCTTGCGGCTGCAGAGGCGCTTGGTATCGAGCCCCATGAGTGCATGATGGTGGCGGCCCACAGCAATGATCTTGAGGCGGCAGCCAAGGTGGGGCTGCGCACCGGTTTTGTGGCGCAGCCAGATGAGTTTGGACCAAACACGGGCGAGGCGACACCCACCCTCAAGGTCGATATTGCTGCCACCTCCTTTCAGGAGTTTGCTTTGCGTATGGTGCCCTGAGCTGGGTCAGCTTGCTTAAACGGTTGCTGTAATTAAAGCCCAAACACGACAGCGGTTGAACACAAGATTACTGGCAGGCCCTTTTGCGGGCCTTCAATCCCCGCCCTTCAGTAGGCTTGATAGTCTTTTAGGCTATTGACCAATCAGCACTCTGCCAGCATCACCAAACACCTGTGGCACCTGCCTTCTGTTGAGTGACATTGCCTGTCGTCGTACATTATCCGTCAAGTACTTTCGCATTTCACCGACCGATCCATACTGCGCCGAGACCGCATACGTGGCATCAAGGCCGCTCGCAATTTTGGCTGCTCTGCGGCCCATTAGCGTAACAACTGAGAACACACCAAGAACAAGCATCCAGATTTTGCTCATTTTCACTCCTGATTTACACCGTCAAGCAATGGCCTGTATGGATTAGCGGCTCAACGGTACGATTACCCGTGTTCATCATGCATGTCAGATAGTCGTTTTATCTGTGTGAGTTGAAAGCCCTAAATCCTGCTTGCCCAAAAAATTCGGATGACGTTTCAGACTTTGCACTTCATGTTTCCAAAGCGCTGCAAGCACAATTTGCTTGCACATTGGTCGACATGTGCATCCCTTGCGCCGCGGTTCATATCAACCATAACCGTCTCGTCGTAGTATTCCGTGACAGGTTTCATGCCAGGGCGACAAACGCTGCGAACTGACGACACCTCGGTTCGCTTTTCCTTATTTTGAACGCTTTGAGTTTCGCAGACAGTTGATCCGTCTGGCACTTCAACCACCCGACTTCGACGGAAGATTTGTGGCTGTTGCACGACAGGGAAAAGGTTGAGTCCCTCGCCCTCGCACTGGCTCCGTGCTTGCTGGTATTCCGGCGTGGCGCAAGCACTGACAAAAAGTACAAAAATAAAAACACAAATGCGGAACGGATGGCACATGGTCGCGGCCTCTCCAAAGGAAGATTTAAATTATTTCCCCTCTAGTAACCACGTGTGGGGTCGAGTTCACACCGCAAGGACTCTGGATGCATCTACACAGCACCATAGATCGAAGTGTCGGATGGTAAATCTCAAGCGTCGGCTAGGATGGAAATGTGCGAAGGCGGGTCAACGACCAAGGCCGGTGTTTGGAACCTGTATCGTAAGACCGATGGCAAGGGTGAAGCAGGGGTTTCGTGCAGCATGCTGCACGCCTGCGCAACGGCACTGGCATGCAAGCCAGTGTGCGCCCTGCAAGGGGAAGCAGGGGTTTCGTGCAGCATGCTGCACGCCTGCGGAACGGCACGGCCTTGCAACGGGAAGACAAACTACATTCAACAAATGAAAAACCCCTGCTGAAGCGTCTTACATCGTAGAAGATGTAAACCGCTACAGCAGGGGCCAATCACAAACCCTGTCAGGACCCCACGGGCCCCACGTTCAGACGTCTTAGTTGGTCTGGACGCCGTCGGCCTGTGCAAGGCGCTTGTCGCAGGCTGTGTTGGCGACGTTGCGGTCGATATCCAGCTTAGGCATGTAGAAGCTCAAGTCATCGTATGACGGCACGGCCATTGGGCCCGAAGGCGCGTTCTCGGAGGACTTCAAAATCTGGAAGGCGGCCAGTGCAACCGACTTGTTCGTGCAATTGACCACGTAGTCGATTTGCTGCACGCCGTTTGCGCCCATGTCAAAAAACTTGCGAACCTTGGACATCTGCTTGCTGTTTTCCATCGAAATAACGGTCCAGCTGTTTCCTGAAGCGGCAACCAGCATGACTGGCTCGTTGTCGGTTATTGTTGCCTGCTCGTCCGAGTTGGCGGCGATCGAGGCGTTTGCAAACAACAGGCCAGTAACTACTAAGAGGGTACGAAACATGATGAAGCTCCTAAGGGTTTGTGTACGAGTGATTTAATTTCTGACCGAATGGTAGCACATGTAACGATTGTGTCCATATAATTTTTACATAAAGCAAAATAAAACCACAACAATCATGGAAATAATGAAAAATATATAAACAAATTATAAATTTATGAAAAAATATGCTCAATTAAACAGGATTTGTCCGTTATTTGTATATTGTTCGGAATTGTTGATGGGGGCGTCGCAATTAACCAGGCGTAGGCCACTGGTGGAATTTGACGGTCGGGGGGGTCTTTTTTAGTCCGGCCAAATGGCACCAAACCCTTATGTCTCGGATATCCGGGTCGTGCCGGTCGGCTGGCTGCCATGAACCGGGGCGATATTGAGCGTATCCCTGTGCCGACGGTATCAACGCCTTGCCAACGATGCCAATCAATCAGTGAGGTGGTGGAGGGGCAATGTAAAACGCAAGGGAAGTGTTGGAAGATTTCTCAGCTGCTCTGGCGTAGCTTCACCGCTGCGCCAAAAGTAGTATCGATGAACCGGGGGTGCGAAGGATAGGGTGATCAAATCGACGTTGAGCTCAGGCCGACGAGGGCCTCAGGTCGACCAGGAAGTCAGGTCGACCCCGCCCCATTGTCTCGGTTACCAGCGGAGCTTGCTGACCGCCTTGCTCAGCGCAGCGCCGCTTCGCGTGTTTGATGCTGTTTCTGCCTCCCCGGATTTTGACGGAGGCTCCTGTGGAATGAATTTGCCATTGATCTCTGCCGTAGGATCAACCTGCAAGGTGTCATAGTGCATGTCGCCAAGAACTTTAGCGCCGGCAAGGAGTTCGAGTGATTGAGCTCGTATATCACCCAAGACGGTTCCTGCAACAACGGCATTTGTGCAAATGATATTGCCATTGATTTTTCCTCGCGAGCTAATGACCGCGGTCGTTTGCTCGTAGGCTTTTCCTTTGAGGTCACCATTGAGTACGCCGTCCAGAACAAAAACACCCTTAAACTCGATTTTGCCCTCAAGCGTCGTTTCAAAATCGATGCGTGAGTCAGCAGATTGGCGGTAAGTGATGATTTGTTTTTGGGGCGATGTCATTTTTATTGTCCTCTGTTCCGCAGAAATGCTGGTACGGCATGATCCGCTGATGTGAGATCACCTGATTTTTTTACGCCACCAATCAACTCAATTTCGGGTGGCTCCAATTCAAGCCGAATTTTTCGCGCGTACAACATGAGTAATCGGGTCAAATGATGCTTGTCTGTTACGTAGGCGCCGTGATCATCGCTTTCCAGTGCCACTATTTGCTTGTCGAACATACCGGTCTGGCGAGCAATGTCCTGGACTGTTAATCCGAGTTCTTCACGCCGTTTCCTGAGTTTTGCGCCAATCATTCTGCTTTTTGTAGTTTTATGTTGGTTTGTCACTCTCCTAATGCAACAAATTCAAGCATTTGGTTCGTCTTGTCAATGGTGATTATTTGCCAATTTTTTGGTTATGTTGGATACGAGATTAACTATCGACTCTAAGTCACTGATTTTATGAGGGGGCGCTGAATAAATGCATATCTTGTGATGAGCCAGCGCAGCGATGGGACCCGGTGCAACGATAAATCAAAGCCTTGTAGTAACTTTATTGGCCTCAAAAGTTACTGGTTTTGTTCAATCAGTACGTCATCAGGGCTCTATCCAGCAGTCCCTGAGTAAAATTGCTCCTTAGAAAACTTTCGAGTGAAACCATGACCTCTGTCTGTGCCAACTTGTTATTTTCCTTAAGGGAACGCATACTGCAAGCGGAGCGTACCTGTCTGTTAACGCAAAGAGCTCCCACTGAATAGACATTGAAAAAATTTTCAGTTCTGAACTGGACCTATTTCAATTTTTTTGAATTTACATACGCTGGAGTTTCGATGGCTGATACGACTTATGGCAACCTCGCGGTGGGCGAGGGTGTTCGCATGCAAGGTAATTTGTCGGTGCCCGGTGAGGCGGTAATCGACGGACAGATCCAAGGCGTACTGACAGCGCAATCAGTATTCATTACAGACAATGGTGCAATTCAGGGTACGACGACCGCAGATCATGTTCGCGTGGCCGGCAAAATTTCTGAAACCACAGTGGCAAATAAAACCCTGCTGATCGAATCCACGGGTGTGGCAACCGGCAATATTGCCTATGCTGACCTGGAAATTCGAAAAGGCGGCGATATTCAGGGCAACATTCGCATCATCCAGCGCCCTTCTTGATCATCCGCTTTTTCTTTGATCTACGCCTGCCGTTTTGTGCCGAGCCTAAGTGGCTTGGCATTTCTCATTGGTAAAGCCAGCGGCTGTGAAACGAACGCCGCCGAATCCCGACCTGCGTGGCTGTCGTTTCTCCATTTACTTGTCGAGACAGGTTGTCAGTTCAATTTAATGGACTCAGCTTCGATGACGTAGTTGAGGCACCCTTCCATAATCGATCGTGCAGTCTGGCTGGATTTTTGCAGCAACCGATGAATTTTTACATCAGCAGGATTGCGATTACTGCATTCTGCGCTGTAGGACTCAAATGCAGAAATGCGCGTAACAATTTCAGCAAGGTGATTCAGGCATTCGCAAGCGATATTGTTTTTCGCCACAGCCAGGTATGCCAGTTGCTCATCAGTAAATTGGCGTTCATGCTTCTGGATATCTCCGCTTGGACTGAAAACAGGTAGATCAGCTACGCTGGCGCAGGCGCGCCGTATATCCGAAATGCTTGCGGGGAACTTCAAGCACAGTACGCCGTTGTCTTCGAAATAAGCGACGGTTGTTCTGGAGGCGATATTAAACACGACCACCGCACCGATCGCACCGCTGGCTTCCAATGCCTCGCGCAGATTTTTCAGTAAATCCTCATGCAGCGTCGGATAGTAAAAAACCAGCACATCCGGTTGTTCTTTTTTGCCTTCGCTGAGGAAATCTGCAAATGAGGCGTGACATCCCAACAAGCGGAAGTCGCTTGCGGGTGCCATCGGATCGTCGATCACTGACTGGAACACGCTGCCAATGAAGAGTGCCTTCATGACGGTTTTTTCCGCCGGTGCTGGCCCGGCCGCGCCCGCTAACTTCCCTGCCAGACGTTCTTTGAGTTTTTCCACAGGAAGACTCGCCAAACCACTGGGTGGGTAACCTCTGTCAACGAGTTGCTTGATCAAAGAGAGGCGATAAAGATCCTCATCGGAGTACACCCGGCGTCCCGTGTCCGTGCGTGTGGGCACAACCAGGCTGTATCTTTTTTCCCAGACTCGGAGCGTTTCCGGATGAATCCCGGTCTGCCGAGATACCACGCCGATGGTGTGAAAGCCTGATAGATCACGTATTGCAATAGACATAACGATTCCCGGTGGATCAATGGTTTGCTTCAGATTCGAGCAATGCCTGAGTCTATCATCGGTTTATTTAATGTCCACATATATTTAAACAAAATAATGGAAACCTCTTGAAATCAATCGTTTTACTGCCTTTTACATAAACAAATGGTAGATTCTTCTGCATCGGGGTTCGATAAGAACGCTACTTACGGCTCCGGGTTGACCTTCTCGAGGTACGTTAAAGCAGCCGCCACCCGCCCAGAAAGAACATCAGGCGGGATGCGAGGGCGGCAGGCCGTTCAGCGTTGCCACGAAATCGGCCAACATGGGGACATAGCGCTCAGCCTGACCCGCGGCCTCCATCCCGGCAAACGAGTTCTTTACCATCGACTGAATGGGATGCAGCGCGCCGATTTCATTGGCCAGGCTGCTCAGGTAGCGCATGTCCTTGTGCGCATTGCTGATGGTGAACCGATGCGCGTTGTGGTCACCCTCCATGGTCCACTTCATGAAGGTGTCGTAGAAGCCATTGCGCATGCGGCTGCTGCCTATCACCGAATGAAACTGTTCGGTGCTCAGGCCCGCCTTGCGCGCGATGCCTAGTGCTTCTGAAAACAAGGCCGCGTAGCCCATCGCAATGAAGTTATTAATCAGCTTCATCTTGTGCCCCAACCCCACCGGGCCCAGATGGACCACATTGCCCGCCCAGCAATCGAGCACCGGCTTGATTTTGTCGAAAGTTGCCTGATCCGCGCCCACCATGGTGTCGAGCGTGCCGGCTTCCGCCTCGGCAGGGGTGCGGCCCAAGGGCGCATCCACGAAGTGCATGCCCCGCTCGCCAGCAGTTTGTGCCAACGCCAGTGTGGAGACAGGGTTCGAGGTCGAGCAGTCGATGACGATCAGCCCTTGTTTGCGAGCAGCGAAGATGCCGTCCGGGCCGTGCATCAGCGATTCGACTTGCGGCGAGCCGGTCACGCACAGCAGTACCATATCGCACTGCATGGCGACTTCCCGCGCAGTCACTGCCTCGGTTGCGCCCAGTTGCTTGAGGCGTTCGACGGGCTCGCGATTGCGGTGCCCCATGATCACAAGCGAATAACCTTTGGTTACGATGTTCCTGGCCATGCCTGCGCCCATCAATCCGACGCCGATAAATCCGATCGAAGGTTTGTTCATTGCTTTTCCCCTGTTTTGTTTGTTTTGTAGTAAGAGATGCTTGATGGCTGGTTGCACTTCCTGTGCTCAAGTTTGCCACAGGCGTCTGGTGGGGTAGGGTTCACTGAGCCTAACTGATGCCATGCTGACCATGCCGTGCTGACCCGCTAGAATGTGTCCAAGACAGGGTTCGCACAACACGGCTGGGCCCGTTGGCGCCGTCTGGCCGGCGAACCCAGTGCCGAGATTATGTGAGGCTCAAAAACAAATCGGCCGTGACCGTGGTCCGAGTTCAAGGGGAAGACAATGCAGCACAAGAAAAGCAAGCTGCGCTCACGCGCATGGTTCGACAATGCCGATAATCCAGGCATGACAGCGCTGTATCTGGAGCGCTGCATGAACTATGGACTCACGCTTGAGGAATTACGCGACAGTGGCAAGCCCATCATCGGCATTGCACAGACGGGCAGCGATCTCTCGCCTTGCAATCGTCATCATCTGGATCTTGCCGTGCGCGTGAAAGAAGGCATACGCGACGCGGGCGGTATACCGATCGAGTTTCCGGTGCATCCGATACAGGAGACGACTAAACGGCCGACGGCGGCACTGGATCGCAACCTCACCTACCTTGGCCTGGTCGAAGTGCTGTTCGGTTATCCGCTCGATGGCGTGGTGCTGACCACCGGCTGCGACAAGACCACTCCCGCCATGCTTATGGGGGCAGCGAGTGTTGATCTGCCGGCAATCGTGCTTTCGGGCGGCCCCATGCTCAATGGCTATTACAAAAATGCTCGTGCGGGTTCGGGCACGGTCATCTGGCATGCGCGCGAAGAAATGGCCGCTGGCAAAATCAATTACGACGAGTTTCTGGAAATGGTCGCCAGCTCTGCGCCTTCCATCGGTCATTGCAACAGCATGGGCACTGCGCTGTCCATGAATGGGCTTGCCGAAGCCTTGGGTATGTCCTTGCCTGGTTGTGCTGCCATACCTGCACCTTATCGCGAGCGTCCGCAAATGGCCTATCGCACCGGGCGTCGCATCGTCGATATGGTCCATGAAGATTTGCGCCCCTCAAAAATTCTGACTCGTGCAGCGTTCGAGAATGCCATCGTTGCCGCAAGTGCGTTAGGTGGTTCTTCCAATTGCCCGCCGCACATCAATGCAATCGCAAGACACATGGGTGTTCCACTGGAACTGAAAGACTGGGACACCATCGGTTACAAGATTCCATTGCTGGTCAACTGCATGCCTGCCGGCGAGTATCTGGGCGAAGAATTCCATCGAGCCGGTGGCGTGCCTGCCGTGATGCATGAATTGCTGAATGCAGGCAAGCTGCATCATGAGGCCATGACGGTGTCGGGACAGACCATAGGTGAATGCTATGCGAACACGCCCTCATCGAATGCCGATGTCATACGACCCTATGACAAGCCGTTGCAGCAGGAAGCCGGTTTCGCGGTCTTGTCGGGTAATTTGTTTGATGCAGCGGTGATGAAGACCTCGGTGATCTCGGCGGCTTTCCGTAAACGCTATCTCGAAAAGCCGGATGATCCGGGTGCCTTCGAAGGGCGGGCGATTGTGTTCGAGGGGACCGAGGATTATCACGAGCGCATCAATGATCCTTCGCTCCATATCGATGCGGACTCGGTTCTTTTCATGCGCGGTGTCGGCCCTGTTGGCTACCCGGGTGCTGCTGAAGTCGTCAATATGCTGCCGCCGGATTCACTCGTCAGGGAGGGTATCAATCTTCTGCCCTGTGTCGGTGATGGTCGTCAGTCCGGTACCTCGGGCAGCCCGTCCGTCTTGAATGCGTCACCCGAATCAGCAATCGGTGGCGGACTGGCCTATTTGCAGACGGGTGACCGTGTGCGTTTCGATTTGAATCGCCGTACTGCCAATGCGCTGGTGAGCGAAGAAGAATGGGCGGCACGCAAGGCGGCGTGGAAGCCGCCTGAGTTGGTGAATCAGACGCCCTGGCAGGCGCTGCACCGGCAATTTGTCGGCCAACTTGATACGGGCGGCTGCCTCGATTTCGCCGTGGATTATCAGCGGATCTCCACGACCTTTGGCGTGCCACGGGACAATCACTGATCGTTACGAATCATCACTGACAATCGTTGCGATATTTTTCTGCGGCGCGTCGTGCCATTTTGCGAGCCTTGTCCTGTGCGCTCAGTGGCGCATCGCGCACATCCTCTTCGCGCCATTTCAGCTGTAGTGCGAGTGACTTGCATTTGCGCTCTCGCGCTGCTGCGCCCCGTGTGGAGAGATCGCGTATCTGCTTATCCTGCCGTTCGCGCTGTTCCCGTATGGCCTGTAGTTTGGCGACTTCTCTTTTTTCGCGTGCAAGTGATTTGTCGTCAGTTTCATGCGGTTTGTCGGGCACAGCCACTGGAAGCTGTTGTCCATCGCAAGGTATATCGGTATACGTAACGACACCCGCCTGTTCGCATTTATAAATCGCGGCGGCCGGGAGAGCGACACAGGATAGGGATAAAAAGATAGCCGTCGATGCGGCAGTATTCATTACCTTCATCAGAACCTCTTGAACAGGAATACGGCAGGGTGTGTCTGACAGACTCAGAGCACCTTGCCAGGATTCATCAGGTTAAGCGGATCGAGTGCCCGCTTGATGGCTACCATCATGTTCAGTTCTGTCTCGGATTTGTACCGCTTGATCTCATCGCGCTTCAAGGCGCCCAGCCCATGTTCCGCCGAGATGGATCCATCATAGGCATGCACCTTGTCGTGCACGAGCTGATTGATCGCTGCCTGATGCTGAAGAAAATCGTCATCATTCTGCTCCAGCGGTGCGGATACGTTGTAATGCAGGTTACCGTCACCCAGGTGACCAAAGGTGACCATACGACAAGCCGGGAATTTCTGTTGCAATAACGCGTCAGTCTCCTCAATGAATTCGGCAAGGCGTGAGACCGGCACGGCAATATCGTGTTTGATATTTTTACCTTCAGCGGCCTGTGCCATCGAAATATGCTCGCGTAAATGCCACATTGCCTGCGATTGCGACAGCGAACTAGCCACCACAGCATCCTGAATCAGCCCACGATCCATTGCGTCGGTAGCCAAAGCTTCGAGCATTGCATTGGCGTGAGATTCGGACTCGGCATCAGATAACTCCAGCAACACATACTGCGCATGATGTTCACGGAATGGCGAGCGCAATGCGGGGAAATGCTTTTCGACCAGCTGCAGGCAGAATGCTGACATCAATTCAAAACCGGTCAGAGCAGCATCGCAGCGTTGCTGGGCTAGCGATAACAGCGAGAGTGCATCACGTGGATGAGGCAGTGCGAACAGTGCGGTGAGTCTGGCGGCAGGCTGCGCATATAATTTCAATACAGCCGCGGTGATGATCCCGAGCGTACCCTCTGCGCCGATGAACAAATCTCGCAGGTCATAACCCGTATTGTCCTTGCGTAATCCGCGCAGACCATCCCAGACCTCACCCTGAGGCGTGACAACTTCCAGTCCCAGCGTCAATTCACGCATGGTTCCATAGCGCAGCACCGCCGTACCACCGGCATTGGTCGACAGATTGCCCCCTATGGTGCAGCTGCCTTCGGAGGCCAGCGAGAGCGGAAACAGACGATCTGTATCGGCGGCGGCGTCCTGGACCTGTTGCAGCAGGCAGCCGGCTTCTGCTGTCAGGGTATTGTTGATCGGGTCGATGCTGCGTATGCGGTGCATGCGCGAGAGCGACAAGACAATGGCGTTACCACGCGTATCCGGCACGCTACCCAATACCAGTCCCGTATTGCCGCCCTGAGGCACGATGGGGATTTGGTGCGCGATGCACAGCTTGACGATGGCCGCGACTTCACCGGTATCGCTTGGACGAATCACTGCTCGCGCACGACCAGTGAAACGACCGCGCCAGTCGGTCAGGTATTGCGACATAGCGTCGCCGGTCAGCACATGGGTGGTACCGACAACGTTGATACATTGCGTGATGAAATCAGGATTCATCGCTCGTTGCCGAGGGTTGACCTGCTGCTTTTTGTATGGCCTCGCTGGCTAATTGTTTGGCAGCGCGCTTGTAGGGTCTCAGGAAGAAAATCGCGCAAAAGAAAAACACAGTCGAGAAAAGGATTTCCAGCGACGCGAGCAACTGGGACATGCCGCGCTCACTCCATGCGCGTACCACGCCCTCAGTGAAATACAGCAGGATCATCATCGAAGCCCACTGCATGGTGTAGATGTTGCGACGTATCGTGCCTGATAGTGGCAGTAACAGCGGCAGCGCCTTGATGATCATCCATGAACCACCCGGGCGCAGCGGTGCGAGTACCAGTTCCCACAAAATGCACAACACCAGCAGTCCGAGCAGGCTGGTGACGGCCAACCGGTGCAACAGGTCGGAAGGATCAGGTTGCGTCATGAGTGAAGTTTCCTTGCTGCGGTGGCGAGTCGCTTGCCGAGTGCGATGGCAAGCAGGCGGGTGTCCTCGCTGATGTGTTTGTCGCCGGCGATCCCGGACCAGTGGGTTGCGCCGTAAGGTGATCCTCCACTTGCCGTAGTCATCAGCGCCGGTTCGCTGTACGGCAGGCCAAGCACCAGCATCCCATGGTGAAGCAGGGGCAACATCATGGACAGCAGCGTGGACTCTTGGCCGCCGTGCAGACTGCCCGTCGAGGTGAACACACACGCAGGCTTGCCGGCGAGTGCGCCAGATAACCACTGAGCACTGCTGCCATCAATAAAATATTTGAGGGGTGCAGCCATATTGCCAAAGCGCGTGGGTGATCCCAGTGCCAGACCGGCGCAGTTCTCCAGATCAGCCAGCTCCACATACGGTGCGCCGGAGTTGGGCACCGCCGGCTCGGTTGCCTCGCTCACCGCCGATACCGCAGGTACCGTGCGCAGCACGGCTTCACAGCCAGAAACGCTCTCGATACCTTGTGCGATCAGTTCGGCCAGCTTGCGTGTTGCGCCTTGTCGCGAGTAATAAAGAACCAGAATGGGTAGGGTGGGTGTGTTCATGCTTGGTATTATAGGGCGCTTTAGTTTCTTATTTTTCGCATGCATCCCTCCTCTCCGTCAGGCGCTCATCGCTGGTCCCGCGTGCAGATACGTGATTTGCTGCGTTTCGTGCTGCGCCGTCTCAGGGAAGAGCGGCTGCCCGAAGTGGCGGGCAGTCTGACTTTCACCACCGTCCTGGCGGTCGTGCCGGTGCTGACGATTGCCTTTGCGATCTTCACGACTTTTCCGCTGTTTACGACATTTCGCGAGTCGCTCGAGTCCTACTTTGTGCAGACCCTGATGCCCAAGGGTATCGCCAACACCATTCTTGATTATTTGAGTCAGTTTTCAGCGAAAGCCAGCCGCCTGTCGGCAATGGGTGCGATTTTTCTGATCGTGACGGCGATCGTCATGTTTGGTACAGTTGACCGAACACTCAATCGCATCTGGCGTGTACGCACCGGGCGGCCCTTTGCGCAGCGCATGATTGTCTACTGGGCGGTCATGACACTCGCACCGTTGCTGATTGGCGCGTCCATGACATTTGCCGGGGAACTCATGCCGCCGACCCGTGGGCTGTCGCGTGAGTTACCGCTGCTGCGCACGATCATTACCTTGCTGGTGTCGATGAGTTTATCAACGCTGGCTTTTTCGCTACTCTATCTGGGCGTGCCGAATCGCAGGGTGGAATGGCGGGATGCGCTGATTGGCGGTTTGGTCGCTGCAGTGGCGTTTGAAATCTCGCGTCGGCTATTCGCTTTTTTCATCGTGCAGGGACCGAGTTACCGGATGATCTACGGTGCGCTCGCGGCGGTGCCGATTTTTCTTATCTGGGTCTATTTTTTCTGGATGATTACCTTGCTGGGTGCCGTGGTGGCTGCAGCGCTACCGGTCGTCAAGTATGAACGGTGGTGGCATCGCTCTGCACCGGGCAGCGAATTTCTCGATGCCATGTCTGTGCTCAAAGTGTTGTTCGATGCGAGGCGAGATAACGCAGCAGTCGATGCAATGCGACTTCGTGAACTCACGCAACTGGGCTTTGAAGAGTCCGAGGATTTATTACAGCGCATGCTGGATGCTGGCTGGGTAGGTCGGGTACATGCGGGTCGTGACCAACGTCCTCGTGTGGACAATCGTTCAAAGCGGCATGAGGATCGCTGGGCACTGCTGGCCAGCCCCGACAAACTGACGTTAACGGAGGTGTATCAGCGCTTCGCCTTCGCGCCAGCACCGCAATCGGTGCTGGCCACGAAGATAGAAGCCGTGGTCGATCGTGGTCTGGCGATGTCGCTGACCGATTATTTTGCCGAAGCGCAGGCGAACCGGAACAGCGTATCCAGCACCTGATCCGGTTGTTCAGCCATCAGTGCATGACCACAGGCATCGATCTGCACGACCTCAGCTGCGGGTAGCTTGCTGATCAGGCTGCCTGCGGCTTTCGCCGGCGTCATCATGTCTTTTTTGCCAAGTACAAACAACGCAGGGCAGTGCAACGCGGCAGCGGCTGCCTCGCCACCTTCGTAGGCATTACACGCCGAAAAATCCGTATAAAAAACCTTGGCGGGATTGCCGCGCGAAATGTGCTGCATTAACCGGCGACTACCGCCCTGCACATAAAAACCGGGTCCGGGTGCCGAGGGTTTTTGTGCCATGCTTGAATGCGACCAGATATTGACCATATCGATCGCGCGTTGCTCGTGATCGCGCGCTGCGTCGAGGAGCGCTGATGAAACCTTCATCGGATAAGCGGTACCGACCAGCGCAACCCCGTTGATTTTTTCAGGCGCGCGCGAAGCAGCTTCCAGTGCAATGAGCGAACCCATGCTGTGGCCAATCAGAATCGTTTTACGTACACCCGCTGCCTCAAGTAGTGCATGCAGCCAGTCAGACAGCGTCTCGACGCTCTCCAGCGGATCGCCCTCACTGCGGCCATGCCCTGGCAGATCGACGGCGAGTACAGAAAAGCCATGATGCGCAAAATAGCGCGTTTGTAATGCCCACACCGAATGGTCGTTCTGCGCCCCATGGATGAACACGGCTGTGGGTAATGTGGCATCGAAAGATTTGCCGCCGGTGTAAGCGTACGCTTGATGGCCGTTGACGCGTTGTTCCATGGGTTACGCTCCCTTCTGTGATGCTTTGAGTCCGCGTTTCAGATCGTCGATCAGATCATCGGCATCTTCCAGTCCGACGGATAGTCGCATCGTGCCTTCGCGTATGCCCGATGCGTCGAGCTGTTCGGTTGGCACGCGGAAGTGGGTGGTGGATGCTGGATGAATCACCAGTGATTTCGCATCACCGACATTGGCCAGATGAGAAAACACCGAGAGCGATTCCACAAAGCGGCGCCCGGCGGCACGGTCACCTTTGAGCGTGAAAGAAAATACGGCACCGCAGCCGCGGGGCAGCAATTTTTTGGCGAGTTGGTAGTCAGGATGTTCGGGCAGCTCTGGATACGATACGGATTCAACCGCGGGATGCGTGACCAGGAATTCAACAATCTTGCGGGTATTGCTGACATGCCGGTCCATGCGCAGGCTGAGTGTTTCTATGCCTTGCAGTATGGTGAAGGCATTGTACGGGCTCATCACCGCACCAAAGTCACGCAAGCCTTCACGTCGTGCGCGCAGCGAGAAGGGAGCCACCGTGGATTCCTCGGCAAACACCATGCCATGGAATCCATCATAAGGTTCACAGAGTTCGGCAAAACGGCCGGTTTTCTCATACGCAGCTTGCCAATTGAAGGTGCCACCATCGACCAGCAGACCACCCACGGCAGTGCCATGCCCGCAGAGGAATTTCGTTGCAGAGTGAAACACCAGATCAGCGCCATGATCAAACGGTCGCAGCAAGTAAGGCGTCGTAAAGGTGGAATCGACCATCAGCGGCACATGATGCTCATGCGCGATCGCGGCGACGCTATCAATATCAAGGACATCCAGTCCGGGGTTACCCAAGGTTTCCGCAAACAGCACCTTGGTGTTAGGGCGTATGTTGCTGCGCCAGGCATCCTTATCGCGCGGATCAATGAAGGTGGTTTCAATACCGAAGCGCTTCATGGTGTAACCGAGGAGGTTTTGTGATCCACCATACAGCGCACGCGAGGCCAGCACATGCGAACCAGCGCCGGCAATCGTGGCAAGACCCAGATGCATGGCTGCCTGACCGCTGGCGACGGCAATGCCTGCAACGCCGCCTTCAAGTGCGGCGATGCGCTCTTCCAGTACCGCATTGGTTGGATTGGATATCCGCGAATACACATGGCCCGAGCGTTCCATATTGAACAGGGACGCCGCGTGATCGGAATCACGAAAGACAAACGAGGTCGACAGGTAAATTGGCGTTGCGCGGGCGCCGGTAGCGGGGTCGGGTGCACTGCCTGCATGCAACGATAGCGTATCGAAGCCGGGGTATTTGGGGTCGCTCATAGGGATACCAATACGAGGTTAATCGGGAGCAAGCGGAGATTATAGGCCGGACCGCTGTCCCTGCCTGATGGTATCTGGCTTTTTTCCAAACGCTGGGCTACATTGGCTTCCCGGGCAGACAATAAAAACCAGGCAGGAGACGTTCCATGAAAGTGTCTGAAATTCTCAAGGTCAAAGGCAATATTCTCTATACGGTACCACCGGAAACCAGTTTGCTCGACGCGATCAATGTAATGACCGAGAAAGATATTGGGTCGCTGGTAGTGATGGATAACGGATCATTGGTTGGCCTGCTGACTTTTCGTGAAGTGATGCGTGCAGTGCATGCCAATCAAGGTTCGGTGGGGCAGGGTACGGTCGGTGAGCACATGGTGCGCGATGTGCTGACCATGTCACCAGATACGGATGTCGATGACATTCGGCGCTTAATGCTCGAGCGCCATGCGCGTTATGTCCCGGTGCTGGATGGAAGGGTGCTGCTGGGCGTGATGTCTTTTTATGATGTGGCCAAGTCCGTGCTGGAGGCGCAGAATTTCGAGAATACTCTACTCAAGGCCTATATCCGCGACTGGCCTGCAGAGCATGACGCCAAGGATATGCAATAAGTGGCCAATCAGTTTTCTTTACTGAGAGAGCGGCGGTTCGCACCTTTCTTCGGCGCCCAGTTCCTGGGAGCATTCAACGATAATCTGTTCAAGACGGCACTGGTTACGGTGATTACCTTTGATGCCTTGCACTGGACGATGATCAATGCAGGCTTGCTGAATAATCTGATCGCGGGCTTGTTCATTCTTCCTTTTTTGCTGTTGTCTGCGACGGCGGGTCAGATCGCCGACAAGTTCGACAAAACCACGGTCATGCGTGTCGTGAAGTTGATGGAAATTCTTATCATGGCCGTGGCTGCGATCGGGTGGTACACGCATTCGCTGTGGTTATTGGTGGCAGCGGTGGTGGGCATGGGCGTGCATTCCACGCTGTTTGGCCCCGTCAAGCACGCGTATTTGCCGCAGCATCTGCAGCAGAACGAACTGATCGGCGGTAACGGCATGGTGCAGATGGGAACTTTCGTTGGCATTCTCACCGGCCAGTTGTCGGGCGCTGCCATGGTGGCTTTCTCGACCACTTCTGACTTTCATCTGATCGCTGGTGCTGGGATGGCGGTCGCACTCATGGGGTGGCTCTTCACGCTGGCGGTGCCATCGAGTGCGGCAGCGGATCCGACGCTGGTGGTCGCACGCAACCCCTTCGCCGAGATGACGCGCAACCTGCGATTTTCTGCACGTAATCGCGAGGTATTCATTGCGATGCTTGCGAACTCCTGGTTCTGGTTTTATGGTGCCATGCTGCTGGCGCAGTTTCCTGTGTTTGCGCGCGATGTATTGCACGGCGCGCCCGAGATTTTTGCCATTCTTTTGACTGCATTCTCGCTGGGTATCGGCGCCGGTTCGCTCTGGTGCGAGCGGCTGTCGGGTCGTCAGATTCATCTGGGTCTGGTGCCGCTGGGTGCGCTGGGACTCACCTTGTTTGGGATTGATCTCTACTGGGCCAGCACAGCGCCCATGCCATCGCTGCTCACCGCAAAACAGCTGATCGGTGGTGCGCAATTTCGCGTGCTGGCCGATTGTTTCTTGCTCGGGCTAAGCGGTGGCATTTATGTCGTGCCTTTATTTGCCCTGATACAGACCCGCGCCGAGCGCTCGCATCTGTCGCGTACTGTGGGCGGCATGAACATTCTGAATGCGCTGTTTATGGTGGTGGCCGCACTGACGGCGATGGTGCTGCTCGCGGCCGGGCTGTCAGTGCCTGAGATCTTCCTTTTCACTGCGCTGCTCAATCTAGCGATGCTGCTATTGCTTTGCTTGCTGAGGCGCGAATACCCGCGGTCGCTGCGGTCCTGGCTCGCGGGGCTGTGGCGCAGGCGTGCACTGGTAGAATGACGTTTTTCGCATCCTCTCCTCTACCGTCATGTCTGGCAACACCCTTGGCAAGCTTTTTTGCGTTACGACGTTCGGTGAATCACACGGACCGGCGATCGGCTGCGTGATTGACGGCTGCCCGCCCGGCATGCCACTCTCGGAAGCAGATATTCAGCCTGAGCTCGATCGCCGCAAGCCAGGCACCTCACGGCATGTCACCCAGCGCAAAGAATCCGACACGGTTGAGATTCTGTCGGGCGTCTACGAAGGCAAGACCACCGGCACACCGATCGCGCTGCTGATCCGTAACGAAGACCAGCGCAGCCAGGATTACGGCAATATCGTCGATCGATTCCGGCCCGGTCATGCGGACTACACGTATTGGAACAAGTATGGCATTCGGGACCCGCGCGGCGGTGGACGCTCCTCAGCTCGTCTGACCGCGCCGGTCGTCGGTGCCGCCGCCGTGGCACGCAAATGGTTGCATGCCCAGTATGGTCTGACGCTTCGTGGTTGCATGAGCCAGCTGGGCGAGATAGCGATTCCTTTCGTCTCCTGGGATCATGTCGGCGAGAATCCGTTTTTCGCAGCGAATGCCGACATCATTCCCGAGCTCGAGACTTACATGGACAGCTTGCGCAAGGCGGGCGATTCCTGTGGTGCGCGCATTGAGGTCGTTGCGCAGAATGTGCCGGTCGGTTTGGGCGAGCCTCTGTTTGACAAGCTGGATGCCGATATTGCCTACGCGATGATGGGGATTAATGCCGTCAAGGGGGTGGAGATCGGTGCCGGCTTTCGCTCGATTGCGCACAAGGGCTCCGAGCATGGTGATGAAATCACACCGGAGGGTTTTGTTGGCAACAATGCCGGCGGTGTTTTGGGCGGTATCTCGTCAGGGCAAGACATCACCGTATCGATTGCAATCAAGCCGACCTCCAGCATACGCACGCCGCGTCGGTCGATTGATCGCGATGGCCAACCGGTGATGGTGGAGACCTTTGGTCGCCATGATCCCTGCGTGGGCATACGCGCGACACCGATTGCCGAAGCCATGCTGGCGCTGGTGCTGATGGATCACGCCTTACGGCACCGGGCACAGTGTGGCGATGTGAACATCCGCGGTAACTGATCCGATTTATCGTGCTGCACTGATTTTTTCTGGCCGCACTGATGCAATCATCTTGAGCAGAATCGGGTGGGTATTCGGGCCATGACTGTTGCCCGGATCTTGCAGCGATCCATGATTTCGGTGGCATAAACTCTGCATCATTTACCGCTGTCTTTTTTTACGATTTCCCACCGCCTTGCCTTCAAACGCCAAGCCCGAGCAATCCCTGAATTTCGCGTTGTTCTTCTTCGCGTACTACGGCTATATCGGCGTCTTCTCTCCCTACGCCAGCTTGTACTTCGCAGATCGTGGCGTCTCGGCGGTGCAGATTGGTGTGCTGATGTCGATGATGCAGGTCATGCGTATCTTTGGCCCGAATCTGTGGGGTTGGGTGGCGGATCACACCCGCCGCCGTGTGATGGTCTTGCGGGTGACGTCAGCAGCCTCCGCATTGGTTTTTTGCGGCATGTTCTGGGGTGAGGCTTTTGTTTTTTTCTTTGTGCTGATGCTGGTGCTGAATTTATTCACCAGTGCCCAAGGCCCGCTGGCCGAAGCCCTGATGCTGTCCTCCATGCGAGGCGATCTCACCCACTATGGCCGCCTGCGGCTCTGGGGGTCGGTCGGCTTCATTGTGACTGTGATCACTGCCGGGCAAGTGTTGGACTGGCAGGGCATACGCCTGATGCCCTGGATTGCACTGGGGTTGCTGGTCATGGTCGCAGCAGTTGCGCTCCATATGCGTGAGGAAGTGGCTATGCCTCGTTCGCAGGACACGCCCTCGGTACGCCAGTTGCTCAAACAACGCGAGGTGATTGCGTTTTTCATCTCTACGTTTCTGATGATCGCGGCGCATGCATCGCTGTATGTGTACTACTCGCTGTATCTGTCGCAAATAGGCTACAGCAAGACGGTGATCGGATTGATGTGGTCGCTGGGCGTGGTGGCAGAAATCCTGTTTTTCTATTTTCAGGCGCCGCTGTTTCGGCGGTTTGGTATACCGACGCTGATGCTGACCAGCTTGTTGATTGGCGTGGTGCGGTTTTCAATGATCGGTTTTGGTGCCGAATCACTGGTGATGCTGCTGATTGCCCAGATACTCCATGCAGCGACCTTTGGGGTTCATCATTCTGCTTCTGTCGCTACGCTGCAGCGCTGGTTTGCCGGGCCGCTGCAGGCGCGTGGTCAGGCGCTGTTCATCAGTGTGTCTTATGGGCTCGGTGGCTCCCTGGGTGGATTGCTGCTTTCGGCTTGTTGGGATACATTTGGCGCCCGTCTTGTCTACATGATCGCCGCCTTGTTCTGTTTCGCCGGCTGGATTGCCGCGGCACTCAGTTATCGCTGGCAAGAATCACCTGGGAGAGCCCATTGAAAAAAATAGTACGTGCGCTGGCAGTCGTCACTGCAATGACCTTCACGCTGGTTTCCTGCCAATCGGTCAGGACCACCAACGCCGGTATGGTCGGCGTGGATCGTGAGCAGCGGATGGCCATATCGGCGCAGGCCATCGAAGCAAGTGCGAACAAACAGTACGCGCAGCTGATGGCGCAGGCCGATAAAAAGGGCAAGCGCAACAACGACTCTGCACAGTACACGCGCGTGCGCGCGATTGCGGATCGGCTCATCCGGCAAGTCTCGGCATTCCGGCAGGATGCCAGTCGTTGGCAGTGGGAGATCAATGTATTGACCTCGCCTGAGGTCAATGCCTGGTGTATGCCGGGCGGGAAAATCGCCGTCTATACCGGGCTGATTGAAAAGCTCGACATTACCGATGATGAACTGGCTGCGGTGATGGGGCATGAGATTGCACACGCGCTGCGCGAGCATTCGCGCGAACGCGCATCCGAGCAGGCGATTGCCAATGTGGGTATCACGATTCTGGCGACGGTCGCTGGCGTGGGAACCGTGGGGCAGAAGGGGATGGAGTACGCGTACCAGGGCTTGCTCGGCTTGCCCAACTCGCGCGCGCATGAAACCGAGGCGGATCGTATGGGCGTCGAATTGGCCGCGAGGGCGGGCTATGACCCTCGTGCTGCCATCTCGCTTTGGGAAAAAATGGGCGAAGTCGGTGGCAAGGAGCCACCGAAATTCATGTCCACTCACCCCTCGCGCTCGGACCGCGTGCGTGACCTGACGGTCTACTCCGAGCGGGTCATGCCTCTTTACAAAGAGGCCCGCGCCCGTTAGTCAGGAGGCCGTACCAGGGGCTTTTCTTCATTCCGGCGCCTCTGGCAGACGGGCTTGAAACCGCTTTCTACCCCTCGGCTATGGCATAATCGTGGGCTGTTTTTTCCGATCAGGCGCGCTCTGCGCGCCACTCCGCCATGGCCCAAACTCTCTACGACAAACTCTGGCAGTCCCACGTGGTGCATACCGCTGAGGACGGCACGACCATACTTTACATTGACCGGCATCTGGTGCATGAAGTCACCAGTCCGCAGGCCTTCGAGGGCCTCAAGCTCGCAGGTCGCAAACCCTGGCGTATCGCGGCCAATCTGGTCGTGGCTGACCACAATGTACCGACCACCCACCGGGCCGAGGGTATCGCTGATCCGATATCGCGTTTGCAGGTCGAGACGCTGGATGACAACGCGCGTGAATACGGTCTTACCTATTTCAATATGCGCGACAAGCGCCAGGGTATCGTGCACGTGATCGGACCCGAACAAGGCGCGACGCTACCCGGCATGACCGTGGTGTGCGGTGATTCGCATACGTCCACCCACGGCGCATTTGCTTGCCTGGCGCACGGTATCGGCACTTCCGAAGTGGAGCACGTACTCGCCACCCAGACCCTGCTGGCAAAAAAATCCAAAGCCATGCTGGTGCAGGTCGAAGGCCGGCTGGGTGCGGGTATCACGGCAAAAGATATTGTGCTTGCCATCATCGGCAAGATAGGGACGGCGGGTGGCACCGGTTATGCAATCGAGTTCGCCGGTACTGCGATCCGCGCGCTGTCCATGGAAGGCCGCATGACGGTCTGCAATATGGCCATCGAAGCAGGCGCGCGCGCCGGCATGATTGCGGTCGATGACACGACGATTAATTACGTCAAAGACAGGCCCTTGTCGCCAGTTGGTCCGCACTGGGATCAGGCAGTCACTTACTGGCGCACACTGCACTCCGATCCGGAGGCAAAGTTCGATGCAGTCGTCATGATTGATGCGGCGGACATTCGGCCTCAAGTCACCTGGGGCACCTCGCCCGAGATGGTGGTCGCTGTGGATGATCGCGTGCCCGATCCTGACAAGGAAAAAGATCCCGCCAAGCGCGATGCGATCGAAAAGGCATTGGTCTACATGGGCCTCAAGCCCAATACGGCCATCAACGACATTCGCATCGACAAAGTATTCATTGGTTCCTGTACCAATTCGCGGATTGAAGATTTACGTGCCGCGGCCGCTGTCGTGCGCGGTAAATTCCGCGCGTCGAACGTGAAGCTCGCGATGGTCGTGCCCGGCTCGGGTCTGGTCAAGGAGCAAGCTGAGCGCGAGGGACTGGACAAGATTTTCCTTGATGCCGGTTTTGAATGGCGTGAGCCCGGTTGCTCCATGTGTCTGGCAATGAACGCCGATCGTCTCGAGCCCGGTGAGCGCTGCGCTTCCACGTCCAATCGCAATTTCGAGGGACGTCAGGGCGCGGGTGGAAGAACCCATCTGGTCAGCCCCGCCATGGCGGCGGCGGCTGGAGTGGCCGGCCATTTTGTCGATGTACGTCATCTGTAAATCAATCGCCTCAGGAGCAAAGCCATGAAAAAACTTCTGTTCATCATTATTGCGTTGACCTTTGGAACTTCAGGTTGCAACACCCTCAATGGTATCGGCAAGGATGTCGAAAAATTGGGTGAAAAAGTTCAGGACGCGAGCAAAAAATAATATCTCATGAATAAATTCACTTTACTGGATGGGCTGGTCGCGCCGCTGGATCGCGCCAACGTGGATACCGATGCCATCATTCCGAAGCAATTCCTGAAATCAATCAAACGCACCGGATTCGGTCCGAATCTGTTTGATGAATGGCGTTACCTCGATCAGGGTGAGCCCGGTGTGGATAACAGCAAGCGGCCGCTCAATCCCGATTTCGTGCTGAATCAGCCGCGCTATCAGGGCGCATCGGTTCTGCTGGCGCGCAAAAATTTCGGCTGCGGTTCATCACGCGAACACGCACCGTGGGCGCTGGATCAGTACGGATTTCGTGCCGTGATCGCGCCAAGTTTTGCCGATATCTTTTTTAACAACTGCTTCAAAAATGGTTTGCTGCCCATCGTGCTGACCGAAGCGCAGGTCGATCAGTTGTTCAATGAGGTCAAGGCATTCCCGGGGTATCGCCTGGTGATTGATCTGGACAAACAAACGGTTTCAACCAGCAATGCGAGCTCAGTTTTTCATTTCGAGGTCGATGCTTTCCGCCGCCATTGTCTGCTCAATGGGCTAGACGATATCGGCCTGACCCTCCAGCAGGCTGACGCCATTCACAGCTTTGAAGAGCGCCACATCCATCGTTTTCCCTGGCTGGCCAACACTATCTGAAGCACAGACAACCATCATGAAAATCGCAATCCTCCCAGGTGACGGCATAGGCACCGAAATTGTCGAACAGGCCGTCAAGGTATTGAATGTGCTTGGTCAGAAATTTGACATGGAAACCGCGCCTGTCGGCGGTGCCGGTTATGAGGCGCATGGTCATCCGCTGCCGGAGGGCACACTGAAACTTGCCAAAGAGGCGGATGCGATTTTGTTTGGTGCCGTCGGGGACTGGAAATACGACACGCTTGAGCGCTCACTGCGTCCCGAGCAGGCTATTCTCGGTTTGCGCAAGCACCTGACCTTGTTTGCGAATTTCCGTCCTGCGATTCTTTATCCCGAGTTGGTGGGTGCATCCACGCTCAAGCCCGAAGTCGTGTCCGGGCTCGACATCCTGATTGTGCGTGAACTGAACGGCGATATCTATTTCGGTCAGCCACGCGGTGTACGCGAGGCGCCCGATGGTCCTTTCAAAGGCGCACGCGAAGGCTTTGACACCATGCGCTATTCGGAGCCCGAAATTCGTCGCATTGCGCATGTGGCGTTCAAGGCGGCGCAGAAACGCAGCAAGCGACTGACCAGTGTGGACAAGGCGAATGTGCTCGAGACCTTCCAGTTCTGGAGAGACATCGTCACTGATGTTCACAAGGAATATCCAGATGTTGAACTGGATCACATGTATGTAGACAACGCGGCAATGCAGCTGGTGCGTGCGCCTAAAAAATTCGACGTCATCGTTACCGGCAATATGTTCGGCGACATTCTCTCTGATGCTGCCGCCATGTTGACTGGATCGATTGGCATGCTGCCTTCGGCTTCGTTGGATGCCAACAGCAAAGGCTTGTACGAACCTTCACATGGCTCGGCACCTGATATCGCGGGCAAGGGCATTGCCAATCCGCTCGCAACAATTTTGTCAGCGGCGATGATGCTGCGCTTCTCGCTGAATTTGCCTGCAGAGGCGGATCGCATCGAAGCGGCAGTCAAGAAGGTACTCGCGCAGGGTTTGCGTACGCCGGATATTCATGAGGCAGGTACGACGCGTGTGGGTACAGCTGAGATGGGTGACGCGGTAGTGAAGGCGCTGGTGTAAAACTCCCGCCGTCATCTTTGCATGTGATGACTGCTACGTGGGCGGATCCCATGCGACCCGAATTCCCCACTCGCTCCCAGTGAAAACGGGGATCCAGAATGCTGGAATCTGTCTCGCGGCGGAACGAGTTGGACCCAAGCTGATTTTCAATTCATAAATTGAGTTCACGAATATCAATGACTTTTAGGTATGCAATGAAAGACGCTGGGACGACGGTAATTGTTGAGGCGACTGTAGTATTCCCCCCGTCATCCCAGCGGAAGCTGGGATCCATTGGCGGTCGTGAACGTAATCCGGTAATTCTGAAGGAATGGCAATGAAACTCGTAGGTCTGGTGGGTTGGCGCGGTATGGTAGGTTCGGTGCTCATGCAGCGCATGCAGCAGGAGAATGATTTCGCTCACATTGAGCCGGTGTTTTTTTCGACGTCGAACTCGGGCGGTAAAGCGCCCTCGATGGCAAAAAACGAAACCACGCTCAAAGATGCCAACGACATCGAATCACTGAAGCGATGCGACATCATTCTGACCTGTCAGGGTGGCGACTACACCAGCGACATTTTCCCCAAGTTGCGCGCTGCAGGCTGGCATGGTTATTGGATCGACGCCGCGTCCTCGCTACGTATGGAGGTTGATGCGATCATCGTGCTGGATCCGGTGAATCTGGACGTTATTAAAAAAGCGCTTTCATCCGGCGTCAAAAACTACATTGGTGGCAATTGCACGGTCTCGTGCATGTTAATGGGACTGGGCGGCCTGTTCCAGCATGATCTGATTGAGTGGATGACGTCGATGACGTATCAGGCAGCTTCAGGTGGTGGTGCCCAGCACATGCGCGAATTGCTGACACAATTCGGTACGATACACGCCGAGGTCAAAGCGCTGCTCGATGATCCTGCCTCTGCTATTTTGGAAATCGATCGTAGAGTACTCGCGAAACAGCATTCACTCGACGAAAAAGAAACGCAGCACTTTGGCGTACCACTCGGCGGCAACCTGATTCCCTGGATCGATAAAGATTTGGGCAATGGTCAATCGCGTGAGGAGTGGAAGGGCGGCGCCGAGACCAACAAGATTCTGGGTCGGGGCGATGTGTTTGGTGCGGGCGCAAGACCAGCGATTGCGGTGGATGGCTTGTGCGTACGTATTGGCGCAATGCGCTGTCACTCGCAGGCGCTGACGATCAAACTCAAAAAAGATGTGCCTCTCGACGAGATCAGCGACATACTCGCCAGTCATAACCCGTGGGCGAAAGTCATACCCAATACCCGCGAAGCTTCGATGCGCGATCTCACGCCTGCAGCAACCACAGGCATTCTGAATATACCGGTTGGCCGTCTGCGCAAGATGCAGATGGGGAATGACTATCTGTCGGCCTTCACGGTCGGTGACCAGTTGCTGTGGGGCGCGGCCGAACCACTGCGTCGCATGCTGCGTATTTTGCTTGATGACTAATTTCATGCAGCTCAGGCATCAGAAGCCTGCGGGTAATTTAGTTTTCAAGCACAAGACATCGTAATGGTATTGACTATTCAAGGTCGCCTCACATGGCGGCCTTTTTATTTTCTTTTCAAAATCTTTCGTCAGACCTCCTGCATCGCTAGTTTGCTATTAGAGAAGTCCTTTGAGAGATGGGTAGCGTTTTAGTGCAGAAGTGTTTCATAAAACACGCATCCAGAAATTTCATCTGGACAGTCAAATATGTTCCTGAAACACTCCGCCGATCTTTACGTGCCATTTCATTGAATCGCATTGAGTCGCGTCATCACTACCACTGAATTTTTCTTCCCTTGAGCAGGAGTGATTGTTCATGCGTCGTCGTTCGCTATTCGTTTCTCTGTTCGCTTTTCTGGTTCGTCTTGAAACAGAAGTCATTGCGATGCGCTTGGGTCTTCGGTTGGGCTTCATCATTCTGTTTGCGCTGGCAGGCGTAAACGCCACCGCCCAAATCCGAGCCGACGCCACTGCCCCAGCCGATCAACGCCCGACCATCCTGCAAGCCGGTAACGGTGTTCCTTTGGTCAATATTCAAACCCCCACTGCTGGCGGTGTCTCCCGCAACACCTACAGCCAATTCGACGTCGACAGAAACGGCGCCATTCTGAACAACAGCCGCACCGATACACCCACCCAGCTCGGTGGCTGGGTTCAGGGTAACCCGTGGTTGGGCGGTGGCAGCGCCCGCATCATCCTGAATGAAGTCAACAGCACGAACCCCAGTCATCTCAACGGCTGGATTGAAGTTGCCGGCAAACCGGCCCAGGTCATCACCGCCAATCCTGCCGGCATCACCTGTGACGGCTGCGGTTTTATCAATACGCCCCAAGCCACGCTGGCTACGGGTACACCGGTCATGAATCGGGGCAGCCTGGATGGCTATCGCGTCCAGGGCGGTCAGCTGCAAATTGAAGGCTTGGGTCTGGACGGCAGACAAGCAGACGCCGTCACCATCCTCACCCGCAGCGCAGAAATCAACGCCGCCCTCTGGGCCAAACGATTAAACGTCGTCACTGGCACCAATGACGTCACGGTCGATGCCAATGGTCAGCCCGTCGATATCCAGCCGATCATCATTTCTCCCTTCCCCCAGAATTTCTCGATAAACACCTCAGGCACTCAAACAAAGAGCAACACCGCGCCAGTGTTTGCGCTGGATGTCGCGTATCTGGGCGGCATGTATGCCGGGCATATTTTTTTGGTGGGCAGCGAACATGGTCTGGGGGTACGAAACAGCGGCACCTTGTTTGCGGGGCAGCAGCTAACGCTCGATAGCAATGGCATTCTGAGTGTGAAGGACAAGGGCAAGATCACGGCAGCCGAGTTGGCCATCAAGACCGAAGGCGCCATCGATAATGCGGGCGTCATCGCGGCGCAGCGCAGCGCCACGATAGACACGAACAGCACGCTCACCAACACCGGC
>JAJTGC010000057.1 GCA_021298975.1 Oxalobacteraceae bacterium
CGTACCGATTTGCGTCGTATCGCCTGCCCAGGCATCAGGAAGGTACGGCCGATATAGCGGTTCTTGATGAAGCCTTCGCGATAATCAAGGTTCAGGGTCATGGCCAATTCCATCGCAGAGGGGCGCGAAGAATCAGGAATCGGCATCACCACATCAATATCACCAGCGGAAAATTCACGCCGTATTTTTTCAGCCAGATACTCGCCCATTTTCAATCGGGTTGCATAGACCGAGTCCACATCGATGACTGAGTCAGGACGCGCCAGATAAACGAATTCAAACGCACAGGGATTGAGCACCGGATTTTCGGCGCACTGTTCGTTGTAAAGCTTGCCCTCGTTGTCGATGAAAATCGCCTCGCCCGGCATGACATCCCGCAGAAAGTGAAAGCCCAAGCCTTCGAGTGCAACCGACTCACTCGCGACAAGATACTCGGGGCCGTTTTCGGTGTCATTGAAACCAATGCACAAGGGACGAATGCCATAAGGATCACGGAAAGCCAGCAACCCATAGCCCGCAATTTGCGCGACCACCGCATAGGATCCACGTACGCGCCGGTGCAGCGCCGAGACCGCCTTGAACAGAATCGATGGATCCAGCGAAAAGCTGCTGGTGCCCTGCTGTATCTCATGCGCCAGAACGTTCAACAACACTTCGGAATCGGAATCCGTGTTGATGTGCCGACGATCTTTCTTGAACATTTCGATCTTGAGCTGATCGGCATTGGTGAGATTGCCGTTGTGCGCCAGCGTGATACCGAAGGGCGCATTCACATAAAACGGCTGCGCCTCTTCCTCGCTGGAGGATCCGGCAGTCGGATAACGGCATTGTCCAATCCCGGAGTTACCCGGTAGTGAACGCATATTACGCGTACGAAAAACGTCACGCACCAGGCCATTGGCCTTGTGCATGCTGAAGGTATTGCCGTGGCTGGTTGCGATACCTGCCGCATCCTGACCACGGTGCTGCAACAGCAGCAGCGCATCATAGATGAGCTGATTCACTGGGCCATGCGAAACGACGCCAACAATGCCACACATGGTGAGGCTCCTTCAAAAAACGTGACTTCCGGCCAGGCCGGACACTCTACATAGACTGCACGCTACCGTTCAGACCCATCTTCTTTACCCGGGCTTGCATTTTTTCTGCTTCTTCGCGGCTGGCAAATGGGCCCACACGAACACGGAACCGATCGCCGTCCTTGGTACTGACTTTCTCTGAGTACGCTTTGATGCCCGATTCTTTCAAGCGGCTCTTCAAGTCATCCGCTTTGGTTTTGCTGTTGACTGCGGCGACCTGCAACAAATATTTGCGTGCCTTTTCCTTGACCTGAGATTGGTCCTCCTCGGCTGGCGCTTTGCTTTCAGTGGTTTTATCTGGCGCCGGCTTGTCGGAGGCGTCTGCGTTTGGCTTGACGATTTTTGTGGACTCAGGCGCTGCCTTGGCTTCGGAGGCAGGCTCAGGAAGTACAGGCGGCGGCACGGGTGCGGCTGGCTCGACGGTCTTTGGCGTGACAGATTGCGGTACAGCCTGAGGCTTCAGGCTTTCGGGCGCGGGCGACGTCTTGTCAGGAATCTGCGTCTCGACATCATCGGCCAAAGGCTTATTGGGATCGGCATCGAAAATCATCGGCAATCCGATGATGGCGGCAAGCACGAGTGCTGTCGCGCCTATCAAACGGCGCCGTGCGCGCTGCTTCTCTGGCAGCATGGGATCGACAGGTTCTTCGTCCTGAGTGGGGCTGCGGCGCGAACGGCGCGGCTTGACCGGCACGTCCAGATCGTCATCGACATCCTGCTGGTTTTTACCAGGGAACGAGAACAAGCCCATAAGAAATTGATTGCGTTGCTGATTTGTGTTGGACGCGAGCCCAGAAAAATTATCTGACAGCCATCACGCCGGCCACCGTAACGAATGACCCGAAGACCGCAATTCTATCATTCTCAGTGGCGCGCTCCCGAGCCGCGGCATAAGCCTCTGCCGGGGTGGCAAAACACTGGATGCTGCGCTCTGCGCCGGGCAGCGCGCTCGGTCGCACCCCTGCCTGCGCCAATGCCTCGGCCAGTGCTGCTGCGCTGGCCGCGCGCGGCAATGGCAAATCAGTCAGATACCAATGGTCAATGCGATCCGCCAGTTGGGCCAGAATGCCCGCAATATCCTTGTCGCCCATCGCACCAAAAACAGCGTGCGTGTAGGGGTGAAAGCCCATCTGCTCCAGATTTTGCGACAGCGTTGCAGCAGCGTGCGGGTTGTGGGCAACATCGAGAATCACCGCCGGGCGGCCGGGCAAGACCTGAAAGCGCGCGGGCAATTCCACCATCACCAGACCACTGCGAACTTCCTGCGCACCCAGCGGCAAGCGCTCGCGTAGCGCTTCCAGGGCGGCCAAGGCGGCGCTGGCATTGAGCAGCTGGTTTGCGCCACGAAGGCTGGGATAAGCCAGCGCATTGCGACGCTGCTGGCGTCCACCGAAATTCCATTGCTGGCGATCGCCTGAGTAATTGAAGTCGCGCCCAAACAGCCAGAGGTCCGCACCGATAGCTGCGGCATGATCGAGCAGAGATTGCGGTGGTGAGGGATCACTGCAAATCGCGGTGCGACCGGCGCGAAAAATACCGGCTTTCTCGAAGCCTATCTTCTCGCGTGTATCCCCCAGATAGTCTTGATGATCCAGATCGACGCTGGTCACGATAGCAACATCGGCATCGATCAGATTGACCGCATCCAGACGACCACCCAACCCCACTTCGAGAATCACGGCATCCAGACCGGCATCAGCAAAATATTTTAATATCGCCAGCGTCGTAAATTCGAAATAGGTCAGCGACACCTCTTGGCAAGCTGCATCAACGACTTCAAAATTTGCACACAAGGTCTCGTCGCTCACCAACTCACCATTGATGCGTGCACGCTCATTAAATTGCAGCAAATGCGGCGAGGTATACAGACCGACGCGATAGCCCCCTTGCAGCAGCATCGCCTCCAGCATCGCACAGGTGGACCCTTTGCCATTCGTACCGCCCACCGTGATTACAGGGCAGTCGAATCGAATACCGAGCCGACCCGCGACCTCGCTGACGCGATCCAGACCCATCTCGATGGCTTTGGGATGGCGTGATTCGAGGCGGGTCAGCCAGTCGTTAAGTGAAAGCGGCATGGTGGAGAGAACTTGTAGGTAAATTCAGGCAGTGTGTCATATCGCTGGACTCCGGCTTGCGCCCACTACTGTCCGGAACATCTGCCCTGAAACGAATTCCTTCTTGGCAGTCTCTTACCGTTAACGATCATGAACCCCAGCTTTCGCTGGGGTGACGATTTTTAGGCGGTTGGTCCTAAATTCCGTCGCCCCAGCGAAAGCTGGGGTCCATGATCAATCCGTCGAAAATCCAGCCAAGCAAGAAGACTTAAATGCTCGCAAAAATCCTATGCAATCTAGTCAGAAAAACTGCTCATCAGTGTTCAATGGTGCATGACTTCAAATGTTCCGGACAGTAGTGGGCGAAAGCCGGGATCCAGCGACGTTCGAATTTTCACTAAATCGACGTCATGTTTAGCTCGACTGACTGCCCTTAAGCACGGGCTGAGCATCCGGTGTCATTGATTCACGCCTAAAAAATCAGGCCAGCACTTCCGGCGGCTGATTTTGCAGGATCGCGAGTATGCGCGCGATTTCTTCACGCATTTTGCGGCGATCCACAATCATGTCGATGGCGCCCTTCTGAATGATGAATTCAGAACGTTGAAAACCTTCCGGCAGTTTTTCACGCACGGTATTCTCGATCACGCGCGGGCCCGCAAAGCCGATCAGCGCCTTGGGCTCGGCCATCACCACATCCCCCATGAACGCAAAGGATGCGGACACGCCCCCCATCGTGGGATCTGTCAGCACCGAGATGAAGGGCAGTTTTTTCTCGGACAACTTGGTCAGCATGGAGGTCGTCTTGGCCATCTGCATCAGCGACAGCAAGCCTTCCTGCATGCGCGCACCACCCGTGGCGGTAATACAGATAAAAGGTACTTTCTGCTCCAGCGCTGTCTGCGCGCCGCGTGCAAAGCGCTCGCCCACAACCGCACCCATCGAGCCGCCCATGAATTCGAATTCGAAACAGGCCACCACCACCGGTACGGACATGATCGAGCCACCCAAGACGATGAGTGCATCGGTCTCGCCGGTGGCATCCATCGCGGACTTGAGGCGCTCGGGATATTTTTTGCTGTCTTTGAATTTGAGCGTGTCGACGGGAAGAACTTCCTGTCCGATCTCGTAGCGGCCTTCGTTATCGAGCAAGGCATCCAGACGATCGCGCGCACGAATGCGCATGTGATGGTCACATTTAGGACAGACTTGCTGATTGGACTCGAGGTCAGTGCGGTACAGCACCGCCTCGCAGGACGGGCACTTGACCCAAAGGCCTTCCGGCACCGAGCGGCGGGTGCTGGCGTCGGAACGTTGAATACGGGGGGGGAGGAGTTTCTCTAACCAGCTCATGGGGCTGTCTTTCTCTGAGTGGACGCCGGGCGCCCGTTGGATTCAGATTCTACCCCTCGCCCAGCGTCGGAGCCAGCCCAAGGAGAGTGCGCGTTACTACACCGGCAACACGCCACCGGAACCTGCATCAGCCGACAGGTAAAAAGGGCGCCTCCGGTCTTGTGGCTTGAAGAAACTGGCTATCAGGCCGGGATTTCGTCGATGGCAGCGCGTATGCCCGCCAGAAAATCATGAACCGCCGCCACCGCCTTGTCCTGAGGCGTATTTTCCAGCTCCTGAATAATGCGACTGCCGATCACGATCGCGTCCGACACCGATGCCACCGCTTTCGCTGTTGCCGCATCCCGGATACCAAAGCCCACACCGATAGGCAACTTTACGTGTTCGCGGATGGCCGCGATGCGACTGGCGACCTCGACAGTGTCGATATGACCGGCACCCGTCACACCGCGCAGCGACACGTAGTAAGAAAAGCCACTGCTGATCTGCGCGACCTGCTTGATGCGCTGCTCGGTCGACGTGGGGGCGAGCAAAAAGATCAGGTCCATATCCTGCGCTTTGAGTTTTTCGGCGAACTCAGCCGCTTCTTCTGGCGGATAGTCGACCACGATAGCGCCATCCGCACCCGCCGCCTTCGCTTCCGTGACAAAACTATCGATGCCCATACGCTCGATCGGATTCGCATAGCCCATCAGCACAACCGGCGTGTGGGGATTGTCCTTGCGAAATTCGCGCACATAACCGAGCACATCACGCATGCCAACATTGAACTTCAGCGCGCGCTCATTGGCACGCTGAATCACCGGCCCTTCGGCCATTGGGTCGGAAAATGGCACACCGAGTTCGAGGATGTCGGCGCCCGCCTTCACCTGTGCATGCATCAAGGGCACGGTGAGTTCGGGTGCCGGATCGCCGGCGGTGATGAAGGTAATCAGCGCCTTTTTTTTCTGCGACTGCAGATCGGCAAACGTTTTCTGGATTCTGGACATGATAAGTCGCCTCAGCCTTTCGGCTGCATGTGCAGTGGGATGTGCTCTTTATCGTACTCGGCCACGGTATGCATGTCCTTGTCGCCACGTCCCGAGAGGTTGACCAGAATGGTCTTGTCTTTGGACTGCGTACTCGCAAACTTCGCCGCATAAGCCAGCGCATGCGCAGACTCGAGTGCAGGAATGATGCCTTCGATGCGGCAGCAGTGATGAAAGGCCTGAATCGCTTCATCATCGGTCACACAGACATATTCCGCGCGGCTGGAATCCTTGAGCCACGCATGCTCGGGACCTACGCCGGGGTAGTCCAGACCGGCAGAAACAGAATGCGTCTCCATGATCTGACCGTTCGCATCTTGCAGAAGGTAGGTGCGATTGCCATGTAACACGCCGGGAATACCGCCTAACAGCGATGCGGAATGCTTGCCCGTGGCAATGCCCTCACCCGCTGCCTCGACACCGATGAGTTTGACCTCTGGGTAGGGAATGTAGGGATGAAAAATACCCATCGCATTGGAGCCACCACCGATGCAGGCCATCACATAATCCGGCTGACGGCCGGTCAAGTCCGGCATCTGCTCTATGCATTCCTGACCAATCACCGATTGAAAATCGCGCACCATCATCGGATATGGATGCGGACCTGCGACCGTACCGATAATGTAGAAGGTGTCTTCCACATTCGTCACCCAATCGCGCATCGCTTCATTGAGTGCATCCTTGAGTGTCTTTGAACCGGATTCCACAGGCACCACGGTCGCACCCAGCAGCTGCATGCGGTAGACGTTTTGCACCTGACGCTTCACATCTTCGCTGCCCATGTAGACCACACACTCCAGACCGAAGCGAGCGCAAATGGTGGCTGTTGCCACGCCATGCTGACCCGCGCCGGTTTCGGCGATCACTCGCGGCTTGCCCATACGCCGAGCCAGCAAAGCCTGACCAATGACATTGTTAATCTTGTGTGCGCCGGTGTGGTTGAGATCTTCGCGCTTGAAAAAAATCTGCGCGCCGCCCATCTCTTCGGACCAGCGGCGGGCATGATAAATCGGGCTGGGGCGACCCACGAAATACTTCAGCTCATGATGAAACTCGCGCAGAAATTCCGGATCATTTTGATAGTGCGCGTACTCGGCCTTGAGCTCTTCGAGCGCGTGTGTCAGCGTTTCGGATACGAAGCTGCCGCCGTAGGGGCCGAAGTGGCCGGAGGCGTCAGGAAAGTTGTACAGGCCCAGATGGGCGGGGTTGTGGTCCATGATCTCTCCTCGAACTGCTTGATGTTTACTGTTCGTCTGCCGCGCGCACTGCGGATACCAGTGCGCGCATCAGCGCTGCGTCCTTGATCCCCTTGGCCGATTCGATGCCACTGCTGACATCCACGGCGTATGGGCGCACCTGGCGCACAGCGTCAGTCACATTTTGCACGTTCAAGCCACCACTCAAAACGGCCTGATGCGCGATTTCTGCGGGAATGAGAGACCAATCGAATACCTTTCCAGTGCCACCGTATGCATCGCTCCAGGTATCGAGCAGCAACCCAGAGAAAAGTGGGCTGGCAGTGCGGTAGGCGTGCAGTGATTCTAACAAATCCTTGGCGGTTGTATCTGGCCGGATTCTGAGCGCGCGCATGAACGGCCGCCGCACGGCCCCGGCGATCTCGCCACACTGTGAGGGCGTCTCATCACCATGAAATTGCAAAAGAGACAAGGGTACGCGACGAAGCACCTCGCTTACCTCAGCCAGATCCGCATTCACAAACAGCCCGACTGCGCTCACCAATGGCGGCAGCGCCTCTGCAAGGCTGGCAGCGGCTTCTGGGGCAATGTAACGAGGTGATGGCGCATAAAACACCAAGCCAATGGCATCGGCGCCCACCGCTACCGCCTCTCTGACATCCTCGATTCGCGTCAGGCCGCAGAGTTTGATTCGCGTTCTGTGGGTCATATTAATTATCAGAAAGGCACTGATTCATCGGTTGCCGGCAAAGCCCAGCGCGCATCGTAGTCGACTTTTGCGAGATAAAGCCCGTCCGGACTGAAAGTCGGCGCAGCCAATTGTCGCTGACCGCTGGCGAGTAACTCCGCCATCCATTCCACTGGACGCATGCCGATACCCACCTGAATCAGTGAGCCCACGATGTTACGCACCATATGGTGCAGAAACGCATTCGCACTCAGGGTGATAATGATGCGATCGCCCTGCCGGTGAACGGCGATACGGTGCAAAGTGCGCACCGGCGATGCTGCCTGACACTCCGCCGCGCGAAAGGCAGAAAAATCATGCACACCCACCAGGGCCTGCGCTGCGTGCTCCATCAACGCAACATCCAGCGGACGAAACACCCACCCGGCGCGTCCCTGCGACAGCGGCGACCTCACCGGACAGTTGTAAATCAGGTACTGGTAGGTGCGCGCGAGCGCAGAAAAACGCGCATGAAACCCCTGCTCTCCCCCTTCGACTTCGGTCGCCCATTGCACCGCAATCGAGGCTGGCAAAAAAGCATTAACCCCGCGTACCCAGGAAAAATTTTCTCTGTTCACCAGCGTATCGAAATGAACCACCTGAGATAGCGCATGTACGCCGGCATCAGTTCGACCCGCGCAGGTCGTAGCAACGGGTGACTGACAAAATTTCGCCAGCGCAGATTCCAGCACATCCTGTACTGTCCGACCATGCGGCTGCGTCTGCCAACCGTGCCATGGGTTGCCGTCGTATTGAAGCCCGAGTGCGATGCGTTTCAAGATGTTATTCCGTAGACAGGACGCAGCAGGAGCCCTTGAGCCTGATCCTTCGAATTTGCCAAACCATCCGCAGTGCGGCGCTGGTGACGAATAACGAAAGCTGATGCGCCAGAAAAGAGCACGTCGCGTCGAGTCAGTGCCAGACGCCGAAGGCCCGATCAGACTTGCTCCAAGCGACGAATTTTACGCGAGTTGACTCAGGAGAGATTGCGCGCGCTGGGATAGTTCGAGGTGTGAGCTGACTGCGACTTCGGCAAGCAGCTCACGCGCACCCTCATGGTCACCGATTTCCTGGCAAGCGATGGCCAGATCAAGCTTGGTTTTCAGCGAGGCTGGATCACGCGCCTGAGCGCCGGCACCCGTGAATTTTTGTGTCGCTGTCGTTTGTGCAGCCGGAGATGGCGAGAAGGATGACAACGACAAACCAGAAACTGAGATCGACGATGAGAGCGAGCCCGAGAGATCGAATTCCAGGGTATTGGAGAGATCACTGGCCGCATCGCTGGCCGAGGTGCTCGACGGCGCATCTGACGTTATGGCTTTGGCCGCTGCACGATACCCGCCCGTGGGTGCGGCTGGGAGGGAGGTTGTGGTGTCGTTGCGACGCTCATCAAGCAGACCCTCCAGCTTGAACTCAAAGTCGGTCACCGGCGACGCCGTCGCCGCTAACTGCGCCGCCACGGGTTTAGAAGATGCCGAAGCGAGTTCTGCGGTGTTGCGTATGGCGGCCCCGTACAACAGATTGCCGGGGTCAAGCACCACGCCCAACTGCGCCGCCTGAGCCCAGATTTCACCCACACCGTGGGTCAGCACCCTTAGCTCCGCCGCCAAGGTACCAAACTTTTGGCGATCCTTGCGCGCAGCATAGATCTCCAGCAGCTTTACACGCAGCGCATGACGATCGGGATGCAGGCGCAAAGCCTCCTGAAGAATTTCCTCGGCCTGTTCATCGCGACCGTACGCGATGTAAACATCAGCTTCTGCCACCGCGTCCACCTCATTGGTATCAAGCTGACTGACTGAGGGCACAAAGTTTGAATGAAATACGCTGTTACTGGTGTCAATATTGCGCCCACCCGCTTGCTCAAAGATGGATTGCATGCCATCCACCAGAGGTACCTTGTCCTCGGGCGATTGCTTGCGCCGCCGATACCGAAGGCCGAACCAGGACAGTATCAGAAGAAATAAGCCACCAATGCCTGCCATGATGGTTGTTGGTTCTTGCGTCAGCGCTTGCGAGGCACGAATCACCTCCTCGTGTATCGCTGGCGGTTGTACGGGTGCTGGAGCTGGAGCCGAAGTTGATTTTTTTTGAGCATCGTTTGGCGTGGCTAGCGGTTTTGATGCCTCTGTTGGCGTTACGGACCTCGATACTGTTGTTTGCGCTGCTGTTTGCGCTGCTGTTTGCTCTGTTATCTGCGCCATCCTCTGCGCTGGTGATGGTGCTGGTGCTGTTACCTGCGCTGGTCCGGGTACCCGTGCTGATGATGGCTGTTCGGCAGCTGCTTGTCTCTCAGCAAGTGACTGGCTCTGGATGGTGGCCAGCTGCTGCATAGCGCTGATATTTTTCTCCAGCGCAGCAATGCGTGAATTCGCGTCCGCCAGTGCTTTTTCAGAGGCAATCTTGTCCAGCGCTGCAGTATTCCGATCGCGATGGATTCCGGTAGCAAGCTGACGGGCATGACCACTACCCTCTGTCGTACCAGCGGCCAAAGATGTGTCGGACTCAGGTAATCTCTCGAGGGTCGGCGCGGTCAGCTTGAGCTTGTTCTGCGCGGTCGGGGAGACTGACGGCTCCTTCGGTTGCGAGATCACCGTGCCACTACTACTGCGAACACCACGCTCTGCTGTCTCAGCGCCAACATTCGACGTCACAGCACTATCGCGACTCTGCATGCTGCGCCGCGCGAGCTGCTCGCGGTAACGCTGAAAATCAGCATTCTGGACACGCATGAATTCACGCGCTTTGTCCGCATCAATCGCACGCACAGTTTCAGCATCCGGAATGCTCAGCACACTGCCTGCTTTGAGACGGTTGATGTTGTTGCCACCGAAGGCTGGAGAGTTTGCATGCTGCAAGGCCAGCAGCATCTGGTTCATGCCAGCGCCCTCCGCGCGATGGGCTGCCGCGATAGCTGCCAGCGTTTCACCACGCTTGACAGTGTGCTGTCCTGATTTTGTTGGTGCCGATATGATTGATTTTGGTTGTACGACGTTTGATTTCGTGTCTGCGATCCTGGTTGAGGTGATGTCTGCGGCCGTGTCTGAGTTTGCCTTCGCTGTTGTCGTCGTATTTGGAACCGAAGTTTTTGCTGGGACCTCAGCGACCGATGCCGCTTTGGTTTCTGCAACAACGCCTGCCTTCTCATTGCGCATGCCACCGTCTTGAACGGCAGCGTCAGCCGAATTGACGACGATGGGCGCTTCGGCAAGGGAAGGCGGATCCAGCAATAACGCATATTGCCGCAGCGTCCGGTTACCTGATGCATTCAGCTCAATGAGTAAATTCAGAAACGGATCGCTGATGACCAGATCAGAGCTGACGCGAATTACCTGACGATCACCCTTCTTCGCAAGAGAAAAGCGCAGCGATCTAAGCACAGGCAAATAGTCAATACCAGCCTGGGCAAATGTCTCAGGCGATGCGAGCCGAATGGTGAGCGATTCTGCTTCAATAGAGGTCAACGCCGAGAACTCGATCTCTGCGTCAAGTCTCTGACCCATCGCCGACCGTACCTGGACATCACCCAGACCCAGCGCACTGCACGTCAATGGTACGCACAATGGCAGCCACAAAGCGAACCGAAGTAACGCAAGCGACGAGAGTGTGTGGCTCATGATGGGCACAAGTGATTGACGGGGTAAATGTGTAGGACTGCGGTCCGCACAGATAGCAACGAAAAGCCTAACCGTGACGATCTTCTGATGTTGTAGAAATCGATTTCAGACGCAGAGTACGACCTTAACACCGGATGAATGTGCCCCGCAAGCGTCGTGGTCAGTATGCGACAGCAAAATATCAGACCTCGATCTTTATCTTGCAAATGAGATATAAATTCGTTACATCATTCGACCTGAAAAATTTTTAGGTATTGAGAATTTTCAGCACTATCTTCTTTTGAAAATTCTAATTTATATCGGTGCTGAGTGACTAATCAATTATTTGAAAAATAATCAGCAGTATTTTTCAAAACGATCTACGGTTTACCGCAGAGAGCGCTCCAGACTAGTGATTGCAGCTTTCCCTGCTCGGACTTTATCCAAGTTTGGGCTTGTGAATTTTCCTGCAATATGCCGCCCATTGCCATGTTCTGAGGAAAAATCTCTGTCCGAATCTGGCGAAGCTTTTTACCTGTGCAGTCAATTTCATACCAGCTTCTTGAACTCAGATATTCATGCATTCCTAGCGTTTGCATTTCATGAAAATCTTGCGTGATCTCGACCTTCTGCGTGCTCGCAGTTTTCTCCACAGTACTTTGATCGATATAGATCAAACCTTCTCGCGTTTCTGCCAGAATAGTCAACGCAGAATAGGCATCAGTCGATATCAGCATACCCAAAAAAATAATACTCTTGACTAAAGGATTGCAGATTAATTTTGATTTCATATGTCACCATAAAACGCCGCTTTATTCAGCGCCTTCCAAAAGTTTGTAACTCGGCTATTTTTTGTATCGATTCCGATTTACAAATGCCAAGTTTTGTTCGTACCAGCGCACGCCCTAACGGCGTAGTAGCGATTATGCCGACCATAAAACATGACGGATTTTGGTCAGGCTTCATATTTCATATTTACGTATTGCTGCAGACATAGCTTACCCGCACATTGGTCGACATATGCAACTGCAGGTTTTTTCTTCACTTTAGTTTTTGAATGCAGATCAGACTTTACCTTGTATCCGCCTCGTCGACGCAAGTGATCGAAAATTTTTGAACCTACGCCTCATCTATCAGTCGGCAATCTCATAGCTTCCATCGTCTTTACGCCACGCGATACCGGCGGGACACTCTGGATCAAAAAACCACCAATAAAAATCTTCATAACCTGAAGCTTCCTCGCTCTCTGGCCAAGATTTTTTGAATAATTCAACTTGATCTTCAATTGAAGTTTTTAAAAATATTCCATTTTTATGAAGTTTCACGCGGCCTTCGCGGAGGAGGCGCTCGAGTATCCATAAAAAAGCATCGCGACTTTTTATAAATTCAGCACCAAAAATTCTTTTTGATGGATGCCAGAGATTTACGATTGACTTTCCGTCTGCATAGTCGATACCAAATAACGATTTTTCGTTTTCAATTTTTTCATAGGAAGTATCAAATAAATCAGAGCTAATCTGAGAAATATCTTCGTTACTTAAATTTAATCTCATAATTGTTATCTCGAAAATTTGGCTTTATTTTGGCAAGTGTAGAATTATTCCGAATATCGATAGTCCACCGCCCAGTCCCACTTGTTGACACACTCCGAATGTTGATAGTGGTGCCATCTTGCATTTTTGCTGACCACCGGCCCTCCAGTGGCACGCCATTTTTCAAGACTTTCTCAATTGGGGCATTGCC
>JAJTGC010000058.1 GCA_021298975.1 Oxalobacteraceae bacterium
CAGCCGATCACACATCTGCGTGACCACATCGAGACCAAAAGCACGAATAGAAGCGCTGTCATCGCCAAAGCTGGCAAGTTTCAGACGAACCCAGCGCGGTATCTCTGCGCCGCACATGTCAGAGAAACGCATGAGCTGTGTGTAATTGGTAATCGGCATAATGCCGGCAACGACTGGCACATCGGCACCGGCTTTTTTTACCTCATCAGCGAATCGAAAATAAGCATCTGCATTATAAAAATATTGAGTGATCGCCGAGTTAGCACCGGCTTTGATCTTGCGAATGAAGTTCTGCAAATCGTCTTGTGGTGAACGTGCCTGCGGATGCATCTCAGGGTAGGCAGCGGCTTCGATATGAAACCAGTCGCCAGTTTCAGCGCGTATGAATTCGATAAGCTCGCTAGCATGACTGAACTCGCCTGAAATACCTCCAAAACCACTGGGCAGATCGCCTCGCAGGGCAACGATGTGGCGTATTCCGTGCGACTTGTATTCACTGATGATCTCGCGCAGCTCGGTGCGGCTGCGTCCTATGCAGGACAAATGCGGCGCAGCCTTGTGACCTTCGCGTTGAATTTCGAGTACGGTGTCGCGCGTGCCAGCCTGAGTCGAGCCGGCAGCACCAAACGTGACCGAAAAATACTCAGGCCCGAGTTCAGCTAGCTGCACGCGCGCCGCGCGCAGTTTGTCCGCACCCTCGGTAGTCTTGGGCGGGAAAAATTCCATACTGATCGCGGGCGTATTCAAAGCGGAAGTAGTCATTGAAAAATCACTTTTTTCGTATCAAGATAGTCGAGAGCAGCCAGGACAGCAGACTGTAGACAAATGCGCCAAGCACGGCGGCACCAAATCCTGCGACCTGAAAACCAGGAACCAGATCAGCGACCGCCCAGAACATCAGCCCGTTGATCACGAATACAAAGAGCCCGAGCGTCAGGAAAGTCACCGGCAGCGTGAGCAGAATCAGCACGGGGCGAATCAGCGTATTGACCAGCCCTAGAACGAGCGCTGCGGTCAGCGCGGTAGTGAAACTGTCGACCTGCACGGAGTCGAGCAAATGGGGCAGGGCGAAAATCGCGACTGTATTGATCAGCCAGAGGAGCAGCAGGCGCATGTGTGACGCGTGTGGGTGGCGCGTAAGCCGAGTCGGTGAAAGAATCCGTGCATCACCGGGCCTCGTGAGCCCGGTGATGCAGAATCCATACTGCGATTAGTAGCGGTAGTGCTCAGGCTTGAACGGGCCTTGTGTTGTCACGCCGATGTAGGCCGCTTGTTCCGCGGACAATTCCGTGAGCTGCGCGTTGAGCGTTTTGAGCTGCAGACGCGCGACTTTTTCGTCGAGGTGCTTGGGCAAGGTGTAAACACCGATCGGATAAGCCTTGGTGTTGGTGAACAGTTCAATCTGCGCAATCGTCTGGTTCGCAAACGACGAGCTCATCACATACGATGGGTGGCCCGTACCGCAACCCAGATTCACCAGACGACCTTCGGCGAGCAGAATAATGCGCTTGCCATCGGGGAAAATTATATGGTCCACCTGCGGCTTGATGTTCTCCCACTCATACTGCTTGAGCGCGACAACTTCGATTTCATTGTCGAAGTGACCAATGTTGCAGACGATGGCCTGGTCTTTCATTTTTGTCATGTGCTCATGCGTGATCACATGGTAGTTACCGGTGGCCGTCACGAAGATGTCAGCGTGTTCGGCTGCATAATCCATGGTCACAACACGATAACCTTCCATTGCGGCCTGCAGGGCGCAGATCGGATCGACTTCCGTGACCCAAACCTGAGCTGACAAGGCGCGCAGCGCTTGTGCAGAGCCCTTGCCCACGTCGCCGTAACCGGCAACCACGGCGACTTTACCGGCGATCATGACGTCCGTGGCACGCTTGATGGCATCGACCAGCGACTCGCGGCAGCCATACAGGTTGTCGAACTTGGACTTGGTAACTGAGTCATTGACGTTAATCGCGGGGAAAGCCAGCTTGCCTTCTTTGTGCATCTGATACAGACGATGCACACCCGTGGTGGTCTCTTCGGTCACGCCGATGATCTTCGCCAGACGGGTGGAGTACCAGGTCTTGTCGGTTGTGAGTTTCTTCTTGATGGCGTTGAACAGGCAGATCGACTCTTCCGAATCCGGATGATCCAGCACGCTGATATCCTGCTCGGCGCGTGTGCCCAGGTGCAGCAGCAAAGTCGCATCGCCGCCGTCATCCAGAATCATGTTCGAGTAACCACCATCGGGCCACTCAAAAATACGGTGGGTGTAATCCCAGTACTCGTCGAGTGTTTCGCCTTTGTAGGCAAACACGGCTGTGCCGGTGGCGGCGATAGCAGCAGCCGCATGGTCTTGTGTCGAGTAGATGTTGCACGATGCCCAGCGGACTTCAGCACCCAGTGCTTCGAGTGTCTGGATCAACACTGCGGTCTGGATCGTCATGTGCAGCGAACCAGTGACGCGTGCGCCCTTGAGCGGTTGCTTGGCGGCGAATTCCGAACGGATGGCCATCAGGCCAGGCATTTCAGTTTCGGCAATGCGCATTTCCTTGTTACCAAAGTCAGCAAGGCTGATATCGGCAACGTGGTAGTCGTGGGTTGTTGAGTTTTTTAATACGGCGCTCATCACGCTCTCCTTTCGATTGAAAAAAAGTAACGTGAGCGCGGTTGCAGTGAAGACTGGCCAAGCCTGGCGAAATTCAGCTGATTTCGTCGCAACGCTCCTTGGCAGGGCAGTATTCTAACCGAAAATTCCTGGTCGACGTGCGCACGTGCGCAAAACCGCCCATACCAGACCCGATAGCGCGCCATAGCCATGCGCGATCGTGACCACCGGCACCTCACTGGACGCATACGACGGCAGCACAAGCTTGGTCGCCAACAGCAAGAGGGCAACAGCGGCCAGCCCGGCACGGGCACGGCACCACCAGGCCATGGCGCAGCCCGCCCACAGGCCATGCAGGAGACCGGACAGGCCTGCGTACCACTGAATCGCTGGCGCAAACCACCACAACAGCAAGCTGGTGCCCACCGCTGTCCATATCGATAACAGGCAGGCTTCCGCCAGCCCGATTTCATCCCAGAGGTATTCGCACACCACCAGCAGTCCCAGCAAATTACTCAAGCAATGTCGGACACTCAAATGCACCAGGTGCCCGGTCATCCAGCGCCAGGCGTGACCATTGGCGATCTCTGCACGCTGCCACATCAGGGTTTCCGTAGCTGCCGGCCACACGAGCAAGAGCAGCGAAATCAGCGAGACGATGGCGGCGAACTGCCAGCGCGCCACACGAGGTACATCCCTCATCGCCGACGAACGCGACGCTTCATCGCAAGCAGCGCCAGTAGCCACAGCATGAGGTCACCGTCCAGACTGCCGCCACCACCGCTGATGCCGCTACTGCTGGTGGTAGGTGCATTGATGGTCCCGGACGTGCCGATGGCATCGCTGACTGTCACCAACAACCCGGCAGGCGCACTCTCGCCATAGGCATCGCTGGCATACCACTCGACGCGGTAGCTGCCCACCGGTGCCGTACCAAGCCAGTTGAACACGCCCGTTGCAGACAGGCTGGCACCCTCGGGGAGAGCGCTCGCATGAAACACCAGCGCGTCGCCGTCGGCATCGCTGGCACGCAATTGCAGTTGTAGACGGCTGCCCCAGCCAAGTAGCTGATCTGCCACGGGCTCGGCCACCGGCAGGTTGTTGATCCGAACACTGGCCGATGCGGTCGCCACACCACCAGCGCTGTCGATGGCTTCGAGTGTGAATACAAAACGACCCACCGCCGGTGCAATGAAACTCGCCAGAGGCTGATCCGCATTGAACAGGCTGACGCTGGTGGGGTTGGAGGCGGCAGCTCGCCATTGGTAGCTGACGACAGGATGACCGTCGGTTGTTCTGACGCTGCCGCGCAGCTGGACATTGGCTGATGGCGCAACTACCTGACTGTCGGTCTCCATCTGTATCACGGGGCCTCGGGCACTCAGTGCATTGAGCGCGGCTAACGCATCCAGCAAACCTGCGCCGCAAAAACCTGCATTGGCAGCCAGCGCACACGCACTGCTGAGCGGCGGCGGTCGTGCGGAAGCGCGCAGCATGGCGATGATGTCAGCGCGGTCCAGCGACGCATTCAAAGAAAGCATCAGCGCAATCGTGCCGGTGACATGCGGTGCGGCCATACTGGTGCCGATTTTCCAGGCGCCTGTATCCATCCCTGGCGTCGTGGTGCCCGCATTGCCCAAGGAGTAAACCGCGGCGCCATTACTGCTGTAATCGGAATAGCAATCGGTGGCGAGTGTGCCGCAACCGCCACCGGGCGCACTGACCAGAATCTCGGGCCCGATGTTGGCGTATTCGGCATTGTCACCGTCAACGGCATGCGCAGTGATGGCCAGCGCGCCACGGCAATTGGCTGGCTGATTGACTGCATTCGATGAACCATTACCGGAGGAAATGACAACCATCATTCCAAGCGCATTGACATCGTCGATGGCGCGTTGAAACGCATCGGAACACGACCCCGAACTGCCCAGACTCAGATTGATGATGCGCGCCGGGTAGGCATTGCGTGGCACGTTGGGCACATCCATGCCGGCAGCCCAGCGAAGGCCATCGGCGATGTCAGAGGTATAGCCACCGCATTTACCCAGCACGCGCACCGGCAAAATACGGATATGTGGCGCAATCCCTGTGCCATACAAACCATTGTTCATGAGCGCCGCGATGGTGCCCATCACATGCGTGCCGTGCCAGCTTGAATGGCTGGCCGGAGATCCGCGCGCACATTCGCCTGCCGCCACGAAATCACCCGGGTCGCTGGCGTCGGCATCACGACCATCGCCATCGTTGGCAGTGGCAGCGGACGAGATGAAATCGTAACCCGGCAGCATGGGCTGCAAATCTGCATGCGGTCGATAGCCGGTATCGAGCACGGCGACATCAATCGTTTCGCTGCCCAGCGTCAATTCCCAGCCGCCTGGCAAGTCGGCACCACCCAAGTTGGCACCGGCCGGCGCCATGTAATGCCACTGTCCGGGTGACGCGCTGTACGCAGGATCATTGGGCAGGACACTGTCCGCCTGCATCATCAGATCCGGCTCGGCATTCATTACTTCACCGCTCTGCCGCAAGCGTGCAGCGATGGCACGTGCCTCGCTCGAAGTCACGGGCGCACTGAGTCGAACCAGATGTGCGCGTCCGGACAACTTCCGATCCACTGTGAGGGGGACATTGGCCAACGCTGCCAGCCGCGAGGTTTTACCTTGCGTGAGTTGCGCATCGATTTTGCTGCCTCGCGCTGGATGCGGCATCACGATGAGTCGCTCGATCAGAGGCTCGGCTCTTTGCGTCGGCGGCAAGCGGGAACCGGCTTTACGCGGCGGCGCTGTCTGAGCAACCGCAGATGTCAGGACAAACGATAGCAACCAACAGCAGAGCAAAAGCGACGCACACTGACAACGCTGCGGAAAATAAAGTTGCATGACAATCGTTGATGCCCGTTTGTTCTAAGCAAACATGACTCTAGCAGCGAGAAAATCATTTACGGACGCATCATGCGAATCTGTCTACGGTATTTTTGAAACATGACATTGCATCAATCACCCGCATAGCAGGCGGCATTTTGTTACGCCAGCCCGGACTATGAATTGGCTGCCTCACTGAGCGTCTTTTGCATCTCAGATCGAAGGCGAAAAAAAACGGGCAAGCGATGCTTGCCCGTTTTTTGTAGCCTACGACGCTGAATTACAAACCGGCCGCTGCCTTGAGTGCAGCGGCTTTGTCGGAACGCTCCCAGCTGAACTCAGGCTCCTCGCGACCGAAGTGACCATAGGCCGCCGTCTTGCAGTAGATGGGGCGCAGCAAATCCAGCATCTGCACAATACCTTTCGGACGCAGATCGAAGTGCTCGCTGACGAGTGCTGCAATTTTTTCATCACTGATTTTGCCGGTGCCGAAGGTGGTAACCATCACCGACGTTGGCCTGGCAATACCGATCGCGTAGGAAATCTGAATCTGCGCACGCTCGGCCAAACCAGCAGCAACGATATTTTTCGCGACATAACGACCGGCATAGGCTGCCGAGCGATCCACTTTCGACGGATCCTTGCCGGAGAAAGCGCCGCCGCCGTGGGGTGCAGCGCCACCATAGGTGTCGACGATGATCTTGCGACCCGTCAGACCGCAATCACCCTGCGGACCGCCAATGACGAAACGACCGGTGGGGTTGATCAGAAAGCGCGTGTCCTTCAGCCACTCTTTGGGTACGACGGGCTTGATGATCATTTCGATCGCTGCTTCTTCGATCTGCTTGTGCTCCATTTCAGGCGCATGCTGCGTTGACAGAACGATGGTGTCGATACTGACCGGCCTGCCATCCACGTATTTCAGGGTGACTTGTGATTTCGCATCGGGGCGCAACCACGGCAGGCGGCCATCCTTGCGCAACTGAGACTGGCGCTCGACGATGCGGTGTGCGTAGTGAATCGCGGCGGGCATCAGTTCAGGCGTTTCGTTGCACGCATAGCCAAACATCAGACCCTGGTCACCGGCGCCCTGATCAAGGTCCATGCCTTTACCTTCATCTACACCCTGCGCGATATCCGGTGACTGCTTGTCGTAGCAGACCATGACCGCGCAACCTTTGTAGTCGATACCGAAATCGGTATTGTCGTAACCGATGGACTTGAGTGTGTCGCGAGCGACCTTGATGTAGTCAACGTTGGCGGTGGTGGTGATTTCTCCGGCCAGCACGACCAAACCGGTATTGCAAAGCGTTTCGGCAGCGACGCGAGCGCGCGGATCCTGCTCGAGAATCGCATCGAGAATGGCGTCGGAAATTTGATCGGATACTTTGTCCGGATGGCCCTCTGATACAGACTCGGACGTAAAAAGGTAATCGTTTGACATGCAGGCTCCCTGAAAAACATTGAACATAGTGTCGCGGTCAACCAGGTGAACCTGCGACGCTTTAGCGAAATTTTTTAACCGCCTCGCAAGTTGTCTATTAACTCGGCGGGTACGACTTCGTGCTATTTTACGCAACTTGCCTCAATTCAGCAAAATCTCCGCTTCGCCTTCCATGCTGCTTCGTCTGTTTCAACTCCTTTCCCTGCTGCCGCTGCCCGCTCTGCACGCGCTGGGTGCGGCTGCTGGCTGGGTGGTTTATGCGTGCTCACCCTCGTATCGACGCCGTCTCCGCGACAATCTCGCGCACGCAGGCTACCCCCATTTGCTGACCAACGCCGTTGTCGAAGCGGGTAAAAATATATTCGAGCTGCCTTTCATCTGGTGCGCGACACCGGAGCGCGTGCTCAAAAGCGCCGTGCTGCATGATTGGCCCATCGCACAATCCGCGCTCGATGCCGGTCAGGGCGTGATCTTTCTGACACCGCATCTGGGCTGCTTTGAAATCATCGCACAGGCCATTGCCAGCCGCGCGCCGCTGACCGCGCTGTACCGCCCACCGCGCAAACCGTCGCTCAAGCCTCTGCTCGAACAGGCGCGTGCGCGCGATGGGTTGACGCTGGCACCTGCCAACCTCGCAGGCGTCAGAGCATTGCTGAAGACACTACGCGCCGGCGGCGCGATCGGTCTGCTGCCCGATCAGGTGCCGGGCGCCGGAGAAGGCATCTGGACGTCATTTTTCGGCCGACCCGCGTATACGATGACGCTGCCAGCGAAAATGCATCAGATGAGCAATGCACCGCTGGTACTGACCTATGCAGAACGACTGTCCTTCGGCAGAGGCTATGCGATTCATTTCGTGCGGTTCACCGAACGACTGGCAGGCACACCCGAGCAACAGGCGCGCATGATCAACGCTGCAATGGAGCAGCTGATCGCACGCTGCCCATCGCAATACTTCTGGAGCTACAACCGCTACAAGGGCGCGCCCTTGTCGTCATCACCTCCGGGAGCAGCCGCATGAGGGCGATGCTGGCGCTGATGTGGCTGCTGCACTGGCTGCCACTACCGATACTCGGGCGCATCGGCAAAGCTGTCGGCAGCCTGCTGTTCGTTCTGCTGCGCCATCGGCGCCACATTGCACTGACCAATCTCCGACTCTGCCTCCCGCATCTCAGTGATCAGGAACGTCTGAACATTGGACGCGCTCATTTTCAAGGCTATGCGCGCAGCGTGCTGGAGCGCGGTATGTTGTGGTGGGCATCGCCGGAGCGACTGAAAAAACTGATACGGATTGTGCCGGCTGTACCCACATCGGCGGCGGCGGCGCGACCCACAATTTTTTTGTGTCCTCATTTTGTTTGCCTTGAGGTCGCCGGCGTTGCAATCACGATGGCCGGCTCTGCATGTTCGATGTACACGGCGCAGCACAATCGTGTCTTCAACGAAGCGCTGCGTAAAGGACGGCTGCGATTCACGCCGGATGAGCGCAACCTGATCGCACGTCAGGCAGGCATCAAACCCATCATTCGCGCAATGCGTGACGGCCGCCCGTTTCTGATGCTGCCGGATATGGATTTCGGCCTTCGCGAGTCTGTCTTCGTCCCCTTTTTCGGTATGCCTGCTGCAACACTGACAGCGCCTGCGAGACTGACCATGGCAACCAACGGCCAGGTGATTCCGGTCGTAACGCGATTTCTCCCGAACTACGAAGGTTGGCAAGTGATCTTCTATCCTCCCTGGGATGATTATCCGGGCACGGACATTGAAGCGGCCACGGCACGCATGAATGCATTCATCGAAGCACGTGTTCTTGAGGCACCTTCAGAATATTTCTGGTCGCATAAACGATTCAAAACGCGGCCCGAAGGCATGGCAGGCGTGTACGATACTCCCGCTGATTGACTAAGAAAGAAGATGCATGAAACTCAGATTTACAAAAATGCACGGTGCTGGCAATGATTTTGTGGTGATTGATGCGATCAACCAAACGGTGAATCTCACCAGCGAACAGCGGCGGGATATCGCCAACCGGCGCTTCGGTATCGGCGCTGACCAGATACTGATTGTCGAAAAACCCACTGTACCTGGCGTTGATTTTCGCTACCGGATTTTCAATGCCGATGGTGGGGAGGTCGAGCAATGTGGCAACGGGGCGCGTGCGTTTGTCCGATTCGTTGTTGAAAAAGGCCTGACCGAGCATCGCGAGATTCGTGTGGAGACCATGTCAGGCGTGATCCGGCCGCGGCTGGAGGATGACGGTCGTATTACCGTCGATATGGGCGCGCCAACATTCGATCCGGAGCGGGTACCCTTCGATCATGCTGGCCTGGCCAGCAAACAGCAGAATGCAGCCACGCTTTGGCACATCCCCATCGGGAGCAGTCTGCGGGAATTTGTCATTCTCTCAATGGGCAATCCGCACGCGGTGCAACAGGTCGATGATGTCGATACCGCGCCTGTGCCGGAAGAGGGTCCCCTTATCGAAAACCATGCCTGCTTTCCGCGCAGAGTGAACGCCGGTTTCATGCAAGTGGTGGACAGGCAGCGTATTCGTTTGCGCGTTTTTGAAAGGGGCGCGGGCGAAACGCTGGCCTGCGGCACGGGTGCCTGCGCTGCGGTGGTTGCGGGCATTCAGCTCGGACTGCTTGATAGCCCCGTTGCTGTCACCACGCGCGGGGGCGAGTTGTCGATTGCGTGGGAGGGTGAACAAAGTGCCGTGACGCTGACCGGGCCAGCGGTCAGCGTGTTCGAGGGCACAATCGACGTCTGATCGTTGACGCCAGCGCAGTCTGCATGAACGTCATCAAGGAGCAGGACTGGCGCCACGTTGATAGCGGCATTGCGTCATCAGGCTGCGAAACCGATACAAGCGCTGGCGGTAATTGCCCTCCTGGCCGGCGACACCTTTCGCCTCAACCGCGTCAAACATCCGAGCGACGCGATCAAGTGCAGCGCGCTGATCACCGGTCACGATCTGGACTAGACGACGGCGGCTGCGCGGATGCTGGTCCCGAATGTCAATTTCAAGACAATGCCCATGATCGGCAGCCTCAATGTCGATCAGCAGCGCCTCAGCGCGCGTCAGACCAAACCAGTAGCCGAGCTCGACACGCGCTGCCAGAAACGGATACTGGTTGCTGGTGTCGCGACTGAACACGGCACGCGCGGCATGCGCCCATTCGGCTTTGCGGGCAGGCGGCGCAATACGCTCCAGCAGCGATTTCGCCTCGCGATTGCCCTGACCCGCGGCCTTTTGCAACCAGTAGACTGCGCGGATATCCGAACCTTTTTCCAATTTTCGCGAACGCCACGCAACCAGACCCAATTCAAGTTGCGCACGTACATGGCCCGTAACTGCCGCCATCTCAAGATAACGACGCGCCTCGGTGATGCTGCGACGGGAAAACTCGGGCTTGAGGTAGATACGGGACATTGCGTACCAGGCAGCCGCAACACCCTGATCAGCGGCCAGCGATAGCCAGCGTATCGCTTTTTTGTAGTGCGCAACCCCGGGTATGGAGGGTAAGCGATGGCCGCCCTCATCCATGCGCGCAATCCACAAACCATAGGACAGCTGGGCTGCGCTGTCCCCACCTTCCGCCGCCAGCTTCAGATAGCGCTCGATGAGTTGGCTGTTCGGATCCTTGGTGAGCAGGAGGGCGCTGGCGCAACGCCTGAGCAAATCAAGAGAAGGCCGCTCAACCTGACAGCGGCGAGCGCCAGTGCCAGCGCGCCGTTCAATGGTTTGCGCAATCGGCAAAGACCAGAACAGAAACTTCAGGTAATCGCCAACACCCCAAAAGTAATCAGCGACCGCACGTTGCGCCGGCATGATGCCGCCCCTTGCGGCACGCGATGACCATTCAATGGCGGCGCTGCGTCGCGTTTTCGCAGGCGGCGAAAGCTCCGCGGGTTTCGGCTGCGCGACGACATCCGCGATACCCAGCTGTTGTGCGAGCAGCCATTGCGCATCTGCCAGCCCCGATTCGGCAGCGGCCTGCAACGCGCGCATGGCTTTCTGGCGCAGCAATTGATCCGCTCGTGACCAGGAAGCAAAAACCAGCATCGCGAGGATGAGCCCCGCCTTGGCCATGCCGCCCTCAAACGCGCGCTCATACCAGACCGCCACACTCAGCGGATCGGAGGACTGCTGCGCGATCTCGAAGGGCACATGCTCGCCAATCAGGAACCAGGCATCCGCCATGTTTTGCTCCGCCGCTTTTTCCAGCCAGTGCAAGGCAGTCGCATGACTCTGCGGCAAACCTGATCCCCCAAACAAATATCGCTTGCCCAGCGCCAGTTGCGCGTGCGCCTGCCCGGAGCGCGCAGAGCGAATGATCAGCAATTCCTCTCGATTAGCCATAAATCCCGCCTGTCCGGATCCGCAGATTTCCACCGTTCGAACGCCGCATCACCCGCAGTGACGGATGAAACGCGCGCTTGGAGTGGTGCTTGTGCAACAGCCCGAAGGCCTCACAAGCCTGAAATCCGCCCTCACAAAGTTATCAAAACAAAAACTTAACTTTGCGCCGTTCAGTAAGGTGACGTCAACGGCAACTAGTGCGAATAAAACAACAGTGTTGGGAAATGAGATGGGTTTTGCCGGCGCTTGAAAACCGACGATAGCCAAACTTCGTGCTGTTTCTATTTTAGAAATTAATGTCCCTTCATCCGACTCGCGCGGATTTTCAAAACTCAACACAACTGAACATTGGGGATGGAAAAATGAAAAAGTCACTCATGGCGCTGGCCTGTGCAAGCGCATTTGCAGCCTCTGCAAACGCCCAGTCGACGCTGACGACTTACGGGATTGTGGATATGGGATTCGTTGCTGAAAGCGGCGGCACTGCAGGATCGATAGATAAAATCACCAGCGGCGCGCAATCAGGCACACGTCTCGGTTTCAAAGGTACTGAAGATCTTGGCAACAATATGAAAGCCTTGTTCGTGCTTGAAACAGGTGTCGCCGGTGATACTGGTGGTTTTGGTGCCACCTCTGCCTCAAACATTGCATTCGCGCGCCAAGCCTTCTTGGGCCTTCAAAGTGATGCAGGCACCCTGACCCTCGGTCGCCAATACACGCCGTTCTTCCTGACCCTGAATGGGGTCGCGGATCCCTTCGCCAGCGGCCTTGCTGGCAATGCACAAAATCTGATCCCGCATTCGGGCATCCGTATGAACAATGCGGTGAAATATGTATCACCAATTTTCTCGGGTGTGTCGGCTGAGCTGGCTTACGGCTTCGGTGAGAATTCAGCGGGCATTGACCGAAACGGTAGGAATTTCGGTGGCTCTATTGGCTACAGTGATGGCGCATTGAATGTTCGTCTCGCCCACCACCGCGGTCATGAAACTCCAACACTGCCAACAACAATTAGTAATCTGCGCGATACCAGCACCCTGCTGGCTGCCAATTACAAGTTTGAAGTCGCCAAGGTGTTCGCTGCGTATTCGGATAATGACGTACAAATCAGTGGTCGCGGAAAAAGCAGAGATCTTCTCATCGGCGTCAGCGTCCCTTTTGGTAATCACACATTTATCGCTTCGTACATTACGAAGGACGGTCGTTCAGCGTTAAATCGGGATGCCAACCAGTTAGGTCTCGGTTATACCTACGCCCTTTCGAAACGTACCAATCTTTATGCCGCATGGGCGAGCATCGATAACAAGAATGGTGCGCCCTACACAGTCGGCAACAACTCCGAACCCGGCTCAGGTGACAGGGCATTCAACCTGGGTGTTCGCCACACGTTCTGATCAGTTCGGGCTTGATGCCCGCAAAGAATTCGTTACGCGTCATTGCTGTCAGGTGACGGGTAACGGATAAGGCTGTCAGCCAGCCTGCAGATCTTCTTC
>JAJTGC010000013.1 GCA_021298975.1 Oxalobacteraceae bacterium
CCCAGCTTGCGCTGGGGTGACGATTTTTAGGCTGATGGTCCTAAATTCCGTCACCCCAGCGCAAGCTGGGGTCCATGATCAATCCGTCGAAAATCCAGCCAAGCAAGACGACTTTAATGCTCGCAAAAATCCTGCGAAATCAGTCAGAAAAACTGCTCATCAGTGTTCAGTGGTGCATGACTTCACATGTTCCGGACAGTAGTGGGCCTGCGCCGGGATGACCATTGAAGGGCTGCGTCGAAAAGTTAATAAAAAGATACCGCTGTCGCTGAGTTAACCAGACGGATTGGGCAATCAGGTCACGAGCGCCAACATGTTGGCTGACGAAGCCACGGTAACGGGCAGAGCGATTGAAATATTGGCGCGGGTAACTGAAGTAACTCGGAGCAAAAGTGCCGAAATTTCAGTCACCGCCGGTAGATTGAGACGCCTTGGTACTGAGCGATTTTGACGAATGCCTACCCAGCGACACCAGCGACACCAGCGACACCAGCGACACCAGAGACACCAGAGACACCAGAGACACCAGAGACATCAGAGACATCAGGGGTAACAGAGACACCCGACACAACAGAGACACCCACCCATCAATACGTCGCGCGCCCACCACTCAGGTCAAACACGGCGCCCGTGGAGAACGAGCATTCTTCCGTACAAAGCCAGGCGACCATCGCGGCGATTTCTTCAGGTGTACCAAAACGTCCCATGGGTATTTTGCTGAGCATGTAGGCAATGTGCGCCTCAGAGCTCTGGTCCAGAATCGCCGTCTTCACGGCGGCGGGGGTGACGCAGTTCACGCAGATACCGGTATCGGCCAGCTCCTTGCCCAAGGATTTGGTCAGGCCAATCACGGCGGCCTTGCTCGCACTATAGGCACTGGCATTCGGATTGCCTTCTTTACCCGCCACCGAGGCGATATTCACGATGCGGCCATAATTTTGTTCGCGCATGCTCGGTACCAGCTCTCGGCAACAGAAAAAGGTGCCATTGAGATTGATGTTGATGATCTCTTCCCATGCATCGGTCGGGTACTCCCAGAGCTTGGTATTGGGTCCGCTGATACCAGCGGAATTGACCAGAATATCAACCGGTGCGATCGCCAGTGTCTGGCGCGCTGCTTCAGCCACGGAGGCATGCGAAGCGACATTGACCGTGAAGGTATTGATCACACGGTCGGCAGCGCCGGGCTGCAGCCTGTGCACGGCTTGTTCCAATCCTTGAGGGTCGCGGTCCCAGAGCGTGAGTCTGGCGCCCGAAGCAAGCAGGCGGTGGGCGATTGCGTAGCCCAAACCGGATGCGGCGCCGGTAACGACGGCGTGACGCTGCTGAAAATTCAATTGATTCGTCATGGTTTCACCGTTTCTATTTTGCCCAGCCACAAAGGCTTCTGGCGATAATCCGGCCCCAGCGCAATGGCATCGCGCTGCACTGCATCGCTCACCATACTGAAACGGTCCGGTGTCAGGCTGCCGGTTTTTGCCATTTCATGCAGCAAATGATACGAGAACAGACGATGTCCACGACCTCGCAGCGCATTGGCGAAATCCGAGGGGCCGCCGGCAGCGAGTACCGTCAGTCGTGTGTCCGCCGGGGGTGTCAGGCCATCGCGCGATACCGGGATCACGGGTGCGACATCTTTGTAAATTAGCTTGTTGCCTTCTGAGCGGCCCGAAAAACAAGTGTCCAGCACCACGACGATTTGTTGTGCATTACTGCGCAGCAGCGTCTGATAAAACTCATTGAGCCGGAAGGCAGGGTCATCCAGACTGCCGTCCGAGGCATCCTGCGGTATCAGCACCGTGTGCTTGCCATCGCGAGTGGGTGCTGCATGACCCGAGTAGTAAACAATCAACCGGTCCTTGTTGGTCATGCGCCCGACCATGGCGCGCAGTCGCGTCATCATGCGCACACCCGTCGCCTCGTCGTTCATCAAGCTCACCAGGTGTTCGGGTGGAATGCCGAATTGTTTGCGCAACAGATCAGCAAAACTTTTTGCGGAGCGATCCGCAAACGTGACACGCGGCAGCTCGTCATAGTCGGCGATGCCTATCACGACAGCGTAGGTATTCCCTGTCACTTGCGCGGGTGATATTTTTGCAATGACATCAGTCAGATCGTCCTTGAAGTCGCCCTGATCCATGGTTTTCAGGCGCGTTTCAAGCTGACGAATTTCTTCGTTCAGCCGCTCTTTTTCAGCGCTGGCCTGCTGGCGTTGTCGCACATCATCGCGCAGTTCATCCAAGCGCTCACGCAACTTGCGACTTTCGATGTCATCGGATGGCACCAGTAATTGCGTGGACACCCGGCCGCTCTCAATTTTCGGCAGGGGTCGCAGGTTGGCCATCTGTCCCGCCTCCAGCTTGACAGTGTCGAGTGCCGCGATTTCCACGTTGTCGATGAATTGCATGGCCAGTACCTGATCACCCACCATCAGGTGGCCTGATAGCGGTCGTATGAATTTATCGCTCACGGACATGCGCAGGAAAGGGCGGGCTCGGTTCATCAACTGCTTGAGTCGTCGGCCCTGATCCGCATCGATATCGTCCTGCGTCACCATCGTGAACGTCACGGGTGCGCGATCCGGTTGCATTGAGCCAGCAACCTTGATGATGAAGCGTTTGAGATCGGCGTCATAGACGACGTTTTTCACTTCAGGTTCACCCACCAGTTCATAGAGGCTTTCACTGATCGATTGCAATACCAGAGGGCGGGGCAGCGTTTTCGGCAAGCTGTCCTGGAATTCGCGCAGCTTGCGATTCAGACTTTCTATCCGACGGTCGTACGCCGCCAGTTTGGCCTCTTCGCTGGCGCGCGTGATGCGCACGCGTTCATTGAATTCGGCGGTGGACTCGAATTCGTCGCGTGTGAGCGTTACTTCGAGTGGCGGCCTTGAGGCTTCGATGTCGCGTCTTTCGCGCCGCAAGGCTTCCGGCATCTCGGCGATGCGCTGCATCTGGGTTTCGCCACGCTTTTGTGCGGCAGCAGTGATATCTTTCCAGGCGACTGTGCGTGACCGGTTGCTCGCGGCCTTCCGACTCCGATTGCCGATCAGATCGGTATCGGCAACCCAGACCAGGTCAGGACTTCGGCGATATTCTGTCAGCAGTCGCCAACTCTCGGGCACGGTGAATTCCAGTGGTGTTCGCGCCAGTGGGCCAGAGATGCTTGCGTTAACCACACAATTCTTGCAAACAATCGACAGACGTTGCAGATTACCTGTGTCGGCGAATCGATCGAAGAGTTCCTTGCCGAGATCAATCGAACCCGAGCCTTGGGCATCGAGCTGTATTTCCCGAGTGAGGGTGGTCCCAAGTCCGCTGATCTCGATTTGGGCACTTTTGAGGGGCAGGATCACCCATTCACTCCGACCAGTAGCGACGGCGCGATCGCGATCGGGTTCTTCACTCAGAATTTGTGTGCTTGTCTCGTGACCGAAGGTGTCTTTCAAAAAATTCGTCGGTGCCAGCAAGGGATACAAACCAATCGTGAATGTGGCAGCCAGTGTGGAGCCGATGGGGTTGGCACGCTTGCCAGTCACTTCTCGGCGCTGAACGATCGGCGCCTCGAATTCCGGCGCGCTGATTTTTTCTTTCAAGGCCACTGTCAGTACGCCGCGCTGATCGATGTGAACTGATTCAAAACCCTGAGTTTTTGTGCTGGCCGCGTTCGGATTCAGATAGCGAGTCTTGCCAGTGATTTTGCTTACCTGACTGGTGTAATCACCGCCACACGCGGCGAGCCAAAATGTCGTGACCAGCAACGCACAAAATAAAGGTGCAAATCGCGGCAATACGTTGACGGCGTTCATATCGAGGATTCTATGGGTTGGCCAGCGTTGCGACATCATGCGGTGTGCTGAAGCGGAACAAGCCTTGTACAACCCCATCGTTGCAGGAATACATAAGGATACGCTCTATCGACACGGCCGGTGGTCCAGGAGTTTTATTGAGAAGGCTGTTTTCAAATTAAAAAGAATTGATGGTGTCCATACTCAATTATCGACAAATTTTCTTAATGTTTAATTTGATAAGTATGCGGTTGCAGGACTGCTGCTATATTGATTCTTTTAACTTCGGTCAGCGCCTGCGAAGCCGCACTGATAATTTTTTTGGCCACCGAATGGATGATGCCCGGATAAACCACGCCCTTGATGACCTGAAGTCAGCCAAAGAGCGGCTCGCGAATCTTGAGAGAGATCAGCTTGCTCTGGCCGATCGATTGGCAGCTGCGCGTCGCGCTCAGCGGCGCCTTAGTTTTTACCTCGTAGGTTTGGTCATTTTATTTGCGTTGGTCATGGCCGGGGCGTTCACGCTGCTGCTCTGACAGCCCAGGCTGTGCCGCAGATTTTATACGTCGGCTCAGCGCCACAGTGTTGAGCTCTTGAGTAAATGATCGCGGAAGATGGTCGCAATCGGTGACAGCTGCTTGCCCTTGTGATGCACTACATGCCATTGCGACTGCAGGGGGAAACCCTTGATGTCCAATATCGCGACCCCCAGTCCTGAAGGCTGCCCTTGCAGCGCGTGCTGAGAGATGATCGCAACACCCAGACCCCCTGCCACGGCTTCGCGAATCGCCTCGTTGCTCCCCAATTCCAATTTCATCTCAGGATTGAACTGCAGCTTGCGAAAATGTGCATCGGTTGCCATGCGTGTGCCGGAGCCGGGCTCGCGCAGAATAAAGCGGCTACTGGCCAATTCGCGTAAATCCCTCATGCCTTGATTGGCCGGCCGTTTTTTGCGGGGTCCGATCACGACCAGTGGGTTGGGCATGAACACCTGATCTTCAAGATCAAACGCGCTCGGCGGCATGGACATGACGTAGAGATCATCGAGATTGTCCGCCAGTCGGCTCACGACACCATCGCGGTTGAGGACTTCCAGCGAGATATCGATGGCAGGGTAGCGGGCGCAGAAGCTGCCCAGCAGGCGGGGTACGAAATACTTGGCCGTACTGACCACCGCCACTTTCAGGCGGCCTCGCGTCAGGCCCTTGAGACCATCGATTTTTTGTTCGAATGCTTCCCACTCAGACGACATCGCTCGAGCGGTGCGAGCGAGTTCCTTGCCGGCCTCGGTAAGATGAACGCGCTTGCCGATGACTTCATACAAAGGTATGCCAACCGCATTGGCAGCCTCGCGCAACTGCATCGAGGCAGTGGGCTGAGTCACATGGGTCGCGCGCGCTGCTGCGCTGATACTGCCGGTGTCGGCCAGCGCCAGTACCAGCCGCAGCTGGCGGAATGTCATATTCATCGAGTTTTATCTATGATAAATAGCGTAAAAATCGATTTTACTCGATTAACTATTCTGCCTATCATTCGCCGCACAAGGAGGATGTATGCAAAATCTGCTCGATCCAGCGATTCTTTTTTTTGTTTTTGGCGTGATAGCGGGCTGGTTGCGCTCTGATCTGGAAATACCTGCCGCCACCGCTAAATTTCTGTCCCTGTATCTGCTGATGGCCTTGGGTTTGAAGGGTGGCTTCGCGCTTGCGGCCTCGGGCCTGAATCCCGCCGTCATGATCAGTCTTTTTGCGGCGATCCTGATGGCTTTCATCGTACCCGCGCTCGGTTATCTGTTTCTCAGGAACCGGGTGGCGCGATTTGATGCCGCAGCCGTCGCGGCCTCTTACGGCTCGGTCAGTGCAGTCACCTTCGTGACAGCAATGCAGTACCTTGAATCGCAGCAGATGTCTCCGGGTGGTCACATGGCCGTCGCCATGGTGCTGATGGAGTCGCCCGCGATTCTGATGGCGGTACTGCTCGCCAACATGATTCGTCACGAGCAGGCGAGTGCGCAGATTGTCCTGGGTCAGGGCGCTACTGCGGCGGTGGTGGGGCAGGGCAGCGCCAGTTTTTCCGGGCCTTCCATGCGCAAAGTGATCCATGAGTCTTTTACCAGTGGTGCGCATTTGCTGTTGCTGGCTTCGTTATTGATCGGCTATCTGAGCGGTGAAGCGGGCAAAGTCATGATGCAGACATTTTCGACGGATCTGTTCAAAGGCATGCTGGCTTTCTTCCTGCTGGACATGGGTCTGATGGTCGCACGCAGCATGCGCGAGTTGCAGGGCAAGTCACCGATACTCCTGGCGTATGCAGCACTGGCACCCGTGGTTCATGCGGGTATTGCGCTGTTGGTGGCGGTCTTGCTGTCATTGCCGGTGGCTGACGCGGCATTGATCATGGTGCTTTCGGCCAGTGCCTCGTACATCGTGGTGCCGGCCGTCTTGCGGTATGCGATTCCGGAGGCAAACCCTTCGCTTTATCTGGGTTTGTCCCTTGGCGTCACTTTTCCACTGAATATTCTGTTCGGAATTCCTCTCTACACGGAGGCCGCCAGACAGGTTCTCGGCTGAGTCTGACTTCTTTTTTTGACAAGCGATGCGCCGGGCTGCTCTGCAGGAATTCCTCAAAGCAGTTATCTTTGCATTACTGGCAGCAACGTGCCGGGGCCACAGCCATGTCATCAACAACGGGAGTCAGCCATGCCGGAGTTTTTCCGCGCACGCAGAGAGCAGTACGCCGCACTGGCGTGGACGATCACCCTCGTCGGGTTTCTCTTCGCCGGTGCTGCGCAAGCAACGATCACCGAGGGCGACAATCCCTTTGAGATATTCGACAGCAATCGGAATTTCACCGTGACGTCAAAGGTGACCTGGATACCCGTCGATAATATTCAGGCGACCTGTGATCGTGAAGCGCGGTTACGCGGTTACGGCGATTTCGGATACGACCTCAAGGCCTGCTCGTTTTATGAAAACGATGTCTGTGTCGTGTTCACCGAAAAAAAGCTGAACATGCATACGCTGGGGCATGAGGTGCGACACTGTTTTCAGGCGAACTGGCACGAGTAAGCGATTAGAGACTCTCGTCTCGTCATAGCGATTGTGGTCTTTGGATTCTTTGCAGGGCACCAGCAAGTCGCATAAATTTTATTCTGAACCCTCGACGTCGGCTGTCGTACGCAAGACGGCGTTAATGTCGCATCATCCCCACACTGGAACAATGCAGTGCGAACGCAATTTGCGTCGCGCGCGGCTGAGATTTTGTTATTAACTTATAGCTCTATCCAGCGGAGGTAAGATGAATCCAAGCATACATCGCCCGCAGCATTTCTTTGTCTACATGCCTTGTGCGGATACGGAAAATGTACTGCCGACTAATGACAGCGTTATCGGTTGCCAGAGGGTGAAGGCAGATATTGACGGTAAAGCCAGATCGGTCGTGGTGTTCACCAGAATACCAATTTCCGAGTTCAACCAAGCTGCCTGGGCTAAAAAATCAGCGGCTGAGGCGATCGAGCAAATGGGTGTGCTGTTTAAAATCACCGGCGTTTCCAAAAAAAATCTTGATAATGCCTTGCAAGCGCTCAAGCACCGTCCTGATGGATTGAATTCGATGGATGCTCTCAGCACAAGGGATTTTGAGGACAGTGCAGTTGCAAGGCTTGGGATGCCCATGATTGGTTCACTCCACGACCTGAGTGAAAACATCCCGTCGGCAGAAAATACCTACAAGGAAGGACTCAAAAAAGCTTTCGAGGCCGATGCGATTGCGGATAATCCCCGGCTAGCCAATGAAGACGCTGATGTTGGCGAACTTTCCAGAACAGAAAAACCCAAGGAATCCGATGTCGCGCTCAGAATCATCAAAAAAAATATAAAAGTCCCATCAAGCTTGCTGAATAATCGCGGCGTAATGGATGAAGGAAAACCGAAAAAAATCTGACAGCAAGGCCTACTGCGCGTGGACGAGCATCAGGGCTTATGGGCAGCATGGCTGCCCATAAGCCCTATTGGCTGCCAAACTCGGACTCGCTCAGCACCCCCTGAAAATCCTGTGATCAGTTTTCTTGATTCAGCCGCTTTACCCAGTCCTCAATCGCATCAGTAACATTTTTTGATTCACAGAACTCGGGTATCTTATCCACGGCAGGCTTGAGCAGACCGCGAATGAATTGCATGTCCTTGTCCGAGTAGCAGCTGCCGATTTGCTCATCAGTGGCGATCAGCATCGCGTCATGCTTGCGCTTGCCGTCTTTGGCTTTTGTCAGAAATTCAGCCGAGCAGGTCTTCTCGTACTTTCCAGCGACCAGCGAGCCCATGTAGGTGGTAATCAGCAAAGCACTGCTATCGTAGTCTTGAAATTTGCACTGCGCATAATTCGGATTGGACGAATCAGGCGTGATTTCAAAAATATTTTGTGCGCTGGCCGCGTGCATGGTGATCAACAGCGCCACGCCGGAAATCAATCGCTTCATGGGATCTGCCTCGAATAAGTTATTGTGTTTATGATTTGTTGATACTGCGGCTTTGTTGAAATTTTTCCGCAGACGTTGACTTTACCCCGATTGCACTACTTGTGGGTAGGGCGTGACCCTGGTTTATTTTATTGACTCACCGAAGCCCTCCAGCATCAGGCCGTAAAGGTTTGCCTGACCGACCTGTCCGCCTTTGAGCAGCACCTCCTTGCCGTGAATGAGCGGATCATCGGACACCAAGCTGCAGACATGCGCATTCTGTGCGAAGTGGCTGGCCTTGATCTCCAGCGCTCGGGCGTGGATGTTGCGCATGGTGAAGCTCGACGAGTCACCTCCCGCGACCACCAGCCTTTGCAGTCCCGCCTGCGCAAAAGCCGCGCGCGCCAAATGCGCAAACAAGTGGCCTATGCGTTGCGCCATGGTCGATGCGTTCACGGGCTGACTGGATGAACCCGCTGTTGACACTTGCGCATCGTCGGGACCTTCTGCAGTAAACACAAGCACGCTGGTACCTGACGTCAATGCGTCCACCATACGCGCCGCCATTGTCTTCAGTGCATCCGTATCTTCCCCCGTCAGCACGCCCGCCTCTGCGCGCATCGTGAGAAAGCCAGCCTGTCGCGCCCACACAATCTGCTCTGCCGACAAAGCAGAACAACTACCGGAGAGCACCAGCAGTCGATCCACTGCGGCCAGCTGGTGTTTCGGCTGGCTTGAAGTCAATATGCCTGATTCGCGCATCCAGGCACCGAGTCCGTGGGCAAAGCCCTGCGCGGCCATCGCGCATACCTGACGTTGTCGTGACACGTGCCACACACTGGCCGCAGCTGTCATCACCTGCTGCAGCGTGTAGCCATCGAACACCACGCTGTCGCAGGTACCGAGCTCGGTGGCGAGCGCTTCGGGTCTATCCTGATAATGATCCAGCTGTCGTAAATCCACCGCATGGGCCGGAGTAAAGCCTTGCTGTGCGAGTACCCGTGACAACGCCGATTCATGCATTGGCGTAACCGGATGACGTGACATCACCGGATGACGATCGAGGCGGTACACCGCCGCACCTGCGCGTGCATAGTGATGGCCAAACATCGTATAACGACCGAACTCGGGCGTCGCCGCCAAAACAGGCAACAGACTGGCCGGCCAGCACGCCTGCATCAGATGCATTGCATGGCCAAGGCTGCCCGTGTCAGGCGATGAGTCAAAGGTGGAGCAGCATTTGTACTGCACCAGCGGCACCTTCAGTTGTCGGAATTGTTCAAGTACCGGCATCAGCTCGGCGCGCATGCCATCAGGGTCCAGTGAGCGCGCTGTACCTGCAATACCTACGACATCGTAACTCTGCGCCGCTAGTGTCAGATCATCCGCACCGGGATCGGAAAAAAACAAAATCGTCTTCAATCCGTGTCGTGCATATTGCGCCGCATTATCCGAGGCGCCCGTAAAATCATCGCCATAAAAAAGTACCTTGGCGCGTCGAGCTTCATTGGCATCGTTCATGATGTCATCGCCTCATGATCGAAAAAGCGCGCGGGTGCTCATTTGAATATTTCCAGTGCTTCGCGTAATTCACGATACGTTTTCGCGGCGACATCCAGTGACACACCGGCGATAGCGGCGGCCCAGGACTGCCGCAGGGCATTCACACCTGCGGTAATACCACCCGGATGTGCAAACAATCCGCCCCCCGCAAGAAAAATCAGATCCGTCGACTGCAGCCGCTCCCAGGTTGGTGCCGCCTGCCTGACCGTCTGACCCGAAGAAAACACTGGCATGATCGTACAGGGTTTGTCAGCAAACATCGGTGTCAGGCAAGCGCGTGCGGAGGACATCACACTGTCGTCATCTTCCTGAAATTTGTTGGCAATGCCATTGACGTGCATATGATCTACACCGGCCAGGCGCCACAACTTTTGCCACGCCGTGTAAGACCAGCCCGATTGCAAATAGCCCCAGCCATTGCGATGTGCATGAATCGGTAATTGCGCATGACGACGAAAGGCATTGAAGCCTGTCATGCCAACCGAATTCAGACTCAGCATCACGGCAGTACCACCAAGCCGCTGCACCAGATCGTGACGGTATTTCATCTCATCCAGCTCGCCAGTGAGATTGAAGGCATACATTACTTTTTTACCCGATCGCTCCGCATGACGATTGATCACCGCCATCGACAGCGTGACGCGCTCATCAAAGGGGCACGCCGGTCCATCTGCCTGCAGCTCATCATCCTTGATGAAGTCCACACCGGCCTCGCACAGTTGCGCAACGATGTCCGCCGTGTCTTGCGCACTCAGTCCGACCGAGGGTTTGATGATGGTGCCAATCAGCGGCCCGTCTGGTACGCCACTGAGCGCGCGCGTGCCGGCAATACCAAAGGCCGGACCCGGATACGCCTGCGCAAATGCGGGCGGCAGCGTGATGTCGATCAGCCGCAGCGACTGCACTGGTTTGAGTTCATACAGATTGCCGGCCACCGTCGCCATCAGGTTGGGCAGCGAGGGTCCCAGGTTATCCAGCGGCCATGACAGCTTCAGTTCATAGCATTTGGCGTCGCTGCTGCCCGCTTGATCCAGCGCCGTGATTTCATATCGGGCAGCAGCACGCGCCTTGAGTGCTTCGTCTTCGCCAGGAATCGCAATGAAAGTACCCGAAGATTGTTCGCCTGCGATCAATGCCGCCGTTTTTTCCGGATCAGCGGCGGTTTCAAGATGGTAGACGGCGTCGATGCGCATGGTCGTGCAGAGATTCATTGTTCAAAGGCCACGCGCGCCACTGGATAAAAATCCGCCATCCACGGGCATGGCGATTCCCGTGATGTAGGCCGCATCGTCGGAGGCCAGAAACTGCACCGCAGCACCGACCTCGGACACCGTACCGTAGCGGTTCATCGGAATGGCTTTCGAATACTCGGCGCGAAATTGCGCGGTGTGCAGCAATTGGGTCATGGGCGTGTCGACGGGGCCGGGCGCGACCGCATTGGCGGTAATGCCATGTTCGGCGAGTTCAACGGCCATTTGTCGTGTCAGCGCAATCACGGCGCCTTTGGATGTACCGTAGGCAGTGCGACCCGTACCCACCGCCCGCATGCCAGCGACCGAGGCGATGTTGATGATGCGGCCCCATTGATGACGCATCATCAGGCGCGCCGCATGCTGACTGCAGAGCAGGGTGCCGGTGACATTGATGTTCATCGTGCGCTCGAACTCCGCCAGCGGGAAATCGATGAAGGACGCCACTTTGGCAACGCCCGCGCAATTGACCAGAATATCGCAGCGGCCGTGCGCCTTGGCGATCGCATCAAAAGCGGTCGCGATGGTTCCGGCATGGCCCACGTCCATGGTGATTGCTGTGACAGACAGCTGCTGCGATTGCAGCTGTGTCACCATGGCCGCGCTGGCCGCTTCATCGCGATCGGCGATGACCACATGATGGCCGATTCGCGCCAGCCGCTCGACCACGTCGGCGCCAATCCCCATGGCACCACCGGTCACGACGGCGACGCGCGCTGGTGATTTGACTTCCTGATTCACGCTTTCCCCCGCTGCTGCATTGTTTTTTTTGTACCGTAACTGACGGCTGTCCTCTGATGGAATTGATCAGCTTGATGGTGTTGGTTGACCCACTGGGCCCGCAATAACGGACGCAAAGATATCACACCGAACCCGCCGGTTGAGTGTCGGATCAACCGTCCGATCGAACGTCCTGACCCGGTCAGATCGGCAATGCAGTCCTGCAGCGATTGACACGCGCTGCGGTGCGACATGCGGATTTGCGTATCATGCAGGCTGACCATAACAAGGAGAGCGACTATGCGCGCCATATGTGTGTTGATGAGCCTGTTTGCCGCTGCCGCTGCTTTTGCGGATCCCGCCAAGACCTTTCGGGACTGCCCAAGCTGTCCCGACATGGTCGTCATCCCGGCAGGCAGTTTCGTGATGGGTACCCCGGACACGGCACGCTCGGCGCCGAACGACAGCAGCAATGACAAGGAAAAGCCGGCACGCACCGTGCAGATACAATCTTTCAGCCTTGGTAAATATGAAGTGACGCAAGCTGAGTGGATCGCCATCATGGGCGACAATCCGAGCGAGAATGAAGGCAAAAATTTTCCGGTGGACCATGTGAGTTGGGAGATGGCGCTGAGTTTTGTGGACAAGCTGAGCCAACTGACCGGCAAGAAGTATCGTTTGCCCAGCGAGGCGGAGTGGGAATATGCCGCTCGCGCAAACACGTCAAAGGAATACTACGATAGCGACGAGGTCGCTTCACTGGATGCATACGCTTGGTTCAATTCGAACTCGGACAAGGAAGTGCACGCAGTAGGCCAGAAAAAGCCGAATCAGTTCGGCTTGTACGACATGCACGGCAATGTATGGGAATGGACGCAGGACTGCTGGAACCCGAATTATCAGGGCGCACCCAAAACGCAGGCCGCATGGGAAGAGGGTAATTGCGAGTCTCGCGTGAACCGCGGTGGCTCCTGGTTCAATGTGGCACGCATGCTGAGATCGGCCTTTCGGTCACGCTTCTCAACCACGCTCAAAAGTCCGTATTTCGGGTTGCGGGTGGCGCGGTCGGATTGATCATTCGTGCCGAACGGTAAACGATGGATGGAAAGTTAGCTCGTGAATAACTTTCCAGTTTTTTTTCAGACGCATCGTCTGCCTGTTGATATGATCCAGGCAAACACGAATCAAGTGGCTCGTACAGCAGCTGACTCTGAATCTGACTTGGGCAATCAATAATACGAAGCTACTTACGTCTCGCCCATGCTCTTTCCCACCGTTGAATTCGCCTTATTCTTTTTGCTGGCATTTGCGCTGGCTTGGGGAACAGTACGGCACCATGTGACGCACAAGCGCGTACTGCTGGTGCTGAGCTATTTTTTCTATGGCTTTTGGGACTGGCATTTTCTGCCGTTGTTGTTCACGATATCCCTGTACGGCTGGGTTGCGGCCAAGGGCATGGATCGAGGCAGGCACAAGCGTCGCTGGCTCGTTGGTGGCATCGTCGCTTGTCTGCTGACGCTGGGCTGGTACAAGTATCTGGCCTTCTTTCTGCAGAATTTTCTCAATCTTGCCAACGGTCTCGGTATTGAACTGCAGGTATCCATTACCTCCCCCATTTTGCCGTTGGGTATCTCGTTCATGAGTTTCCACGCGATCTCGCTGATGATTGATGTGTGGCGCGGCAAACTCGAGCGCGCGCCATCGCTTGAAGATGTTCTGCTTTACGTGGCATTTTTTCCGCAGCTGATTGCCGGTCCGATTCTGCGTGCCTCGACCTTCATGCCGCAGCTGCAAAGGGCGCCCGATCCGTCGCGCATCGAAACATCACGCGCGCTGTTGTTGATTGCGATCGGCCTGTTCAAGAAAGTCGTCATCGCCAATAGTCTGGCCACGTTGATGGTCGATGATGTCTTTACCAACCCGCAAAGCTTCAGCGCGAGTCAGGTACTGCTGGGTGTTTACGGCTATGCAGCGCAGATCTACTGTGATTTTTCCGGTTACACCGATATTGCGATCGGCTGCGCGCTGTTGCTGGGGTATCGGTTTCCGGATAACTTCGATAATCCCTATCGCAGCGCATCGCCGCAGGAATTCTGGCGGCGCTGGCACATATCCTTATCGACCTGGTTGCGTGAATATCTGTTCATTCCGCTGGGTGGTTCGCGTCAGGGCGAGTGGCTGAATGTACGCAATTTGTTCATCACCATGCTGCTCGGTGGGCTCTGGCACGGCGCTGCGTGGAATTTCGTCGTGTGGGGGTTCTGGCATGGGATGCTGCTGGCCGTACACCGCGTCTGGGACAATTACTGGTATGAGAAGGGGAATGATGGGTGGCGCGAATCTGTTCAATGGCGTTATGCGTCGCGCTTGTTGCTGTTCCACGCCGTATGCCTTGGCTGGATTTTTTTCCGTGCCGCCGATCTCGAACAGGCGTTTGCGGTGATGCAGCAACTCCTGGCCGGAACCTGGCACTGGGATCTGGCGCCCGGGATGCTGATTTGTGTGCTGTTGGGCATAGGCATGCATTACCTGCCTTCGCGCGTCTTGTTGCGGGCGCAGCTCCTAGGTATGCGCATGCCTGCAGTGGTGTTAGGTGCCTTGTTTGCCATTTCGCTGACGGTGATTGAAATACTCGGTCCCAGTGCGCCAGCGCCCTTTATTTATTTTCAGTTTTGATCATGTTGCGCTCTACTTCCATTACCCAAGTCATTCGCGCGCTTGCATCCGCCTTGCTGGTGGTCTTGCTGCTCGAAGCCTCGGGTCTGGTCGTGTGGGCAGAGCGTCTGGAGGTGGGTGCGTTGCGCGATGCTGCTCAGCCGGTGACGCAAGCATGGCAGCGCATCGTGGCAGAGTTGCACCTTGATGCGCCACGACGTCAGGCGCTTGCGCTGCGTGAGCACTGGTCAGTTGCCTTGATGCCTGTGGCGGAGGATGCGCCGACTGTCGGGAACGCGCCGCCCACTACGGCGCGATTACCCCCGCCCACGGCGGTAGCGGTGACAAAACCCCCAGAACCCAAGCGCGAATCTCCCGCCGCTCCGAATCAGAAAACTTCGGCATCAACGGCGGTGGCCGAGCCGCGGGCAGTGGCACCCGTGGTTGGGTCATTAAGGCAGGTAGCCCTGGTGGGTGACTCCATGATGGCGGTAGGTCTGGCACCGGTTTTACGCCGCAGCATCACCCGCGAAAACGGTGCGCGTTTGGTTCGTGCTTATCGCTCCGGGACCGGCCTGGGTCGGCCCGATGTCTTCAACTGGCCGGCTCAGTATCCGCAACTGATTGGTGCCGCGCGACCCCAGTTGGTGATTTGCTCGATTGGTGCCAATGACGCGCAAAATTTTCAGATAGATCGACATGTGTTTTTGTTTGGTACGCCTGGGTGGAAACAGATGTATGCGGCGAGGGTACGTGACTTCGCGAAGCTGCTCACGCGTGACGGCGCGCGCGTGTTATGGATAGGCATGCCGGTCATGCGCGAGAGCGGCTTTTCGCGTCGAATGGCATGGATCAATCTCCTGGTGAAAGAAGTACTGGCAGAATTCCCCCAAATTACCTGGGTAGACCCCAATCCCTATATCGCCGGAAGCGGTGGCAGTTTCGAGCAGTATCGTCAGGATCAGCGTGGCAAGCTGGTGCGTTTGCGTGCCGATGATGGTATTCATCTGAGCGAGGAGGGTGCAGCGTTTTTACTGCCTGCCATTGACAACTGGATGCAGCGAACCTCGCCCGGTACCTGAAGTCGAGTGCCTTTCATGAAATATCCGAAAAAATATATTCCCCGCGTGTTTACTTTCCCGGTCAGCGTTGGATCAGTCCACGGCGTTGACATCTGACACATACTCCAGTTTGTCGCGCAACGCTCAGTTGCACACTTCCTCTTCGATGGCCGCTGCATAGGGTTTGCCGGAAGGCCAGACACCGAGGAAGCGATTTTCCGGCGATCGCGGTGTAAATAACGCAGTCGGATACGCACCACCGGCAACATAGTCAAACATTGCCATCGTAATGCGCCAGTAACCGTAAAAATCCAGTACGTTGAGCGAGCCTGAGTGCTCAAAGCCATCCCGACCTGCAATGCGCTTGGGCACATTCGCTGTCGCATCCGGAAAATCAAATCGGCTGTCAGGCGCGCCCGGCGAGCCATGGGCCGAACTGATTTGCTGTCCCCCATCCGAGTGCGAGGGAAGCAATAATAAAGTCCGGTGCGAGCGGGGCAGGTGGCACAGGCGGGCTGCCCAGGCTCGCGCTGTCGGAACGCCGATGCTGGTGTCGGCCGCACCGCTGACCAGAAAAATCGGCAATGTCGGTGGCAGCGATTCCAGCCGCGCCACGATGGGCGCTGATTCGCTGCCGTGCACCACGTGATAGGCGTCGCCGGGTGCGACCAGCACCATTGCGCGCGGTGCGGGTAGGCCAAGCTCAGCGTGTCGGGTCGCAAAATTCGTCGAGATTGACGCACCCATGGAAAAACCCCAGTACAGCGTTTTCCCCTCGTCAGCCAGTTCGGGATGGGATTGACGCAGCATCTCGATCGCGGCACGAACGCCCTGCGCCGCATTCGCAGTGATTTTTTGCGGCGAAGTTTTCTCGCCTTCGCCCTGATAGACCGGGTAAATGACGACGGCACCACTGCGCACCAGCAGATCAATCAGGCCGCCAAAATTTTTGGGATTTGTCCCACGCCAGCCATGCATGAACAGGACCAGCGGCAGGCCATTCAGTGAGCCGGCGTCTGGCCGAAAGACATAGGCGCGTGTCTCACCGCTGCCCACCGTGTCGACGGCGATGTCGCGGTAACGGCGCCTTGCCTCCCACGTGGCGGGACTGGATTGTTTCAGCAGACTTTGTTCTGGCGGCGAGGGGGTCGCTGCGGGGGCCGCGCTTGGGCTTGCCAAGGCACCGATGACCAGAGCGAACTGGCAGACGGCACGCAAACGCGAGGTGAAAAAAATCACCCTTTATTTGCCTTCTCTGGCAAGGCACTCGTCAAGGCGTCGCTGCCGGCTGTCGACCGGCCCGTAGCGTTTTTGGGCGCCACTGAAGACCCATTCGATCTCCGCATACCAGGCCTCCAGCACACTGGGATCCAGTTCACGCTGCTGCGCCATCAGGCGGGCATTCTCCTGCACCTGTTTTTTGGTGCGACCTTTTTTTCTCTCTTCGGCAAATGACTCGGTATTGGTCGATACGGAGTCACAATACCGGCGGTAATCCGCCTGTGCGGAGCCAGACAACAAAATCATCAGCGCGAGGAAGCGAAAGATTGTTTTCATTTTAAAAATAATTTTAAAAAACCAGAACGATTCAACCTAGCCAATCGTCAGATGGTCTGGTTTGTTGAGGCCAGACTCAGGCGCCTTCAAAGCGAACTCCAGCGCGCTGAACATGATTGACGCGCTCATTGGCGCAAACCCTGTCTGGATGATGATCACAGAATACCCGCTGCATCGCAACAATGGCGCGCGTGTTTTGCCAGACAATCACACGGAGTTTATAAAAACAAAACGCCATCAGCGCACCTGATCGCATTGCTATCCATCGCCAAAAAACCGTGGAATAATCAAACACACAAAATGCTGCCGGCCTGACCGGGCAGTGACAAAAAATGGGGGAGATCGTCATGCTGCTCGATGTCAGGACCTATGTATGCAAGCCAGGGACCCTGAAAGTCCATCTGAATCTCTACGAAAAGCTGGGCATGGCGCCTCAAGTGCGCCATCTCGGCAAGCCTTTGCTGTATGCCGCCTGCGAGACAGGCAATCCCAATGAGTACATTCATATCTGGTGCTACCAAAATGCTGCCGATCGCGAGGCGCGTCGTGCCGGTTTGTGGGTCGATGCCGAATGGTTGAGCTATGTGAAACAAAGTGCCGAGCTGGGTGCGCTCGAAAGCCAGCAAAACAAATTAATGACACCGGTGGACTTTTTCCCCTTGTAACTGTAATTGATTGATCGGATCGAATGAGAATCACAGGAGACCTCATGCAACGTATCGTGAAAATGCTGGTAATGGGAATGTGCCTGTCACACGCGCTTCTGCAGGCACAGGAGAGCAAGCCTTTCCGTATTGGTGTACCCACCTCGGTTCAGTTGCAGGTGGGTCGCGATACCATCACAGCGGTCAAAATGGCGGTGGATGAGATCAACAAGAAAGGCGGCATTCTCGGACGCAAGGTCGAGTACGTCACCGCCGATGAAACCGAAAATCCTGAAACCGGTATCAGCGCGATCAAGAAGCTGGTCTCCGACGAAAAAGTCGAGCTGTTGGTGGGTGGCTACACCAGCGGTGTGACGCTTGCACAGTTGCCGCATATTGCGGCATCAAAAACGATTTATCTGGGTGTCGGCGCGGCCTCGCCGAGTATTACCGCCAAAGTCAAAAATGACTATGAGACGTACAAATACATTTTCCGCGTCGGGCCGATCAACGCGGCGCATCAGGCGCGGGCGCTGGTTGATTACATTTCAGGCTTCGTGATTGGTGAACTCGGTTACAAAAAAATCGCAATCGTTGGTGAAAACGCGAAATGGGTTCAGGATCTGGTGCCGGTACTCAAGCGGGGTGCCGTCGAGGTAGGTGCCGATATCCGCATGACAGAATTGTTTGACACACAGACGTCGGATTTTTCGCCGCTACTGGCAAAGGTCAAATCCAGCGGAGCGCAATACATGATCGTGATTCTGTCGCATGGTTCCAGTGATGTCTTTGCCAAGCAATGGCATGACGCTCAGGTACCGGTGCCGTATGGCGGTATTGACGTCAAGAGCATGGATGGTGATTTTTTCAATCGCATTGGCGGAAAATCCATCTCCGAGGTGGCCGCCAACTTCGCGGTGCGCGCGCCGCTGACGAAAAAAACAGTGCCTTTTTTTGACAGCTTCAAAAAGAATTCTCCCAACTACCCTGTTTACACAGCGTTCTTCGCGTATGACGCGATCTTTCTGTATGCCGAGGCCGTCAAGCGTGCTGGCAGCTTCGACACCGACAAGGTGATCAAGGAATTGGAAAAGACGCGCTTCGAAGGCGTGGCTGGTGAAATCACCTTTGATGACAGCCACGACGTCATGGCAGGCAAAGGCAAGACCAATCTGGTCTTCGTGCAGTGGCAGGATAAGGGCGAGCGCGTGGTTCTCTATCCCAAAGAGCTGCGTACCGGGAATTTCATCCTGCCACCCTGGATGAAAAAATAAATTGGAAATCCTGATCTATGGCGCTGTCACCAGCGCCATTTACGCGATGCTCGCGGTGGGCTTCACGCTGATCTTTGGTGTGGCTCGCGTGTTGAATCTGGCGCATGGATCGTTCTATGCGCTGGGTGCGTACGGCGCTTATGTACTGACCTCCGTGGTTGGCCTGCCCTTGTGGCTGGCAGCGATCCTGTCGGTGGTCGGCGTTGCCGTATTTGGCGTGCTGGTAGAAAAAATACTGATCCGGCCGCTGCGTTACTCGCAGCTTGGTGTGCTGATGATCACGCTCGCCATTGCACTGGTGGTTGAGCAGACCTTGTTTCTGACCTTCGGTTCCGAATACCGCAATGTGCCGGCCTTTGTGGATACCAAGATCAACCTCGGTGGCGTCGATGTGGCTGGCCAGCGTTTGCTCACACTGGTGGTGGCGGGTGTGTCGATTGCGATCCTCTACCTGTTCATACAGCGTACCCGTCTGGGCAGCGCGATTCTCGCGATTTCACAGGATGCGGATGCGGCCAAATACATGGGCATACCGAGTGACCGCATCTTCTCGCTGGTGATGGCGATGTCTGCAGCTCTGGCGGCGATGGCCGGCATACTCGCCGGACCCTTTCTCTCGGTGCAGCCGTCCATGCATTTGCTGCCTATCGTCAAAGCGTTTGCGATCGTGGTCGTGGGCGGACTCGGTTCCATCCCCGGCAGCATTCTGGCGGCCTTCATGCTCGGCTATGCAGAAACGATCGTGGCCTACCAGATCTCGACCAGCTGGACGGAGATCGTCTCGGTACTCGCGACACTGCTGATGCTGGTGATTCGGCCGGCGGGTATCTTTGGTAAACGGACGGCGTTTTAAATGGCGGCGCTCGGGTCTCTTGATAAATTGAGTTCGACTGCCGGTCTGGTCTCGCTCGGTCTGCTGGCGCTCCTGCCGGTGCTTGCCGGTGGCAATTATCTGGTGGGTGTGCTGACGGTCGCAGCGATTTACGGCATCTGGGCGGTGAGCTGGGATTTCATGTCGGGACTGACGGGTCGCGAGAACTTCGGACATTCGCTGTTCATTGGTGTCGGTGCTTATGCGGCAGGTTTTCTGAATGTGCAGATGGGTTTCGGCCCGTGGTGGAGCCTGCCGTCCAGCATGGTGCTGGCGATGTTGTTCGGTCTCTTGCTGGGTTTTCCGACATTGCGGCTCAAAGGTCCGTACTTTGCGCTGGCCATGCTGTCAGCCGCCGTAATCATGCAGCGTCTGATGCTGATTTTCTGGGAGTACACCGGTGGTGAAGAGGGCATACAGGACATCACGCCTCTGATCAAAAATCAATTGCACTATTACTGGTTTGTGCTGGGTGTGCTGGGTTTGACGACCTGGCTGCTGGCCTGGCTGGCGCGTTCGCGCTGGGGATTGATACTGCGTGCCATCAAAGGTGACGAAGCGACCTGTATGGCCGCGGGCTTGCCCATCACCACTTATAAAATTATCTCGCTCATCATCAGTGCAGCTTTCGCAGGACTCGGCGGTGCGCTTTACGCACACTATCAGTTGCAGGTGAGCCCGCAGCTGTTTGCCGTCGTCACCTCGATCACCATTATCACGATGGTGTATGTCGGCGGTATCGGCACTATTTTCGGACCGGTCGGTGGTGCGCTGTTACTGACGCTGATGACCGAAGGTCTGCGTAATTTTGGCGAATGGCGTTTGATGATCTACAGCGTCTTGCTGATTTTTATTTTGTTCTTTCTGCCTGATGGCGTGGTCGCGCCAGTCTGGAAAAAAATGCGCGCACTGCGGGTAGCGCCCGCGCACGGCACGGTGACCAAGCGGCCAACAGACAAAACCGCAGGGGAGACGTGAGATGTCAGACTACCTCCTCGATGTCAAACAACTGAACAAACATTTCGGTGGTCTTCATGCGGTGCGTGATGTCAGTTTGCAGGTGCGGCGGGGCGAGATCGTTGGCATTCTCGGCCCCAATGGTGCCGGCAAGACCACGCTGTTCAATCTGCTCACCGGATTCATTCCCTCAGATGAAGGCACGGTGAGTTTTCAGGGGCGATCCATAGGTGGCATGAAACCGCATCGCATCGTCAATCTGGGTGTGGCACGCACCTTTCAGTTGTGTCGGCCTTTCGTCGGCATGAGCGTGATCGAAAATGTACTGGTGGGCAGTCTGGGCCCACGTGTCAGCGATGTCGATCTTGTTGCGCGCGCCATGCATTTGCTGTCCGAAGTCGGGCTGGTCGAGAAAGCGGATACCCCCTCCGAGTTATTGTCCTATGGCGATCTGCGGCGTCTGGAAATCGCGCGCGCACTCGCCACCGATCCTGAGCTGCTCTTGCTGGATGAACCATTTGCTGGTTTGGGTAGTGCCGAGATCGAATCCATCTCCGCGCTCATACGCAAGCTGCATGCAGAAAAAAACCTGACGATTCTGCTTATCGAGCACAAGCTGCGCGAATTCATGCAGCTGGTGTCGCGCGTGGTGGCGCTGGATTTTGGTGAAGTGATTGCCGAGGGCATTCCGGCAGAGATTGTCAATCATCCACGCGTGATTGAAGCTTATATTGGCAAGCAAACGCCGGAGGCGTTCGCATGATGCTCGAGATCAGCGGTCTCAGTGCTGGCTATGGCAAGGCCATTGCGCTGGAAAATCTGACGCTGCATATCAAGACAGGTGAATTGGTCACGGTGCTGGGCCCCAATGGTGCCGGCAAGTCGACCTTGCTGAAAGTGATTTCGCGCGCGATACCGTCTCAGGGGCAGCTGCGCTTCGAGGGACATGATTTGCATGATTACTCGACAGAGCAGGTCGTTGGTTTGGGTATTTGTCATTGTCCCGAAGGTCGTCGCCTGTTTCCCGAGCTGACGGTTGCCAAAAATTTGCAGCTGGGGGCTTATTTGAGACGCGACAAGGCAGCTGTTGCGGCTGACATGGCCCGGGTGCTCTCACTGTTTCCGATACTGGGCGAGCGCGAGCATCAGATCGTCAGCACGCTCTCCGGTGGCCAGCAGCAAATGGTCGCGATTGGTCGTGCATTGATGGGCGGGCCCAAATTATTGCTGCTTGATGAGCCCTCGGTGGGTATTGCGCATCGCCTCAAGATGGAAATTTTTTCTGCGATACGGCAGATTTGCGACAGTGGCGTCGCCATCCTGATGGCCGAGCAGGATGCGCAATCGGCGCTGCACATTGCCGATCGTGCGTACGTGCTCGAGCATGGTCAGGTCGCTCAGGAGGGCGAAGCGAAGGCACTGGCCAGCGATGATCGCATTCGTAAAATTTATCTCGGTATCGGTTGATCACAGCGACTGATTTTCGATCTCCACCATCACAACAGAAATGGACAAGTCGAATGATGCATGAACTTTGCGGCTTCACCGCCAGCCAGCTACTTGCGATGTACCGCAGCAGTCAGGTATCGCCGGTTGATGTCACGCGGGCAGTCTTGCAGCGCATTGAGCAGGTCAACGGCAAGCTCAATGCCTTTTGTCTGGTCGATGCCGCGCACGCACTCGAGAGCGCCAAGGCCAGCGAACAGCGATGGCAGTCGCATCGGCAGCAGGGCACGGCGATTGGCGCACTGGAAGGCGTACCCGTCTCGATCAAGGATCTGATACTCACGCGCGGCTGGCCGACATTGCGCGGCAGTCGCACAGTGGACCCCTCGCAACCATGGGACATTGATGCGCCGGTGACGGCGCGTCTGCGCGAATCCGGTGCGGTGCTGTTGGGTAAAACCACCACGCCTGAATTGGGTTGCAAGGGCGAGACCAATTCGCCGCTGCATGGCATTACCCGGAATCCCTGGAATCTCTCCCGCACACCCGGTGGTTCGTCAGGTGGTGCGGCCGCCGCCGTGGCTTCCGGCATGGGGCCGCTGGCCGTGGGTACCGACGGTGCGGGCAGTGTGCGTATACCGGCAGCGTTTTGCGGCAACGTCGGTATCAAGCCGAGCTTTGGTCGCGTGCCGGCGTATCCGCTGTCACCTTTCGGTACCGTCGCACATCTCGGACCGCACACCATGAGCGTCACCGATGCGGCACTGATGATGAACGTGATGAGTCTGCCGGATGCACGTGACTGGTCTTCGCTGCCTTACCATCCGATCGATTACACCGTTGGTCTGAACGACGGTATCCGCGGTCTGCGTATCGCTTATTCGCCCACGCTGGGTTATGCCAAGGTTGATCCGGATGTTGCGCATCGCGTTGACGAAGCGGTACGTGATCTGGAGGCGCTGGGTGCGAGGGTGGTGCGCTGCGACCCGGGCTTTGCGGATCCGCTCGATATCATGACGGGTATCTGGTTTGCGGTCGCCCATCAGGTATGGTCAGCGATGACACCGGCACAGCAAGCGGTCACGGATCCGGATTTTCAGGCAGAAGCCGAGATCGGCGCACGCTTTAGTTTTGGTGATGTGCATCAGCTGAATTTGCGTCGCGCCGAACTGGGTTCGCACATGCGTCAATTCATGCAGCAGTATGATCTGCTGGTCACGCCCACATTGGCGATACCGGCCTTTGAAGCACGCGCTGCGGGTCACAGTCCGGTCACCTCGGAGCAGTTGCTGGGCTGGACACCGTTCAGCTATCCGTTCAATCTCACCCAGCAGCCCGCGATCACCATTCCCTGCGGGTTGACGCCTGCGGGGCTGCCGGTTGGCCTGCAATTTGTCGGCCCCATGTTTGGCGATGCCTTGGTGCTGCGTGCAGCGCGCGCCTACGAATCGCTGCATCCTGTTCCCAGACCACCCGAGTCTTTGTTGTCGGAGGCGATGACGCATGCGTAGGCAGAACGATATGCAGAACGATATGCAGAACCACAGGCAGAACCACAGGCAGAACCATGCGCAGGACTTTGGATCAGACAGCGTTAAACGGCTGCGTGAGGATTTGGCGCTGGCCTTGCGTGCGGCAGCCCATCATGGTCTCGCCGAAGGCGTGTGCAATCATTTCAGTGTTGAATTACCCGATGGCTCGCGGCGCTTTCTTCTGAATCCGCGTGGCTTGTTGTGGCAGGAGATCGGTGCCGACGATATCGTGATGATTGATGAGCAGGGTAACCGGCTCGCCGGGCGTCACGAAGTCGAGCCGACTGCCATGTACATACACGCGGCGATTCATCGCATCGCCGGCAAGGCTTGTGTCATGCATACGCACATGCCCCATGCGACAGCGCTCACACTCACCAGCGCTCGCGCACTCGATACGACGCTATCGCAAAACGCCATGCGTTTTCATGGCCGCATCGCGATTGATGCGCATTACAACGGCCTTGCGCTCGATCATACCGAGGGTGAGCGCATTGCCCGTGCAATGAATAACGCCGATATCGCATTTCTGGGCAATCACGGTGTTGTGGTTTGTGGCGATAGTGTCGCCTATGCCTATGACGACCTGTACTACGTCGAACGCGCCTGCATGGTCGAAGTCCTCGCGCTGCGCACCGGCTTGCCATTACAACCCGTGCCGGAGGCGATGGCGGCGCAAGTCGAATTGCAGACCCGGGGGGAGCGTTTGCAGGCAGATCTGTTTTTTGAGGCATTGCGGCGTACACTGTAGCGCTCTTGGCCTTTTCTTCTCAAATGAAATTGCGACTATGGCAGCGTTGCGCTGTCGTGCTGCTGGTTCTCACCCTGTCCGCCTGCGGTCTGGTACGTACTGGTTATGACAATCTCGATACCATCGCGTATTGGTGGATGGACCGTTATCTGGATTTTAATGAATCGCAGAAGCGCGAAGTCAAAGCAGATCTGAAGGCTTGGCATGCCTGGCATCGAAGCACCCAATTGCCAGCGCATGCAGATTTGCTGGGCGAGTTGCGACAGATGGCAAAAAGCGATGTCAGTGAGGTAGCTGCCTGTGACGCCATCACGAAAGCCAGGCATCAGTTCGAGACTTTGTTGCTGCAGAGTGCGCCCCAGGCTGCAGCGCTTGCGCTATCGCTCGAGCCGGCCAATCTCAAGCGCCTGCGCAAAAAATTTGCTGAGGAAGACAAGCAATGGCGGGAGAAATGGCTGGATATATCCGCCAAGCAGCTCGCAGAAGATCGTCTCGACGAGTGGACTGACCGCAGCGAATTTTTCTATGGTCGGCTAAGTGCGGTTCAAAAGCAGGCAATTCGAGATGCGATTGCGCGCTCGGCGCTCGATCCCAAGATCAGCTGGATGCTGCGTCAGCGACGGCAGGAGGATATTCTTGCCACGCTGGAGAAAATAAGAAAAAACAAACCAACACCGGAATTGGCAGAAGCAGAGATACGCGCATTGATGGAGCGTACTTTACATCCCGATGATCCCGCCGGTAGCGAGATGCGGCGTAATTTGTTCAATGAAGCCTGCGTGAATTCAGCCGCCATGCACAAACTGGTCACGCCGGCGCAACGTAAGCGGGCAGAGGAAAAACTGGCCGGACTCGAGCAGGATTTCCGCAAACTTGCTGCACGCTGACAACCACCGCATTCAGTAACCGATCGCAGCACCGTCGCTGCGCGGATCCGATCCACCCCAACGCACACCCGTGACCGGATCAATCACAATGCCGTGCGCATGACCTGCGAGTTCGTTCCACGCACCCCAGCGATTGAGTTGATGTCCTCGTGCTGCCAGCGTGCCCAGTGTTTCTGGCGAAAAGCGACCCTCGATATGCAGTGTGTCGCGCGATTCGCCGATACCGAAGCGACCGGATAGCCAGCGGGGGGCTTCCAGTGCCTGCTGTATGTCGCAATCAAAATCCATCATCGCCACATAGGCCTGCAATTGTATTTGCGGCTGACCATCGGCGCCCATGCAGCCGAGCACACTCCAGAGCTTGTCGTTGCGTTTACCCATAGACGCTATCAGCGTATGCACCGGTATCTTGCCGGGTGCCAGACAATTCGGATGCGCAGGATCGAGCGAAAAATACGCGCTGCGGTTTTGCAGCAGCACACCCGTATCACCCGCGACCACCGTGGAGCCAAACGCGCCATACAGGCTGTGAATCAGCGAGACCGCATTGCCTTCTTCATCGACCGTGGCGATGTACACCGTGTCACCCGTGAGGCTGCCATAGGACGGCACCTTGTCCCAGGGCAGCGCACGCTCAGGATCCATCAGTGCGCGGCGTTCGTTGGCATAGGCCTTGGAGATCAGACGATCCAGCGGTACGTTGGCAAAATCCGGATCGGCCAGATAGCGATCACGGTCGTGATAGGCGATTTGTTTTGCCTGTACCAGCAGGTGCACATGATCGGGCCCAAGGAAGCCTGTCTTGTGCATATCCAGCGGTTCGATCAGGTTCAGCATTTCTAGCACCGTGAAGCCCTGCGTCGGTGCGGGTGTCTGATACAAGGTCAGGTCGCGGTATTGTCCGACCAGCGGTTCACCCCAGCGAGCTTCTTGTGCGTGCAAGTCGCCTTCGGTAAAGAACCCACCATGCTGCCGCACATAGCCTGCCAGCGCTTTGGCCACGGTACCCTCATAAAAACCGGCGCGGCCTTCGCGGGCAATGGCCTCCAGCGTTCGTGCAAGACCTGCGTTACGTATCAGGGTGCCTGCTGCAGGTACACCGTTTGAAAGAAAGATGGCAGCGGCGTCAGGTTGCGCGCGCAATTCAGCTTCGGTGCGGGCAATCCAGCCCGCCAGACGGCCTGTGACCGGAAAACCATCGCGCGCATAGGCGATCGCTTGCTGCAGATTGCGAGAGAGGGGCAGACGACCCCAGTTCGCATGGGCCTTGCACCAGCTGTCAACCGATCCGGGCGTAGTGAGGCTTGCGGGCAGGATGCCGCGAAACGGGATTTCATTGAGGCCGCGCGCGGTAAAAAAATCAAGGCTGGCTGATTGTGCGGCACGGCCACCACCATTGAGATAGTGAACCTTGCCCGTCCTGGCATCATGGATCAGCCAGAAGGCATCGCCTCCGATACCGGTCATATGCGGATAAATCACGGCCAGTGCAGCACTGGTGGCAATCGCCGCATCGATCGCCGAACCACCGGCTCTCAGTACATCAACTCCTGCCGCCGATGCCAGTGCATGCGGGGAGGTGACCATGCCCCTCGGGGCCAGCGTCGCAGGACGCCCTGTCGTCATTTCCAATCAGTGCTCTTTTATTGTGTGATTTTATTGTTTGTTTTTATTGCGACGTTATTTGCGCGCAGCTTCCATCATTATAAACTCGCCTTCTTCCCACAGGCCGTCAAGAGGCACGCGACCATTGGCAAAGCTTTTCTTGCCCTTGCCATGAAAGCGCCAGTCTTTGAATTCACCCACATACTGATCGCCGTTCTTGTACGTGTACGTCACTCTCGCGGGCAGTTGGTCTTCGCGGAATTCACCGGTAAATTTGCTGCCGGTGGCATAGGTATAGACACCTTGTCCGTGGCGTTGGCCATCGACGAATTCGCCGGTGTATTCATCGCCGTTGGCATAGCGCAGTGTCCCTTGTCCTTCGATACGGTTTTTGCTGAAGCTGCCGGTGTAACGATTGCCGTTCGCAAATCGCAGCGTGCCCTGACCATTGAATTCATCATTTCGGAATTCGCCGACAAAACGATCACCATTGCGGAAGAAGTAGCTGCCCTGACCGGTACGCTTGCCATCCCGGAATTCACCAACGTACTTGTCACCGTTCAGATAGTAGGTGCTGTGGCAGCCAGCCAGCGCAATCAGCAGGCCTGCGGCCAGAAAGAGGGTTCGGAGCATGGACGTATTCATGGCAACTCGGGACAAATTAAGATTTAAGAAGCATCGACATCTGCGATCAAAACTTGAGCGACGCATTCAGCCTGCTGCGGCAGTCAGTGCCAGCGCTGCTTTCAGGCCGACAGCGCGCGCTGCAATGCACTCAGGCTGCGCTCCAGTGCCAGATCGGCCGAGGGCTGGTGGTAATGTTCGCCACCGGGACGGGCAAAGGCATGGTCGGCGTCCGGATAGAGCCAGACCTGCACGTTGTCGCGATGGCCCAGACCCTGCTGTATTTTTTCCTGTGCTGCCTCGTCGCAGTATTTGTCAAGCTGCGCGATGTGCAGTACCAGTGGGCAGTGCAAATGACCAGCTTCCTCCAGCACCGCTTCGATGCCCACGCCGTAATACCCAATGGCGACATCGGCATCGGTACGACAGGCTGCGAGATAAGCCAGCTTGCCGCCCAGGCAGAAACCCATCACACCGACCTGTCCATTGACGAACGCCTGCTCGCGCAGGGTGGTAATGGACGCCTGAATATCGTCCACGCCTGTGTCCACATTGAATCGTTGAAAATAGCCAAATGCCTTTTGCCAGTCTTCCGGCGTGTAGCCCAGCACCACGTTAGGCGCCATGCGCCAGAAGAGATCAGGCACCAACACCACATAGCCGCGTGCAGCGAAGGCATCGGCAATGTCGCGCATCGGCTTGTTCACGCCAAAAATTTCCTGAGCGATCACCAGACCCGGTCCGCGACCACCTGGCGGCAAGGCGAGATAGCCGCTGAAGCTGCCGCTGCCATCGGCCGCGTCAATTACCAGCGAATTGGGTCTGGGTGGGCGTGCCTGTTTTCGTTTCATCGTGGATTCCCCATGGCGGCAGTATCGTCGCGTAGCTTACGTGAATTGAGCGATCAGTTACTGCGACTTTTGTTGAGTGCACGCATACTGCAGCACCTTTTCGAGTGCCGTGTCGGCGCCAGGTCGAACCCAAGGGGTTTGACGATTCCAGGGCTCCACACCGCCTTTGCCCATCAACCCTGAATAGAAAGCCCCACCCACCGCGCGTATCAGTTGCTGACTGCAATCGACTTCGCAGACCATGCTGTCGGAAGCATGACCGCGCGCCGTCGCTTCGCGGTAATTGCGAAGGGTGTGAATCGTCGGCCATTTACCTCGGGTACTGATGTCTGGATCGACAAAAAACGTTTCACCCGCAGCGGTCGAGACCGGATCAGGCACCGGCAGCATGACCCAGTCACCTGCAAAGGCCGGGGCACTGGAGATCAGTATTGACAGCATCAGTTTGCGCATCATGGTTTTTTTCCGCACAAAAAATAGAGCGCTGCCGCTTCAATGGTGTCGGCAGCGGGGATTTCCCACGGCGTGGGTTGGTATTCCGAAGTCGTCTCGCCCCGAGCCATGGGTTCTTTGTAGTACACGGCGCTGCGTTTACGCAGCGTGCCGTCGTAACAATTCGATTCGAGCAGCAAGCGCGCGGATAAATCCTGATACTCATCCGGCTTGCCGTAATCATGGAGTCCCCAGACACGGGGTCGGGTGCCTCGAACGACGGTCAGCGGATCAACATACAGGCTGCTCTCGTTTTTCTGGTGCAGCAGATTCCATTCAGCCCGTGCGGGCAGGACGCAGAGCAGCAGCAGGGGAAATAGTATTTTTTTCACGGGCAGTGGCGACGGTGAACGGTAACCACATCGAGTGTACCCCATGCTTTGCTGGCACTGCGACTGATGCCATTTGAGTAAGAGCTGATGTCGGCAGGCCGTTTGTGTCGTCGGCGGCGCTCGCAGAACTGGCGGGTATGTCAGCGCTGTTTCGCGGATGATCAGCAAGCGGCGCGAACCGGTGTTGGGTGGGGGGGTTACTTTCGGTCGGTTTTCACGCCAATACCGACATAGACGGACTTGCTCAGGGAATTGAAGCCAAGATTGATGCCGAAACTATCGAAGCCCAAAATGAAACCACCATTCAGGTTCACGCCACTCTTGGTGTAAGAGTCGAGGTCGTACCAGCTTTCGCCGTATTTGGCGACACCTTCCAGCGTACCGTAGCCGATACCGACATACGAGTGAATGGTCTTGTAGAACGGAACCAGACTGCCGGGACCGACGGCGGCGAAGGTTGCGCCCACGTTGGCAATGTAGGGCACGCGCGCGCGCTCTGTGTAGGTGCCATACGAGTAGCCGTAGGCACTGTAGCCATCAGGCGGCAGGCCAATCGTTCCGTTGATGTAGTAGCCAGTACCCTGATCTTTTAGCTGATAGACACCCACACCCAAACCCTGCGTTGTGTCGGATTGCTTGACCTGATAGTTGAGGTCCGCAAACGTGGACTCTGCGCGCACGATGCCGCTGGAGAGCAATAGTGTCAATGTGGCAGCGAGGGTGATTTTTTTCATGGGGACGTTGTGGTTTTGATTCTGGAGACAGAAGTGTCAGGAGGCAGCCACGCCGACCTGACCGCGCTCAAGGCTTTGGCGATTGGCTTCGTCCGGATCAAACAGACGCACCAGCGAGTTCAGTAGCCGGGAAGCTTTTTCGCTATTGTCGGTCGAGTAGTTACACACATAGACATCCAGCGTTACCGCCTGTAATTCGGGCCAGGTATGCAAGGCCAGATGAGATTCTGCGAGCAGTACGGTACCCGTAATGCCGCCAGTCGCTTCCCGCTCGGTGCCGGGAAATGCATGAAAGACTTCGTTGACTGCGGTCAGTCCACTCGCCTCGACCAGTGTCAGGCAGGTCGCACGCAAACTCTCGACATCGGTCATCAGGCCCAGATTTTTTTTGCAGCCTGACAGGTCAGCAGTCAGATGAAGTCCTTGCATTCATTACTCCTTTTTATTGCATCAATCAGAAACCCCTGCCCTGCGATGCAGCAGTATTTTTTGTTTTTACCTACCTCTGTTTTTTCGGTAGCCCGGTTTTCATTGGGTCCAGCTTTGCTTGTGCAAATTTCAGCTGCTCCATGCCCGTGTTACTGATCAGCCAGCTACCCATGCGCAGCAGCTCGCATTTTTTGATCTGAAAACCTGCCTTCAGGCAGGCGCCTTTGAGCTTTTCGATCTTTGCGTATGCTTTCGCCGGCACGGTGAAACTGTCGCGCACCACCTTGTCATTGACAGATCTGCCGGCTTTCGCTGCCAGCTTGGTCTGCACGCACGATATTCGTCCATTCGACTTACTGCCTGCAACGGTGGTGGCGGATTTCGCGCCCACGGCAATTCAGTGAAATTTACGAAGGCGGAACAATATAAATGATTTATCTGTTTTTCAAGCCTTATTTGCTGAAATAGGCGCGGATCCTTAGTGATGGTGGTCATACGGCGCAAAAAATTCTCAAAAAGCTAAGTTATTCTTGTCGGTGATCGATCTTATCGAGATTTTTCATTTCAGAATTGGCTTTATGTGTCGATTTAGACCATCATGCAAGCAAAGCTCAAAAAGTACTTGTAATTTAGTTTTTATTTTGATAACAACCTAAAACCTGAATCGAACGGGACATGAGCTTCATCATGGGTATGATTTACGAACAGAAAATTATTGACCTGCGTCAAACGAACAGCCGGTTCGAGGCATGAACAAGTTCAGGTCGATGCCATCTGGAGACACTCATGAAAAACCGCCTGGGCTTTCTATTTCAGACGCATGCGTAAGCTGACATTTTTTCTGTCGCTGCTTGCTGCCACATGCGCTTACGCGCAGGATACCGCTTGCAGCCAGGCTCAGACAGTCGAAGCAAAATCGGCCTGTCTCGACAGCTTGATGCGACAGCAGTCCTATTGCGTCTCGATTCTGGATACTGATTCAAAAAATCTCTGCATGGCGCAGGTCAGACAGCAAAAAAGCTATTGCTTCAGCATTCGATCTTCCGACATCAAGACCATCTGCTTTGACGTGTTCAAATAGCCCGACGCGTTATCCCTGAAGCCTGCCGGAAAAGACGCTTTTTCGGGCCCGCCTGCACTCTCCCTGATTCATTGACGCGCATCATGCCACGCAAGCCGGCTAAAATACGGCACGAGTCTTCCGTCGGCACCATCAGACCGCTTGCCACAGGCGACCGATCCCGGCAGCGTTTCTGAAAATAACAACATCAAAATTCACAGGGGAATCTCATGACCATCGTCAGCCAGCGTGCGCAAAGCCTTGGCACTGAAAACGCATTCATCGTGTTGGCCGAGGTCAACCGACTGATACGCGAAGGGCGCGATATTCTCTCGTTCTGCATCGGCCAACCTGATTTCCACACGCCGCAGCATATTCAAGATGCCGCCGTCAATGCGATTCGAGAGGGCAAGCACGGGTACACGCCGTCAGCGGGTATTGCCGAGTTGCGCGATGCCGTAGCCAAGGAGCTCAGCCGCACCCGGGGTGTTGAGGTTCTGCCTGATGACGTGGTGATTGGAGCCGGCGCCAAGCCTTTCATTGGTTACACCATTGCGTCGGTCACGGATTATGGCGCGGGTGATGAAGTCATTTATCCGGTGCCGGGTTTTCCGATTTACGAATCGCAGATCAAAGCCAATGGCGCGGTAGGCGTACCGATTTTTCTGCGCGAGTCACGTCAATTCAGTTTTGATCCGCAAGAGTTGGCCGACAAAATCACACCACGCACCAAACTGCTGATTCTGAATTCACCGCAAAATCCTACGGGCGGCGTTATCCCGCGCAAGGACATGGAAGCCATCGCTGACATTCTGCGCCAGCATCCACAGGTCTGGGTTTTTGCCGATGAAATTTACGCTCGCCTGATTTATGACGGCGAATTTGTTTCGATCGCATCCTTGCCCGGCATGCAGGAGCGCACCATTATTTCCGATGGATGCTCGAAGACCTATGCCATGACAGGCTGGCGTTTGGGTTACATCGCCAACCGCAAGCTTGCGCCGTTTTTCACGACATGGATTACCAATACGGAGTCTTGTGCATCACAGATCACGCAGTGGGCAGCAGTGCAGGCACTGGTTGGGCCTCAGGATGAGGCAAACCGCATGCGCGACATCTTTCATCAGCGGCGTGAACTCATTGTCGGGCTGCTCAATGAGGTGCCGGGCGTGCATTGTCAAAGCCCGGGTGGCGCGTTCTATGCGTGGCCGAATGTCACCGAGGCGTGTCGGCTCTCCGGTTGTCGCGACTCCGAAGACTTCCGCAAGCGACTGCTGAATGAAGCCGGCGTCGCGGTGCTGGCGGACATCCACTTCGGGCAGCGTGTCGAGGGCGAGGGGCAGCATATTCGGCTCAGCTATGCAGCGTCAGATGAAGCCATACGCGAAGGCGTGCGGCGCATGGCCGAGTTTGTGAAAAAACAAATGAAATAAAGTCTGCGTGAGAGGCCATCTACGGATGGCCGGTCTCCTGGTCACTCGCAGGCAAACCGACTTACACACCGCAACCAGACAACACAATCCGTGCTCTGGTGAATGACTTTCTTGCCGCTGCGCTGGCACTGCTGCTGGGCACGCTGCCAGACTTTGCCAGAAAAATCCAGACTACTGTAGCTGTACATCAGCCCGGATTCATCGCTCGCGAGTTCGCGGATCACGCAACTACTCAGCAGCCCGACAGCAAGCAGCCCGGCGAGCATGGCGCGCGCTGTTCGGGTGGCAGTGCGTGATCTAGCGCTGCGAATTCTGGGGCTGCGGATGGGTCGGTGTGACGGGCACGACAATCAGTGTCTCCGGTGGTGGCGGCGGCGGCTTGACCACTTTCCTCGGCGCGCCATGGGGATTGGATCGGATGGTGGTGGATTCAGGTTTATCCCGCTGATCATGGGATGAGATCGTCTCGGCGCCGCAGGGCAGGGCGCCAAGCACAGACCATAGCAAGGGTGCGCAGACCAGTCGACCGACGAAGCGTGTCATGGCGGTTGTCGCTTGCATCAATCCAGCCGTACCGATTTCATCCAGGACAGTTTGCGCTCGGTCAGCGTGAAATTCCAGCCTTTGTCACGCATACAGTCCAGGAAAACCGAGCTCATGTGAATCGTCTGGTCTTTCTTGTCTTTCGATGATTGCGGCACGAAGAAGTTGGCCTGATTGCATGCACGCTCGTCGTTGTCGAAATCTGCCTTGGTGACCGCGCCATTACCGGCACGGGTGATCTGGTAGTTACCACCACAGCCGACCAGCAAGGCGGACAAAAGCAGGACAGCAGCTGCAGATTTTTTCATGGTCTCTCCCGGATGTCAGGTTGTTTTGTCTGAATTTTTTCACGAGCCGCTTATCGCATCGAGCCCGGCAGCCCCTATTTTGCCATGACCGGTTCGGCCTAGCCTTGCACTGAGTAACCGCCATCAACAGGGATGGCGGTGCCGGTGATGAAATCCGAGGCGGTACTCGCCAGAAAGACCGCAATCCCGGCAAAATCCTGGGCGGCTCCCCAGCGACCCGCCGGGGTGCGCGCCAGCACGCGCTCATGCAGGCCGGCGATATCTTTGCGTGCCGTTTGGGTGAGCTCGGTATCAACCCAGCCCGGCAGCACTGCATTGACCTGAATATTGTCTGCAGCCCAGGCACAGGCGAGCGAGCGCGTCATTTGCACGATGCCGCCCTTGGATGCGGCATACGGTGTGGTGAATGCGGTACCAAAAATCGACATCATCGAGCCGATGTTGATGATTTTGCCTCGTGAAGCGCGTTTCATCGCAGGGTAGGCCGCCTGAGCACAGAGAAAGGCGCTGGTCAGGTTGGTCTGCAATATCTGCTGCCACTCGGTCAGTGTGTAGTCTTCCGGTCGCTTGCGGATATTGATGCCGGCGTTGTTGATCAGGATGTCGAGGCGTCCGTAGGCGTTGAGCGTTGAGGCCACCATGGCCTGACAGTCGGCTTCATCGGTGACATCAACGGCAATGGCAGATGCCCTGCCGCCTGTGGCCAGGATGGATTCGACGGCCGCTTCACTTTTATCCGCGTTGCGTGCTGCAATGACCACCGTGGCGCCGGCGGCGGACAGGCCCTCGGCCATGCCCAGACCGATGCCGCCATTACCCCCCGTGACGATGGCGACCGTGCCTTGCAAATCCCAGAGCGGCATCATGGAAAATTATGCCTGCGAATAGTTATGGTTTCGCGGCAGACTGGCGCAGGGATTCTTCGACCGCAGGTTGAGACTGATAGAGTTTGGCAGTCGACGCGGTTGCAGAACGATCCTCGCTGCTCATGCAGGATTCGAAGGCTTGATCAAAGATCGGCTCGGCATTGTCCTTGTAACCCGCAGTGCCTTCGGTTGCGAGCTTGTTGCTGACCAAAACAGCGGCACAGCGGCACAGCATGCGCGCGCGTCCCTGACCCCGAGCGAGGCACTGGGTATTGACTGATTGCTGAATCATCAGCAGCTCATTCACGGTCGGTGTTTCTGCCCATGCGGTCGTTTGCGTGAGGCTGGTGCACAGCAGGGCGATGATGGGAAGCGTTTTTTTCATGATCTTTCAGGGGTCTCGGTATCCTGATGGGGATTGTAGCGTGCCAGCTGTTCTCGCAGCGCGGTTTTCAATACCTTGCCATAGTGGTTCTTTGGCAGCGCATCGATAAAGTGGTAGTGCTTGGGCCGCTTGAAGCGGGCAATGTGGTCCAGACACAGCGTATCAAGCTCGGCCGCGGTCACTTGTTCAGCCACCACAAAGGCGACCACCACTTCGCCCCATTCGGTGTCGGGCTTTCCGATCACCGAGACTTCATGCACGCGGGGATCACGCAACAGGACTTCCTCGACTTCGCGCGGATAGATGTTTGCGCCGCCTGAAATGATCAGGTCTTTGGAGCGGTCATGCAGCGTCAGAAAACCATCGGCATCCATCCGGCCCACATCACCGGTACGTAGCCAGCCATCCTGCAAAGCAGCGGCACTGGCGTCCGGATTGTTCCAGTAGCCTGCCATCACCACATCGCCGCGCACACGGATTTCACCGATCTCGCCCGGGGCAAGTGCAAGGCCGTGATCATCGGTGGTGATGACCTCGACCATGGACTGCGCCGTGCCGACCGAAGCGATTCGCTCCAGCCAGCGCGGATGCGCGCTGTCGGCAAGGTGTTCGCGCGAGAGGGCGGTGATCGTCATCGGACATTCGCCTTGTCCGTAAATTTGCACGAAGCGATTGCCCATCACCGACAGCGCCTTGCGTATGTCCTCGGTATACATCGGCCCGCCACCATAGATAATGGTTTTGAATCCGGTCGGGTCGACCGCATGGGTTTCGATATGCGCCACCAGTCGCCTGACCATCGTAGGTGCGGCGAACAGCGTCAGTTGTCCGATATGTTTCGAGAGCTGGCACAGCTCGTCGGGTTCGAAGCCTTGCGATTCGGGTATGACATGCAAGGCACCGCGCAGCAGGTAAGGAAAGTGATAGATACCCGCACCATGCGAAAAAGGTGCCGCATAGACCATGGCGTCACCTGGTGCAACATCATCCACATCAGTGAAATAGCAGGACGTCATCGTCAGCAGATTGCGATGCGTTTGCATCACGCCCTTGGGAAAGCCCGTCGTGCCGGAGGTATAAAACAACCAGACGAGATCGTCTGGTGCGCGTGGCACGAGCGCGGCGGGAGCGGCGCTCAACAACCGGGCATAGTCGGCAGAATCCACGGCCACGACGCGACGCAGTGAGGGCAGGGTATCGGCGATCGATCCGACTGGCGTTGCCAACGCGTCGCTGCAGAACAAGCAGGCAGCGCCGGCGTTATCGAGGATGTAGGCCACTTCCTTCGGATGCAGTTTGGCATTGATGGGTACGGCGACCAATCCGGCCCACCAGATGCCATAGAGGATCTCCAGATACGCCACATGATTGGTCATGAACAGCGCGACCCGGTCCCCCGGCACGAGTCCCACATCCGACTTGAGATACGTGGCAATCGATGCAGCGCGGTGCGCGAGTTGGCGGTAATTGAATACCTTCCGTTCGCCCTGCATGATGGCGGTGCGCTCAGGGAATACCGAGGCGGTTCGCAAGAGGAGCTGGGCGACGTTCATGCGGGTTCTTTCATCAGTATGCCGGCGGCGTGATGATGTTTATCAAATTCACAAGACATCGCGATTCGTTATTTGCTGGTATAAATCAATCACGGTGGACTTTCATGTGTTCCAGTCGCCTGTCATCTCCGTAGTGGCGATGCGACTACCTTGGCAAGATAATCGACAAAATGACTTTGCGCGCCACGATATCACTCTCGCTCCTGTTGCTCAGCCCCTTGGCCAGTGCTGAGTGGCGGCAGCTCGCCGAGCGCGATGATGGCGATGTGCACATGGTCTCCTATTACGAACCTGGCAGCCTTATCCGAGCAAAAAAACCGAAGATCTCCATCATGGTGATTTTCTCGAAACCCGCACCGCGCTTTAGCTGGCGCGCATCGAAATTTCTTTGGGAGGCCAACTGTTTTTCAAAACAGATTCGCCTGCTGGCCTCGGTAGATTTCACCCAGATGGGCAGAGAGGCCATTCCTGCCATGGAGGGCCCCTATACCGAGTGGATGCCGCCCGACGACGACACCGGCAAGATTCATGTCTACAACCTGCTCTGCAAGGGTTCCTGAACGCGGCCATCCTGCACGGATCATCCGCGCATCCACCACACGGTTTTATTGAGACACTGTCCCGGTGCTCGCGCGTATCCAGACGGCCGTGTCATGAAACACCGCACCGCCGTTTGGCCATCCCGGTTCCGCACTGGTCAGCGCATTGATGCCCAGGCCATCATCAAACGCGCGGTTGGGCCACAAGCCTTCGATGATCACCACACCGCGCTGCTGACCTGATTTGGGTTGGACATGCACGCTCACGGCACCACGCTCATTGCCCACCATTACGCGATCGCCCTCATTGACGCTCAGCGCTGCACAATCCTCCGGATGCAGCAATGCCGTCGGCCGCCGTTCGCGTTTCAGTGATCCCGGCGTTTCAGTGAAGGTCGAATTGAGGAAGGTACGCGCGGGTGCGGTGACGAGTCGATACGGTTTCTCATCCGTCGCATTGTCGATCACATCAAAGTGGTCTGGCAGAACCGGCATCTCCGAGGCTCTGCCACCAAAGCGCGCCCAGTCCGGCTTGAAATGAAACTTCCGATCCGGTGTATCGAAGCCATCGAGGAAATGCATGCGCTCGAAAGGTGCCGCCAGATCCTGCCCACCACGCTCATGGTTGGTTTGCGCATCCCACAGGCCTGATTGTTTCAGGCTTTGATCCATGATCTCCCAGACACTCATATCAAAGCCAGGGTGCGAAGCGCCAAGGCGGCGGGCCAGTTCGCAGATCACGAAATGATTCTCGCGTGCTTCACCCGGTGGCTCGACCAGTTTTTTCGCGACTTGAAACACGGTATGACCACTGGCTGAATAAAAATCGTCATGTTCGAGAAAGGTCGTGGCCGGCAGCACGATATCGGCCAGCGCTGCGGTCTCGGTCATGAATTGTTCATGCACGCAGGTGAACAGGTCTTCGCGTTGCAGACCGGTACGCACCTGGTGCAAGTCCGGACAGACCACGGCGGGGTTGGTATTCTGAATCAGCAGGGCCGTCACCGGCGGGCCACCCTGAAGCGCCTCCGCATCGCCCATCAAAATGGCACCCAGGCGCGACTGATCGAGCGCGCGGATACGGGAATCCATCTGGTCCAGTCCTTCGATCAGACCACGATCGAGTGACAGCAAGCCGGCGTGGCCGTACACGGCGCCGCCACCGCGGTGCTGCCATGCGCCCGTGACCGCAGGCAGGCAGGTCACCGCATGCATGTTCGCAGCGCCATTGCGCGAACGGGAGAAACCGTGATGGCAGCGAATGAAGCTGGCGCGCGCACGGCCGTATTCGCGCGCAAAGCTGATGATGGTGTCCTCAGACAGCCCGGTAATGGCTGCCGCCCAGGCGGGTGTGCGTGTGCTGACGTGCACGGCGAGTTCATCGGGACAATCGGTGTAGCGACGCAGATAGTCCCAGTCCGCAAAACCCTCGGCAAACAAGACCTGCATGATGGCGCAGGCCAGTGCCCCATCAGTACCCGGCCGCACGGCCAGATGCAGATCGGCTTTTTCAGCGGTACCGGTGCGGTAGGGATCCACCACCACCAGACGTGCGCCGCGTTTTTTTGCCGCCATCGCATGCTGGATCACATTGACCTGCGTATTGACCGGATTGCCGCCCCAGATCACGATCAGATCCGCATGCTCGGCAGCTTCCAGCAAATCCACACCGCGCTTGCTGCCGATACCGGCCATCCACCCTGTGTCGGACAGCGCAACGCAAATGGTCGCATGCCAGCGCGAGTACTTCATCGAATGCCGGAGCCGCTGTATGCCATCGCGCTGAACCAGACCCATGGTGCCCGCGTAAAAATAAGGCCAGACCGTTTCGCTGCCGTGTTGGGCAGCTTTTTGCAGGAAAGCCTCGGCCGTGCGGTCCAGCGCTTCTTCCCAGGAGATTCGTTTCCACTGCTGGCTGCCCTTGGGCCCGGTGCGCATCATCGGATAGTGCAGACGATCGGGATGATGCTGACGCTCGGCATAGCGGGCCACTTTTTCGCAGATCACGCCAGCGGTATAGGCATTGCGCTGAGAGCCGCGTACTTTGCCGATGCGACCGTTATCCAGCACCTCGACCTCCAGGGCGCAGGTGCTGGTGCAGTCGTGGGGACAGACCGAGGGCAGGAGAGTCGGTGTGGGCATGGCGAGAACCTTTGAGAACGTAAATCTGCAACCGGATCATGCAGCAGCAAATGACTGCCTCATGACTCAGGTAGTTTATCCGTTCCCTGATTCGGATCCTCAAGATTATTCGTTGCTTGAGACTGCCCCTCAAGATCGCTCAGTTGATCCCTGGCTTTTTGCTGGGCCGCTTGCATCGCGGCCAGTCGCTCTTCCATCCCGATACGGAACGTATCGAGGCGTATCGTGGTCGGCGTGTCAGCGTTCCCGGATGGGATGTCCGAGACGGTCAGGGGATCATTGGTTACGGGAGATGACTCAGCGCCGGCCAGCGTCAGCGTGTGAGCCTGGATGGTTTGGCGATCCAGGGGGGCACGTTTGTCGAGCCATTGATTTTTTGTCAGCGGTCCGTGCCGCTCTCGTGCCTGGGACAATTTTGCAACGCTGTAATTTTGTGAGGACACGTTGTGATCGCCGTCGGGGCGGAACACATCAAAAATTGCTTCCTTGCCTGTGGGTTTGGATTTGTCATTCATGGTGAATCATCAATCCCGGCGAATTCAAAGGCGCTCGCGTCATCCGAATGACCGTGGTGAGCAGATAGTGTTACTTCTCAATCCCTTTGGTAACAATGTCGCCGGTAACACCCCCCAATCGCGCTACAACGATTTGAATGTCTTCATCCGTAAACCCGTTGTCCTGCAGCGAGTCAACAAACAGATCCACCATCAGGTTGTAGGAGGCCTTGGTCACCCCGGTGGTCAAATGCTGCTCATGCAGCTGCTTCGAACTGACATTGGTTCGGGGTTTGCCCAGAGCGAATGTTACATACTCGATATGATGCGAGATCAGTTTATCGGTCGGCATATCGGCAAAATAACGACGGATGTGGGGCCGGCGCATCAGTCGTTCATGGAAATCCCGTACCAGCTCAGTTACTGTGGGCACGCCACCGTACTTGTCAAACAAGGTTTCAGACATCAGTAAATCCAGACTATGGCAATGAAGCGATGGTTTTTTCAGGCAGTAGACCGGCCCGGGGCGCGAGGCCGCTGGCGTCAGGCCTCAACGGCTCAGCCACCGAATCAGCGGCACTGAAAAACCAGATATGAATCAACAACTTGGTGGCACATTTTACCGGGTTTCATTGGGCCCGGTTTTGGTGAGGACAAGGATACAGTTGCCCCTCCGACCTTTCGCCTGTCTCGCTGGGCGGACAGGCCGCTGGGCTGCCTTGCACCTCTGAGCTGCTCAGGTCGCATTGCGTGCATCGGATCGCCTTGCCAACGGCCTAACAATGATAGGCCCAGATGAGGCCACGCGAAGTAAATACGCGTAGATATGTTCAAAATAACAAGAAGCGACACGCAGAAAAACTTGTCGGCCACGCTATTCGGACTGGAAAGTGGCAGCGAATCGTTTTAGTATGCGCGTGCAGCGAAATTCCC
>JAJTGC010000059.1 GCA_021298975.1 Oxalobacteraceae bacterium
CTGGGGCTTTGAAGATCCAGTCAAAGCGACCGGCAGCGAAGAATCCATCCGACGTGAATTTCAAAAGGCTATGTATCAGATTTCAAATCGCATTGGAATTTTCCTCAGCCTACCTATGGACAAGCTCGATCGCCTGGCATTACAAAGGCAAGTGAGAGATATTGGCTTGACCCAGCCATCGGCTGAAAAGCCTCAGTTTTTGGAAGAGTAAATAGCATGGATGCATCAACTGCCGTCAAAGCACTCGCTGCTCTTGCCCAGGAATCACGTCTGGCAATTTTCCGTACACTCGTACAGGTGGGTCCTGCAGGCCTGCCGGCGGGTAAGCTTGCCGAGCAGCTGGGTATTGCGCCTTCCTCACTTAGCTTTCATACCAAAGAACTGGTTCATGCTGGCCTGGTCAGCTCGCGTCATGAGGGACGGTTCGTTATTTATTCAGCGCATGTCGATGGCATGAACCACTTGCTGTCTTATCTGACCGAAAACTGCTGCGGTGGCAATCCCTGCACGCCGATCAGGCAGACCGTGTGCACACCACAACAGGCCTGACGGTATCGACCGATGAATGTGTTTGAGCGTTATCTCAGTCTGTGGGTCTTTCTGTGCATAGTGGTCGGTGTCGCGCTGGGACAGTTCATGCCGGGCGTGTTTCAGTTCATCGGCCATCTGGACGTAGCGCAGGTCAATCTGCCGGTGGGCTTGCTGATCTGGGTGATGATCATTCCGATGCTGCTCAAAGTGGATTTCAGCGCGCTGCATCAGGTGCGTCAGCACATACGCGGTATCGGCGTGACACTGGTGATCAACTGGCTGGTAAAACCTTTCTCGATGGCGCTGCTGGGCTGGATATTTATTCGCCATTGGTTCGCGCCCTTGCTGCCCGCCGATCAGATTGACAGCTATATCGCCGGCCTCATTCTTCTCGCTGCCGCGCCCTGCACCGCGATGGTTTTTGTCTGGAGTCGGCTGTCGAATGGTGATCCGCTCTTCACCTTGTCGCAAGTCGCGCTCAACGACACCATCATGGTGTTTGCGTTTGCACCCCTGGTTGGATTGCTGCTCGGCCTGTCCGCCATCATCGTCCCCTGGGATACGCTGGTGACCTCCGTGGTGCTTTACATTGTGATCCCAGTGATGCTTGCGCAGTTGTGGCGTCGTCATCTGCTACGGCGTGGCCCGGAGGCTTTCGAAACAGCGGTTGAAAAAATCGGCCCCTGGTCGATCGCTGCGCTGCTCTTGACACTGGTATTGCTGTTTGCGTTTCAGGGACAAGCCATCCTCCGCCAGCCGCTGGTCATTGCGCTCTTGGCGGTACCGATTCTGATTCAGGTATTTTTTAATTCAGCGCTGGCCTACTGGCTCAATCGCAAGCTGGGCGAGTCACACAGCGTCGCTTGTCCTTCTGCGTTGATAGGCGCCTCGAATTTTTTCGAGCTGGCAGTAGCCGCCGCGATTAGTTTGTTTGGCTTTGAATCGGGTGCTGCGCTGGCGACGGTGGTGGGGGTGCTGATCGAGGTTCCGGTCATGCTGCTGGTCGTGCGCATCGTCAACCGCAGCCGCGGCTGGTACGAGCAAGGGGCGCAACGCAGCGCCACATCGGGGCCAGCCCAACCCGAGTCATGAGCTGCCTGCGCTATCGTTCAGGCCAGTTCGACGCGTGCCGAGGCAGGAAATTGAATGGTGAAGGTACTGCCCTTGCCTGCTTCCGATTCAACGCGCAGCTGCGCCTCATGGCGGGCCAGCACGTGCTTGACGATCGCCAGCCCCAGACCCGTACCCTGTGTCTCGCGTGAGCGGCCTTTGTCGACTCGATAAAAACGTTCAGTCAGGCGCACGATGTGCTCTGGCTTGATGCCGATACCGGTATCGATGACCGAGCAGCAGGGCCCTTGAGCGCTTTCCTGCCAGCGTATCGTGATCTCGCCGCCCTCGGGGGTATAACGCACGGCATTTGACACCAGATTGCCGATCGCACTGCGCAGCTCGTCATGGCTGCCCTTGAGACGGGGGCCATTGAACTCGAGCCTGACTTGGTGTCTGCCGGCAGACAAAGCCTCGCCTTCGGCACGCACCTGCTCCAGCAGGACGTGCATATCGAGCACTTCCTCGCGTACCGGATAATCCAGCGACTCCAGACGCGTCAGTACCAGCATGTCATCCACCAGATTTTGCATGCGCTGACCCTGATCCACCATGAGACGCAGGTGTCGGGCCCGCGTCTCCGGATCAAGATCCGGTTGCGTATCAGCGATTTCAAGAAAGCCATTGATGACGGTGAGAGGGGTGCGCAATTCATGCGAGGCATTCGCGATGAAGTCGCGGCGCATCTGTTCTATTCGGTCCATGTCCGTCACGTCATGCGTGACCAGAATCTGACGCCGGTTTTCGAAGGGAATGAGGCGAACAATCAGCTTGCGCTCATCGAGCTTCAGCGTCAGTGGTTCGTCATAACGACCCAGAATGATGTAATCAATGAATTCAGGGCTGCGTACGAGGTTGGTGACGCGCATGCCCTTGTCCTTGGCCATGCTTAGTCCAAGATGCTGCTCAGCGACCGGATTACACCACTCCAGAAAGAGTACGTCATCCATGATGACCACACCATCAGGCAGCTGGCTCATCGCCTGCCGAAAGCGCGACAACCATTCAGCGAGCTCATTGCGGCTGCGTTCGTCATCACGTCGCAAGCGGTACAGTTTGGCGAAAATTTCGGTCCAGGCGCCCCAGCCATCACCCAAACGAACATCTTCAGGCTGGTCAAGCCAGAGCGAGAGCTGGTACATGTGCCGCAACTGCATGATCACCAGCAGCGTGAGCACGGCAAATGAGATGGCAAGGCCGATGGTCAGGTTCCACAAGTACCAGCCGGCCAGTCCGGCACCCCAGACCAGCATGAAACGAACAAGAACAGGTACCCAGAACAGCGAGCGTGGCGTCATGCAAAAAAGGAATTATTTTTCGGAAAGCATGTAGCCTACACTACGAACGGTCTTGATGAGGAAATCGGCCGTACCAAGCGCCTTGCGCAGCCGCAAAACATGAACGTCCACCGTTCTTTCCTCGAGAACCGCATGATCGCCCCAGACCTTGTCAAGCAGCTGACTGCGGGTGAAAACCCGCTCGGGGTGGGCAATCAGGAATCGGAGCAATTTGAATTCAGCATGGCCGATGTCGATGAGCTCCTCATGAATACTGACCCGGCAGCTGACCGGATCAACCGTCAGTGGTCCCACCTTCATCGCGAGCTCGGCATGCTCCGGCATTTTGCGGCGTATGAGTGCTTTGATGCGCGCTGTCAGCTCACGCGGGGAAAAGGGTTTGGTGATGTAGTCATCGGCACCCTGATCAAGACCGGCGACCTTGTCCTCTTCCATGCTTTTTGCCGTCAGCATGATCACGGGCAGCGTGCTGAAATTGCGGTCGCCGCGTATGCGTGACAACAATTTCAATCCGGACTGATCCGGCAGCATCCAGTCCAGCAGAATCAGCTGGGGACGTTTGTTTTGAAGATAGCGCCAGGCATCCGCGGTATTGTGTACTGCGTCCACCGCCCAGCCGGCGCCCTTTAATGAAAAAGATACCAGCTCGACGATAGGCAGTTCGTCTTCAACGATCAGAATCGTGGGTTCGATGATTGCCATGACGTCAGTCGCTTGTCATGAACCGCAGATCAGCCGGCCGCTTGCTGCGCCGAGGCGTAATCGGTGTGGCGAATATCCTTGCCCTCAACGATGTAGATCACGTATTCCGCAATATTCTTGGCGTGATCGCCGATGCGCTCAATTGCCTTGGCCACCCACAGCGTATCCAGTGACGCAGAGATGGTGCGCGGATCTTCCATCATGAAGGTGACTGCGTTACGCATCACCGCCCGATATTCGATATCGATTTCCTCATCACCCAATATCAGCCGCGTCGCCTGCTTTTGATCAAGGCGGGCGAAGGTGTCCAACGCGTCATGCAGTTGCCGCCCCGCTGAGGATGCCATAACGCGCACGGTCTCTTCATGCGAAATCGGTACCGCCCCACGCTCATGCAGTGCGCGCGCAGCGCGGGCAATTTTAGTCGCCTCGTCGCCGATGCGCTCAAGATCCGTAATGATCTTGATGGTAGCCATCACGGTACGCAAATCATTAGCCGCTGGCTGGCGCTTGACGATCAGGTGGCTGCAGGCATCATCAAGCTGCACTTCCAATCGGTTGACTTCCTCGTCGGCAGCAATGATGCGCTCGGCCTCTTTGACATCCAGCGTCCGAAAACAAATCATCGCATCATGAAACTGCTTCTCAACGAGGCCACCCATTTGCAGCACTCGTGACCGGATCGCCTCAAGGTCGAGTTCGTATTGTCGGGAATAGTGTTCGTTTGGCATGGCTGTCTCCGTGGCATCAACCGAAACGACCGGTGATGTAATCCTGCGTTTCTTTTTTGCTGGGGTTCAGGAAAATTTTGTCAGTTTCACCAAACTCTACCAGCTCGCCGAGATACATGTACGCAGTGTAATCCGAGCAGCGTGCTGCCTGCTGCATGTTGTGCGTGACGATCGTAATCGTATAGTCTTCCTTGAGCTCGCTGATGAGCTCTTCGATCTTGACCGTCGATATGGGATCCAGTGCGGAGGTTGGCTCATCAAGCAACAGTACATCCGGCTTGACGGCAACGCCACGGGCAATGCACAAACGCTGCTGTTGACCACCCGACAAGGACAAGCCACTCTTGTGCAGCTTGTCTTTGACTTCCGACCACAGCGCCGCTTTGTTGAGCGCCCACTCAACCCGCTCATCCATCTCGCCACGGGTCAGGTTTTCATACAAGCGCACGCCAAAGGCAATGTTTTCATAGATCGACATCGGAAACGGTGTGGGTTTCTGAAAGACCATACCTATCTTCGCCCGCAAGACATTCACATCCACATCGGGGTCGAGAATATTGCGTCCGCTGTACATGATGGCACCCTCGGCGCGCTGGCCGGGATACAGGTCATACATGCGGTTGAGCGTGCGCAGCAGCGTCGACTTGCCACAACCGGAGGGGCCAATGAACGCAGTGACCTTCTTTTCGAAGATATCCAGATTGATGTCTTTGAGACCCTGGAACTGTCCGTAGAAAAAATTCAGGTTTTTAACCTGCAAGGTGGTCGTCATTGCCTCAGACGTCGTCATTGCATCTGCCGTGGGTGTCAATAAACTCATTTCTTGCTCCTATCCCTGTTTCTGGCCAGCCGCCGCAATCAGGCGCGACAGAATATTCAGGGTCAACACGCTGAATGTAATCAGCAGCGCACCGCCCCAGGCCAGCTCGCGCCAGTTATCGTAGGGACTCATCGCAAACTGGAAAATCACTACCGGCAGATTGGCCATCGGCGTGTTCATGTCAGCGTTGAAGAATTGATTGTTGAGCGCCGTGAACAAGAGGGGCGCCGTCTCGCCCGAGATGCGGGCAATGGCCAGAAGCACACCCGTCATCACGCCCGCCTTTACTGCGCGCAGGCGAACCATGGTGGCGACTTTCCAGCGCGGTGCGCCCAGGGCAAAGGCGGCCTCTCGCAAGCTGTTCGGTACCAGTATCAGCATATTGTCCGTCGTACGTACCACCACAGGAATCGCAATCAACGCAATCGCAAAACTGCCCGCCCAGCCGGAAAAATGCCGGACATTGGCCACATAGATGGCGTAGATGAAAAGGCCGATCACGATCGATGGCGCGGACAGCATCACATCGGTGACAAAGCGGGTGACCTGCGCAAACCGGCTTTCTTCACCGTACTCCGCGAGATAGATACCCGCGAAAATACCGATCGGGGTGCTAATCAGTGTTGCCGTACCCACCATCATCAGACTGCCAACAATGGGATTGAGCAAACCACCACCCTCGCTACCGGGTGCGGGCGTGGTTTTTGTAAAAAAATCAAGGTCCACGGCACCGATGCCATTGATCACCAACACGGCCAGTATCCAGAACAGGAACATCAGGCCCGTCAACATCGCGGCCACCGACAGGCTGATACCGATGCGATGTCGAAGCAGGCGACCACGATAGATACGATTATTGGATTTGAGTACGTGATCCTGCATCATTTTCCACCCTCTGCCTTGCCCATTTGCAGCAGCATCAGCTTGGCTGCAGCCAGCACAATGAACGTGATGACAAACAAAATCAGTCCGAGTGCAAACAGGGATGAAATATGCAACCCAGCCTCGGCCTCGGCAAACTCATTGGCCAGAGTAGAGGCAATACTGTTACCCGGCGCGAACAGCGACCATGAAAGTTTATGGGCATTACCAATCACAAAGGTGATGGCCATGGTTTCGCCGAGCGCTCGTCCCAGCCCCAGCATCACCCCACCCACCACACCGACCCGGGTGTAAGGCAGCACAATTTTGCGCACCACTTCCCAGCGTGTGCAACCCAGCGCGTAGGCGGACTCTTTGAGCACCGCCGGGCAGGTTTCGAACACATCGCGCATGACCGAGGCAATGAAAGGGATGATCATAACGGCCAGAATAATCCCGGCTGTCAGCATGCCGATACCCATCATCGGCCCCTGAAACAATGCGCCAATCACCGGCACTTCACCCAGTGTCGCCTGCAGAAAAGGCTGCACATGATCTGCAAAAAACGGCGCGAAAACAAACAAGCCCCACATGCCGTAAATAATACTGGGCACACCCGCCAGCAACTCGACCGACGTACCCAGTGGACGCTTGAGCCACGCAGGACAGATTTCAGTCAGAAACAAGGCAATACCGAAACTCACCGGGAAGGCAAACAGCAGCGCGAGGAAGGACGTGATCAGCGTGCCGGCAATCGCGATCAACGCGCCATATTCATTGTTGACCGGATCCCATTCGATACGGGTGACAAAACCAGGGCCGAATTTCTCAAAAGCAGGCCAGGCACCAATCACCAAGGACACCAAAATGCCCACCAGCACGAGGAGCACCAGCAAGGCAAAGCTGAACGTCAGTTTATGAAAAAGAAAGTCCTGCCATTTGGCGTTGGACGTGCCGCTCGGCATTCCTTTGGTGTCGGCAGGTGACACAATGGACGGGCCTGGCTTGGGCTTTTGGGCACTCATGGGCGACAGGGCCTCAGTGTACGAGATGGGATGATGGGAGTTCACCCGCGGACTGTAGCGGGCAAATATGACACGGATGTTACAAGACTCGGTCTCTGTGGGCGCATTTTATTTCATTAAATGAAACATGGCGACAACTCAGGCACCGAAAATAAGGCAAACAGACCCCGATCAGCACGGGCCAGCCTGAAGAAAATTCCGCAGGGGCGGTTACCCACTCTTTGAAAACTCACCAGAAATCACGATGGCCCGCAGGATCATGCCCCGAGCGATTGTCAATGGCGCAAGTATCGGGTGTTGAATCGGGAGGCGATCAGGTATTTCGGCGCGGATAACCCTGGGCCACGATGCGCTGCCAGACGATTTCTTTTTCATCGTCATTCATGAACACCCACTCGGCCACTTCTGCCACCGTGCGGCCGCACCCCCGGCAAATATCGTCGAAGGTGGTCGAACACACAGCGACGCAGGGTGTATCAGGACGTTCAGGAATTTTTTGCATAGGTAAAAAAAGCGGCCCGATGGGCCGCGGTCAGTGTTGGATTGATTGAACAACGCATCAGCAGTGAGCTAGACAAGTCGCTGCACTGGATCCAACAGGCAGGCATCCGGACTGGCATCCAGCTGCGCTGCTTCTTTTGCCTTGCCCACCTTCATCAGTTCGGGCAATGCCACCCCATTTTTTACCGCCGTCATTTCGGCGAGTATGGAAATGGCAATCTCCGATGGCGTCTTGCTGCCGATATAAATGCCGATCGGGCCGTGCAGCTTTTCCAGCTGCGCCGGTGTCAGATCAAAATCCAGCAGTCGCTCGCGACGCTTGGTGTCATTCGAGCGCGAGCCGATGGCACCCACATAAAAGGCGTCGGACTTCAAGGCTTCCATCAGCGCGAGATCATCCAGTTTGGGGTCGTGTGTCAGCGCGACCAATGCGCAGCGGCTATCAAGCCGCATGTCCGTGACCAGATCGTCGGGCATCGCATGCACGACCTGCACTCCGTCCACTGACCAGCCATCGCGGTATTCTTCACGCGGATCGCATACGGTGACGGCGTAATCCATGCCGACAGCAATCTGTGCCAGAAAGCGCGACAACTGCCCCGCACCGATAATCAGCAAGCGCCAGCGCGGTCCATGAATGGTGGTGAGTGCGGTTTCAGAGACCTGCAGGCTCATACCGGCTTTGGCCGGGCCCAGCGTCACCGCACCACTCTGCAGATCAACGCGGCGCGCGATCAGCTCACCCTGCGCAAGCCGATCCACCATATCACTGATCTGGCTGTCGGCCTTCAGCGGCTCGATCGCCAGCTGAATGGTACCGCCGCAAGGCAAACCAAACCGGTGCGCCTCGTCAGCCGTGATGCCATAGGTGACAATTTCGGGCTGTGTACGCGTAATGCCGTGCTTGCGGACGCGATCAATCAGATCGTCTTCAATGCAACCACCGGATACCGAGCCGACCACATGACCGTCTTCGCAGACCGCCAGCGTGGCGCCTTCAGGCCGCGGGCTTGAGCCCCAGGTCTTGATGACGGTGACGAGTTCACATTGCTTGCCTGCCGCTATCCATTCGGCGCAGGTTTTCAACACTTCGAGATCAATGCTATCCATGGAAATGTTTCTCAGTAAATCAATTCTGTCCTGTCGACTCACCATCAAAACGAACGCCGCGACTGCCAAGGCATCGATATCGGCATTTTGACAGCGTGTCTCAATAAAAAATGCTCCCCACCCTTCCAGGCGGGGAGCATTCAATACAACGCTACTGCATCAGGCCGACTTCAGACCCTTGACCAGAGGCATGCTGCGAACACGCTTGCCGGACGCGGCGAAGATCGCGTTACCGACAGCAGCGCCGATCAGCGATGTGGACGGCTCACCCGTGCCACCTGGCTTCTCGCTGCTCTTGACCAAAGTGATGTCGATGACCGGCGACTCGTTTTGACGGAGCACGCGGAAATCGTTGAAGTTGCTCTGAACGATACGGCCTTTTTCGACGGTGTTCTCGCTGTACAGCGCGTGCGACAGACCGTAGATAATGCCGGACTCGAGCTGCTGCTCGACGATGCCAGGGTTAACCATATGGCCGCAGTCGCAAGCGACCGTGACTTTATGGACCTTGACGTCACCGCCACTCATGGAGATTTCAGCTACTTGCGCCATGTAGGTGCCGTAGCCTTCCATCAGAGCGACGCCGAGTGAGCGGCCTTTGGCCATTTTCTTGCCCCAGCCTGCTTTTTCAGCAGCGATCTTCAGAACATTCGCAAAGCGTGGCTCGTTTTCGAGCAACGACAGGCGATACTCGACCGGATCCTTGCCTGCAGCATGAGCACCGACACGGATGCCTGTATCGTGGATGATCAGGTCGTGCGATGTGCTTGGAATCGCGTAAGGCGCCACTGCAGCCTCGACCATGAACGGATCGAGCGTGTTCTTTGGCAGACCGAACAGAACCTGAGTGATTGACTGCGATGACAGCTGGAACTTCAAGCCGACAGGCTTGCCATCAGCACCAAGGCCAGCTTCCATACGCTGGATACCGAGAGGACGATAGAAGTCGTGCTTCATGTCGTCTTCGCGAGTCCACAGCATGCGGACCGGACGGCCAACAGCCTTGGAAATTGCAGCAGCCTGGACTGCGTAGTCAACGCAGACGCGACGACCGAAACCACCACCGAGGTAGGTGGTGCGAACCGAGACGTTCTCCGGTGGCACACCCAGCATACCGGCAACCATACCCTGCGCGCCCTGCTGGAACTGTGTAGGACCGGTCAGTTCGCACTTGTCGCCTTTGACATCAGCGATCATGTTCATTGGCTCAAGCGGCTGGTGACCGACGATCGGTGTCTGATACATGGCTTTGACGACCTTCTTCGCGCCAGCGATGGCGCCATTGGCGTCACCCACGTCTGGACGAATCTTGATCGGTGTCACGGACTTCTCGGCCGCCATCGTCGTCTTCCACATTTCTGCGGTCGACAGATTGGCATTCTTGCCACCATCCCACTCAACTTTGAGTGCTTTGCGGGCCTTCAGTGCGTGCCAGTGCGAATCAGCAACCACGGCCAGACCTTCGGTGCCCTCGCCGTAACCGTCAGCGATTTTCACCACGTCGATCACGCCAGGCATGCTCTTGGCTTTGGTAGCGTCGAAGCTCTTCACTTTGCCGCCAATTGCTGGTGCCATCTCAACCGTGGCGTACACCATGCCAGGAACCTTGGCATCGATACCGAATTCGGCAGTACCGTTGACCTTCGAATCGATGCAGCTGCACCGGCGAGTTCGCCATAGGTTGCCGATTTGCCGTTGCCGGAAGAAACAACGCCATTCTCGGCGGTCAGCGTGGAAGCATCAACGCCCCACTTGTCGGCCGCAGCCTGAACCAGCATGGTGCGCACTTGCGCGCCACCGATACGCAGCTTTTCCCATGCATCACGGATCGAGGTGGAACCACCAGTGATCTGTGCGCCCAGCAGGCCGTTAACGTAGGCTGGATTGGCAGGTGCCGTCGTTACTCTGACTTTGTTGATGTCAACATTGAGCTCTTCAGCGATCAGTGCTGGCAGCGAAGTGTGGACGCCCTGGCCCATTTCGGACATGTGGGAGATCAGGGTGATCGTGTTGTCGTCGGCAATGTGCACCCAGACGTTAGGCGTATGCATCGAGCCCGCAGCCTGTGCTTCCTGGCCACCAAAACCCGGCACGTACATGCTGAGTACGGCGACGCCAGAAGCGAGCGCACCCGACTTTAGAAATTCACGGCGTGTAGTTGTCATTTGTATTTTCTCCTCTACCTTAAGCGCGCATCTCTGCGGCAGCATCCTTGATCGCAGCGCGGATACGGTTGTAAGTGCCGCAACGGCACAGGTTACCGCTCATCGCGTTGTCGATGTCAGTGTCGCTTGGGTTCTTGTTTTTAGCGAGCAGTGCAGACGCGCTCATCAGCTGGCCGGACTGGCAATAACCGCACTGAGGCACCTGATGCTTGATCCAGGCTTTCTGCAATGGGTGAGAGTTGTCGGCGGACAGCGATTCAACTGTCGACACTTTTTTGCCAGATACGCTGGACACCGGGGTCTGGCATGAACGAATTGCAACGCCATCCAGATGCACAGTGCATGCGCCGCAAAGCGCTGCGCCACATCCGAACTTGGTGCCGGTCAGACCGACTTCATCGCGGATAACCCACAGGAGCGGGGTGTCCGGCTCGGCCTGGACGGATACCGTCGAGCCGTTCAGATTAAAACTGATTGCCATGTTTAACTCTCCTCTTTCTTGGTTTCACTGCAAGTTGAGCCAATGATTTCTCATTAGTTTTTCTTCAAACCGGCACCGTGGAATGCCTTGTTTTATTTTTTTGCCTGCCTTCGAACCGTGTACCCGGCCTTTTCAGCAAACTGTTTTTACTCCCGCATTGGTCGTCTACAGCCAGCAATCATTGAGATTTCTGGATAGGAACATTACGCCTGTATCTATATAACACCGTTATTTCGCAAAATCAAGAAACTGACTCGCTGCTCTGCCGCATAAGGACGGGCGTGCTTAAACGGCAAAATATTTATTGGGTTTTTGAACATTGTTTGAGATTTTCTCGCGATTTAAGTCTTGACAAACCCTCTGATTACCTTGTCATTTTCCCAAGCCCCAAACCGGCCCTGACAGCCGGCAAGGCCGGCGCGAAATAATGAGCAGAGCCAACGAGCAATGGACCGCCTTTGATCATCGCCGCGCGCCGCTCAGCCGGCAGGCCCCTTACCAGAGGCAGCCGGCTCACATCGATGCCGGCCTCCTGTGTGAGCGACAACTCACAGCGGATAGCTGGCTGCAGAATCCATCAGGTGACGATGGTTTCATCCGTGCGCGTGACACCCTCGGTATCGATCCAGCTGATCACCATACGGTCGCCTTTTTTCCCACCCCGAAATTTGAATGAAAAATAGGGATCGCGCGCGACCGAGCCGCCGAAATGTACGTACAGCACCTGCTTGTCATTACAATAACCACGCACCGTCTGTATGAAATGGGGCAGGACGAATTGACCTCGACTGTTCCAGCTCAGACGACTGAGCATACGGTGCTTCATCAAAATTTTTACTTCGGTGAGCTCACCGTCTTGTACTGCGCGCACGCGCATGGGTTCAGCCGCCACGTCTGCTCTCTCCTGTCATCCCAAACACCCGCCCAGCATGACGGTAATGTCTTTGAGCGTGTAGTACCACTTGCCCCCGGAGCGCGCAACAGCAATGATCGCTGAGGTTTCTGCCACTTTTATCCTGATCGAGTAGAACGGCTCGGTGCCCGGCAATACGTTAAAACCCACACAGACCGGGTTGGGGTTATGGTCGGCGATCAGTGCAATGAAATCCGTGTGGGGTATGTTGCTCGTCAGCGTCACCGGCACGTTGGTGCCGTTCTCAGCCAGCTCTGGCGCGTCGATGATCAGATCATTTTCTTTGGCCAGACTCAGGCCAGGAACCTGACCGCGCTGGGTAACCGTACGCGGCGTGTTCGGCGTTGTGGTGTCGCCGTTCATGGCATACACAAACGCCTCCAGACTTTTTGCAGAATACACCGCGCCATTCCAGTCGGATCCCCATGGCGTTTGCTGACCAAACACATCCGAGGGCTTGAGAATACCCGCGGAAAACGCCAGCGCCAGACCCGAGGAAATGCGCATGACATCGCGCCGGCTTTGCTCCACACCTGCCTCCTGAAATTAAAACCGGCACATCAAAGCTCCGGCGAACGGTGTCTATTGTGCCACTGGACGGCCAGCCGTGCGCCGGCGCCCGGGGTGCAGGCGCTGCCAGAACGACCATGGATCCCGACTTTCGCCCACCACTGTCCGGAACATCCGCCCTGAAACGGCTTCCTTCTTGTCAGTCTCTTACCGTTAACGATCATGCACCCCAGCTTGCGCTGGGGTGACGATTTTTAGGCTGATGGTCGTAAATTCCGTCACCCCAGCGCAAGCTGGGGCCCATGATCAATCCGTCGAAAATCCAGCCAAGCAAGATGACTTAAATGCTCGCAAAAATCCTGCGAAATCAGTCAGAAAAACTGCTCATCAATTTGCAGTGGTGCATGACTTCACATGTTCCGGACAGTAGTGGACTTTCGCCGGGATGACGGTACTGACGGTCACGACGGTGAGGGCGGTACTTCAGGTAGGGACGGCAAGGACGGCAACGACGGTACCGATGGAAAGGACGGCACTGACGAAGAGGTCGGTAAGGATAGTCAGGCCGGAAGAATTCACATCGTCATCACCTGCATGGGATGACCGCTGCGTGGGCGGATCGCAGGCAATCCGAATGCTCCATGCCCCCCCGGGAGAGTCCCTAGACCGCGCCGCCGCCGGTCATTTATAGCGACTGGTATCGATACCGCGTATCGATCCGTACGGTCGATTTTGTTCGGCAAGATTGCCATTCAAACCATTGACCGACACTGGCAGCACGACCAGTGACTTTTCATTGACCTTGCAGTCTTGCATGCAGGCCTCGCTGACGACATCCGGCTTGCCTTTGACGTCAAGCATGCCATGCCGCGTGCTCATGCCCTCGCGATTGGGCATGCGGGTCTGCACCTGAGCGATGTTCTGCTCGGAGAGCGTGAAATCTGCAGGCACCACGTCAGCAAGATGCAGCAGGAAAGCAGTGGCAGCATAGACCTCGTTCACCGAGAGGCTCTTGGGTGCATCGAAGGGCATGGCGCGGCGTATGTAGTCCCACAAGGTGGATACGGTTGCCAGTTTCATCATCGTGGTCTTGGCGGTTTCGCTGGCAACGCTGAGCGCTGCGACGCGTCCACGCGCCATGTCTTTGGCCGTTGTGCCACCGATCAGCGGTGGGAATACCGATGGCGACTCGCCGAACGCGCCGTGACAACTGGCGCACTTGGATTCCCAGAGCTTCTCACCCTGCCTGACGCTGCCTGAACCTGAGGGCAAACCCCTGAAATCGGGACGCACATCGATATCCCAGGCAGCCACTTCGGTCACACTCGCGCGCCGTCCGACTTTGGGAAATAGTTCTGCGCTCGCCATGTCGGCGACACACAAAAGCCCGATCAACAAAGAAGCCTTAAGCGATCTGAACATTAATGACCTCGCCCGCTGCCTCAACCCGCCACGATTGAATTGCGTTGTTGTGATAGACCGATCGACTGCCACGCACCGCACGCAGCTCACTGATTTTGGGCTGCACATAACCGGTCTCATCGATTGCACGCGATTGCAGAATCGCGGTTTTGCCCTGCCATTCCCAATCAAAATTGAAACGCGTCAGACATTTCGGCAGCACCGGGGACTCCAGTCTGGCCGTCTTCCAGTTGCGACCGCCATCAACTGACACATCGACCCGGTTGATTCGACCGCGACCCGACCAGGCCAGACCCGTAATGTTGTAGAAACCGCGGTCCAGCAGACGCTGTCCGCCGGAGGGCGAGGTAATGACGGATTTGCATTCCTGAATCAGCGTGTACTGGCGCGCCAGACCATCAGGCATCAGGTCGGTGTATTGCGTTGACTCTTCGCGCGTGGCGTAAGGCGCATCACCGACTTCGAGGCGGCGCAGCCACTTGACCCATGACACGCCCTGCGCGCCGGGCACGACCAACCGCAGCGGGTAACCGTTTTCAGGGCGCAGCATTTCACCGTTCATGCCCCAGGCAACGATCACATCGTCGAGCGCGAATTCAATGGGGATAGAGCGTGTGAGACTGGCGCCATCGGCACCCTCGGCGAGTACGAATTTTGCGATTGATTTATCAATACCGCAGTCTTCGAGCAACAGCGACAGTGGCACGCCGGTGAACTCGCAGCAGGACAGCATGCCATGCGTGTACTGTACCGAGGGCACGGCTGGACTGGCCCAGTCCATCGCGGTGTTCGCACCACACTCGATGAAATGCATGCGCGATACGGAAGGCAGTCGCATGAGCTCGCCAAGGGTGTATACCTTGGGCGTAGCAACCAGCCCGTTCACCATCAAGCGATGCGATGCAGGGTCGATATCGTGCCAGCCCGCGTGATGCCGCTCAAAATGCAGGCCATTGGGTGTAATGATGCCAAACAGTCCCTGCAAAGGCGTAAACGCAACACTGCTCTCGCGCCGACGGGTCAGTCCGGGTGATTCACGGCGCTGCAAATAAACTTCATGCTTCGATGGCAGACCATAGGGCACATGGGCGACCGGGTTGCCTAGCGTTGTGCTGTGCTGCGGCAGCTTGATGATTGCGTCTTCACCCACCTCACCCGGATGATCGGCGGCCGCCAGTGCACTACCGGACGCAAGTGCTGCGCTCGCCGTCGCGAAGCTCTGACGCAGAAAATGACGGCGGGAGGCGTCCAGTCCCTGCGTGCTGATTTGATCAATCAAATCAGCGCTCAAGAAGTTCTCTGGCGCTGGCTGCAGACGCCCTGGCTTGCCTTCGATTCCCATCGGCCCTGTCCGTTTTATTTTTTAGAGCAAACCAGACGCAGGAGTGTCTCTTCGATACTGCCAGCTGCGGGCACGTTCCATGAGGCGGGCTTGTAAGCGGCCTTGAGCAGCGTGCCATCGGCCATATTCCCGAAATGCCAGAGGTGCATCAGGTCGCGCCGCATGCCTCGGCTGCAGTCATACTCGTCGCGTGCCTTGATTGACAGAAAAGGGCGTCCATCAAGGCTCTGGGTCTCGGCATAGTCCACCAGATGCCACAGCTTGGCGGAGTTCGCGTCCGGCGCCACGATCGTGTCATTCTCTACGTAGAGAACAAACGCTTGGGAGGGATACTCGACACGAGTCCACTCCGCATGCGCACTTGCAGTCAGGGTGGCCAATAGCAGGGCCAACAGCAATTTCTTCATCTGGCAAATCTCCGCATGGGCAGCTGTATGACTCGAGCGTGCCGTCCGTGTATTCATGCCCGTACGCATGGACGTCACGCTCAGGATTTCAGCGCCCGAGTATAGCAGCGCAAATTTTTACAGGTACAATCGATCGGAACGCGCAGGCAGGTCAGCGCCTCAACAAACTTCAAACAAAACGCGCAGCAAGCGGGCTGCAGGAGACAGCAGATGCCTACCCAGATTTTCCGAACCGGCATGGTGTTCGGCCTTTACCTGATCATGACAAGCGGCGCGGCCTGCGCCGGAGACGCTCAGGTTCTCTACACCCAGAGCCTCGCCGCCACCTGCGCCAACTGCCACGGCACGCAGGGCAAAAGCCTGAAGGATCCCAGCGTACCCGGGCTCGCGGGTCGACCCAGCGCATACCTTGTTGAACAGATGCAGGCCTTCAAAACCGGAACGCGTGAGGCCACGATCATGCATCAGATCGCCAAAGGCTATACCGACGAACAAGTCAGACAGTTGGCAGATTATTTCGCCAGCCAACAACCTTGAGGGGCGCATGATGGATCGCAGAGCATTCTTGCAGGCTGGCGCTGCGCTGGCACTGATCGGCAGCAGCGTTCCGGCGCGCGCGATGCGCGGTGCCAAGGTTGTTGTCATCGGCGGCGGCTACGGCGGCGCGACAGCGGCGAAATACATTCGACTGCTGTCGGACCGGCAGATTGATGTCACGATGGTAGAACCCAACAAAGAGTTCGTCTCCTGCCCCATGTCCAATCTGGTGATTGGCGGTAGCCGTAAAATTGCCGAGATCAGCCGGCCTTATGCAACGCTGACAAAAAATCACGGCATCACGATCGCACAGGACTTTGCCACGTCCATCGATACCACTGCCCGCACGGTCGCACTCGCCAGCGGCAACACGCTCTCGTACGACAAGCTGGTGGTCTCACCCGGCATCGATCTCAATATGACCAGCATTGATGGCCTGTCCGATGCCTATGCCTCGGGACAGATCGTGCAGGCCTGGAAAGCCGGTCCCGAAACGCTGGCCCTGCGAAAACAACTGGAAGCGATGCCGGACGGTGGTGTGTTTGCGATCACGATTCCCGAAGCCCCCTTCCGCTGCCCGCCGGGCCCGTACGAGCGCGCCTGTCAGGTGGCTTGGTACTTCCGCCAATTCAAACCCAAGAGCAAAGTGCTGGTGCTGGATGCGAATCAGGATGTGGTCTCGAAAGCAGGTCTGTTCAAAAAAGCCTGGGCCGAGCAGTACAAAGACATCATCGAGTATCACAATCAGCACAAGGCGATTGCCGTGTCAGCCAAAGATGGCCTGATCAAATTCGATGTGCAGTCTGACGTGCAGGCCGACGTGATCAACGCGCTGCCTGCCATGCGCGCCGGCGTGATTGCGCAGCGGACCGGGCTCGCAAACATGGCGAACAACCGCTGGTGCGGCGTGAACTACCAGACCTTCGAGTCCGCAGTCGCAAAAGACGTGTTCGTGATCGGCGACTCCATTCAGGTAGCGCAGCTGATGCCCAAGAGCGGCCATATGGCGAACAATCACGCCAAGGTCGCTGCCGCTGCGATTGTTGCGCAACTGGGTGGCATGGATCCGAATCCGCAACCCATGCTCACCAATACCTGCTACAGCTTCATCGACGACAAGCAGGTCGTTCATGTGGCCAGCGTGCACGAATATGTAACGACCGAACGCACGTTCAAAGTCATCGCCGGCTCCGGTGGTGTCAGTGCTGGCCCGACTGAACGCGAAGGCAGCTATGCAAACCATTGGGCACGCACCATTTGGTCCGACATACTGGAGTAATTGATGAAAGAAATACTGGCACTGACCGTTGTCTTGTTTATCTGGCTCAATGCCGCTGCAGAGAATCCGCCAATGGCGATAGAGAACGGTGGAAGAATGGAGTTCATCCATGCCGCCCGCACAGGCAAGCTGAGTACGGAACAAAAAGCTGCGCTCGATTTACGTCTCAGAGCCGAATGTAACCATCCCTCAAATCCGATCACACAGGGCATGATAGAAACACGCGGACCGGGCAAGTGCATGGCGTTTGTACGCCATCAGTGTGCGTGCGCGGATTGCGATATGCCGACCTACTGCTTCCCGGACAACGGGCGCTGAACGTCAAAAAAATACCCGCTGCGTGGCCCGGAAAGAGGAGAGTAAAACCGGACGCAGCAGCGGGTGTGGCTCAGTAACAGCTCATCGAAATACTAGAACGCGTACTTCATCCCCACTTGAACGGTGCGTGGCATGCCGACCTGAATTCCGCGCGTGCGATCGACGATATAGGTTTTGTCCGTGAGATTCTTTCCAGCGACGAAAAAAGTCGCGTTGCCCAGCGTGTAATTCGCCACGACATTCCAGATGCCGTAGGGATCAATCACGCCTGTCTGCCCGTTGCTACCGGCTGTCGCGGAAACAGTATTGCTGAAATCCGAGTACTGCTGGCCAACATACGTATACTCCATGCGCGCATTCCAGCGCTCTGGCGCTCGATAGCCGAGCGTGAGCGTCATCAGATACTCAGGCGCATAAGGCAGTCTCTGTCCTGCGCCAGAGCCTGTCACTGCAGCCCCGCTATTGACCTGAGAGGGACTGTAGAAGGTGGAGGCCTGTTCAGCTATAGGCAGATAAGTCAACGACAGTCGCGTGAACAGATTGCCCGCAAGTTGCGAAGTCATTCTGTCCCACTGACCTGCAGCCTCAATGCCCTGCATCAACGCCTTGCCCTCCGAGTAATTGGTGCTACCTCCGGCGATGCTGCCGACTGCAATCAGATTGCTGAAATCGTTCCTGAAAAATGCCACATCCAGCGTGATCTGTTCGCTAGGCTTGGAGCGCAGACCCAGCTCTGCATTGATACTTTTTTCCGCGTTCAGGTCAATGCTTGATCCCTGCTGCGTAAACGAATCTTCCACACGCGGTGGGCTGAAGCCACGATGCACACCACCGTAGAGCGTGTTTCGGTCATCGAGCTGGTAGGTCAAACCAACACCGGGAACGAACTCGGTAAATGAACGCACGAAAGTACCGCTGTCGGCATTGGTGCCATTGTCGTCAGCGGCATAGAAGGTACGCTTGTTGCGAATGTTTTCCACCCGAATGATGGGCGTCACCGCCAGCCGCTCGGTCAGCTGAGTACGGTTCGACACAAAGGCCGATACGGCTTCGGTCTGACGCCGCTGATTTTCCCCCGTGGTCGAACCCTGATCGAGAATGTAGTTGCTGTAAGACGTGTAATTGATTTGTCGGCGCCGCTGGTTCTCATACTGAAATTTAACGCCATATTCCAGATCATTCTGCAGACCCCCGGCCTGATGGCGGGTGAGCATGCGGGAGTCAATCCCTGCCGTGGTGTACTGACGCAATCGACCTTGCATCTTGCAGCTGTTGAGCTCGCTGTCGCCCAACTGTATCAAGCCCGTTGTCCGCTGGGCGGCCTCGCAATTCAGTGAAGTACCGGTATCGGATGCCTGACGCCACCAGTCGCGATCAAAGAACGACCCATAGAGACTGGTGACCAGCTTTGAATTACCATCAATTTTCCATTCATGTGTCGCCGACAAACCGGTTCGGTTTGCGTCGAAAAAATCATTCTTGAACGGGTTGTAACGCGCACCAAAATTCAGATACTCATTCTGCGTCATCCCGGAATAAGTCAACTGTGAATATTCCCTGAAATGCGTGGCCCTCAGTACCAGCTTGTGGTCGTCGTTCAATTGACCCGCCCACTTGAAATTCACATCGTCCAACCGGCTGCGCATGTTGTTGCGCGCACCATCGGATTCCTTGTGATAGATGTCCGCAATGGCACCATTACCCGTCACCATCACATGACCATTCAGATAGCCACGCGTGCCACCGGCAATACCGACCGTGCCACCCAGCTGCTGCTGCGGTTCGGGTGTGATGTAGTTGATGAGACCACCCGCTGTCTGCGGGCCAAAACGTATGACCTGACTGCCTTTGCTGACTTCAATCGATTCGTAGCGATCAATCGGCGGGTGGTAGTAGCTCGCATTGTCGCCATAGGGAGCGAATGAAAGCGGCAGTCCATCCTCCAGCAGCAGCGTCTTGGTGGAGCGCGTTGGGTTCATGCCTCGCATGCCGATATTGGGTCTCAGACCCACGCCCTCTTCTTCGCGCACATGGACGCCGGGCACCTTGCGCAATGCCTCGTTCACGTTGAATACCCGGCTCTCTTCCAGCGTAGCCGCATCGATGACGGTCGCTGACCCCGGTAACTTCAAAACATTCAACGAGTCACCAATCACATCAACGCGCGGCAATTCCCGTTCGACTGTTTGCTGCGCATAGACGTGAGCGGACAGAGACGACAAGATGACAACCGCTGCCGCAACCGGCGTTAATCCAATAAAGAGGCGCTTGCCGGCAATTAATTGCACCAGCGCTGCACGGGGAAAATACGACTGAGACATGAAACGACATCCTTAATTGACTGAATAAATGTTAGTGATAATGATTCGCATTTAGGTTCAACGATACCAGACCACCAAGATGTCACGCAAGTATTTCTTTCGGCGAAAGAAATCCACCGCCTGCCTTGATTTCTCTCATCCTCGAAAATTCAATAAAAATCAAACACTTGGCGTGCTTTGACCCGAGTCATCCACAGACTTACCCACGAAACTTGTGGACAGCTTTCGCCCACCGGCATTTAATTGTGGAAACATTCCCATATCCCAATCCATGTCCACCGACACCCCGGTATCCGCCCCTTTTCGCAGCCTCTGCACCGATTGCGGTATTTCCCGCAGCTCGGATCCGAAACGCTGCGGCCGGGCCTGTCAGTTCATCGCGCCTGATTACCCCGCTTTGGAGGCGCAAGTGCATGGGCGGGCCCGCGATGCGGAACGGATGGATGAATTGCACTTCGGCCCCTTGCGGCGCATGTGGCGCGCCTCGCTGAAAACACCTTTGGCGGGTGCTCAATGGACCGGCATTACCACCCGGCTGGGTGAAAGGCTGCTGGAAAGCGGCAAAGTCGATGCGGTACTTGCCATGACGGGCGACCCGGATGATCGCTGGAAGCCCGTCCCCGTCCTGGTAACCCGAGCGAGCGATATGAAGCAATGTCGGGGCATGCGCATGGGTTATGCGCCATTGCTGTCGTTACTGGAGCCCGCCGCGGCGCAAGGTATACGGCGGCTGGCGGTAATTGGCATTCCCTGCCAGATCTATGCGCTGCGCGCGCTCGAGCGGGAACTCGGCTTTGAAAAAATCTACGTGATCGGCACGCCCTGCTCGGACAACACCAGCACGGAAAATTTTCATGCCTTTCTGGCACGACTGGAAGATGATCCCTCTCGCATCACCTATCTGGAATTTCGAGCGGACTACCATGTTGAATTGCGCTACGACGATGGCCGTACCCGCACGATCCCTTTTCTTCAGCTGCCCTTGTCCGATCTGCCCCAAGACTTCTTCCCTCTGACCTGCCGCACCTGCGTCGATTACACCAATGCGCTCTCAGACATCACCGTAGGCTATATGGGCGGAGAAGGTCAGCAATGGCTGCTGGTACGCAATGAGCGTGGCGAAGAGATTCTGGATCTGATCAAAGATGAAGTGCGGCTGGAGGCACCGCAAACCGCGGGCAAACGACACGGCCCGGTCCGCGGCTTCATGCAGAACACCCTGCGCGCCGCTGGCGGGCTGCCGCTGCGCAAAATGCCCAACTGGCTGCGCCCCATTGTCGGCTGGCTGATGCCGCGCATCGGCCCCCGGGGACTGGAATTTGCCCGCGCCCGGGTTGAAATGAAAGCAATAGAGACCGTGATTCACCTGCGGCGCGAGCAACCCGCCCGCTTGCGCTCAATGGCACCGCCCCATATCTGGCCGCTGGTCGAGCCCTATGGGCTCAGTCCGGACGCGCACGAGCAGGCGCACCCCGGAAAACCCATGCAAGCGCTGACCAAATAAAACCGGACACTTTTTTTGTGGCTTGAAAACTAACGCCAAGTCCTCGATTGGTCAGCGCACTGCGTCGCTCAGCGACGCTGGCTGGCCACCACAGGTGGATTTACTCAACGTTTCACGAACAGCAAAAAATGACGACTGGAGCCGAGTGACGATTAAAAAAATATCCTAAAATATTTGTGTTTGCAGAGTGGCGACCAAAGCCGCTCGACAATGCGCGCACAGAATGATGATGTATCCCGATGCTCTCCTTCGCTTTGCGTTTGTGACCCTCGTTGCCACTGCGGCGCTGATGGCCTGCGACAGCGGACCTGAAAACTATGATGACTGCATGCTGGAAGCATCCCGCACAGGCAAAGGCGATCGCCAGTTCCGCAAGCTGGCAGAACAATGCAAAGAAAAATTCCGCTCTGCAAAAGAGTAAACCCATGCGCGCCTCGGCACGCACCCATGTGCCATCACAGAAAAACATAAGCCATGCCCAAACGCTACCCACGTTGTTTCAGCTGCATCGCCATCGCACTTGCCCTTGTTGCATCAACCGCTGGCATCGCCGCGGACAACGCCCCGGTCTACGGTAAGACAGCGAC
>JAJTGC010000060.1 GCA_021298975.1 Oxalobacteraceae bacterium
AAGGGGGTATTCGAAGTGCTGGCAACGGGCGGCGATTCGGCGCTCGGTGGTGACGACTTTGATCATCGCCTGTTTTGCTGGATCATCGAGCAGGCGCATCTGGCGCCGCTGTCGGACGAAGATACGCGTTTATTGATGGTCAAGGCACGCGAGGCCAAGGAGATTCTTTCCTCCCATACCGAGACGCATATCGATGCGGCCCTGAAGTCAGGTGAGGAAGTCCACCTCACCATTACCGCGACCGAATTTGTGTCGCTGACCCAGCAGCTCGTTGCCAAGACTTTGAGTCCTTGTCGCAAGGCGGTGCGCGATGCCGGACTGAGCGTGGATGATATTGAGGGTGTGGTGCTGGTGGGCGGCGCAACGCGCATGCCGCATGTGCGCAAGGCAGTGGCTGACTATTTCAAGACGCTGCCGCTCGCGAATATTGATCCCGATAAGGTCGTCGCCCTGGGCGCGGCAGTGCAAGCCAATCTGTTGGCAGGTAATCGTGCTTCCGGGGACGACTGGTTGCTGCTGGATGTGATTCCGCTGTCGCTGGGTATTGAAACCATGGGCGGTCTGGCTGAGAAAGTCATTCCCCGTAATTCCACGATTCCCTGCGCACTTGCTCAGGAGTTTACGACGTTCAAAGATGGACAGACAGCGATGGCCGTGCATGTCGTACAGGGCGAGCGCGAGCTGGTGTCGGATTGCCGGTCATTGGCCCGTTTTGAATTGCGCGGCATCCCACCGATGGCCGCAGGTGCTGCACGAATACGCGTGACCTATCAGGTGGATGCTGATGGGTTGCTCTCAGTCGCGGCGCGCGAGATGCATTCAGGCGTCGAGGCCTCGATTGTCGTCAAACCTTCTTATGGTCTGGGCGACGAGGAAATCACTCGTATGCTGCAGGAGTCGTTTACGTCGGCTGAAGGTGACATGAAGTTGCGCGCTCTTCGAGAAGAGCAGGTAGAGGCAGAGCGAATTTTACTGGCGACCGCGTCGGCACTGGCGCAGGATGCTGATTTGCTGAGTGACACCGAGCGCATCGAGATGGATGCCTGCATGGCACATCTGAGACAGACTGCGCAAGGTAGTGATCATCACGCGATCAAAGCCGCGGTCGATGCGCTGGCAAAGACGACGGAAGATTTTGCCGCACGCCGCATGGACCGCAATGTGCGTGCCGCACTGACCGGCAAGAGGCTGGATGAAATCGTTTGAGTCATCGCTGGTCTACGATCAAGCAGGGATCTTGCAGAGTACCAGCTTGAGTAAAAATTTTTAATTCAGGAAATTCAACGTGCCTCAGATTGTCGTTTTACCTCATGAAATATTGTGTCCCGAAGGTGCTGTGTTTGATGCACCTACGGGCACATCGGTGTGCGATGCCTTGCTTGAGCACGACATTGAAATTGAACATGCCTGCGAGAAGTCTTGCGCCTGTACTACCTGCCATGTGGTGGTAAGAGAAGGTTTTTCTTCCCTCAATGAAGCCGAGGAGAGGGAAGAAGACCTGCTCGATATGGCCTGGGGCTTGGAAGCCAATTCACGGCTCTCCTGTCAGGCACTGGTGGGCACCGAGGATCTGGTGGTCGAGATACCGAAATACACGATCAATCACGCACGTGAGAATCACTGATGAAATGGACTGACACGATACGCATTGCCGAGGCACTGTGCGATACCCACCCAGACATTGACCCACTGACCGTACGCTTTACCGATTTGCATCAGTGGGTCATGGCACTGGACGGTTTCGACGACGCACCGGATCGATCCGGAGAAAAAATTCTCGAAGCCATACAAATGGCCTGGATCGACGAGGCGAAGTAGCGCTGCGCTTTTACTTAGGCACTACCTTCACTGGCTGCTGCTGTCCCGGTTGCTGTAGCCATTTCGCTGGTGTTTTGTGGGGATCATCAAAGTACCAGCGTCCGATCAAAACAGAGATCAGGACGACGGCAGTAAACCCCGCCATGACGAAGCCGACGATTTCCAGCGGATGGAATGGGTCGGTTTCAGGTTGCTTGTGATATTTGAGGATTCGTTTCTCGGTTTGTATCAGTGCGTCGTGCGGTGCCAGCAGGGGTTGCGTGGTTTTGTTCGTGGTCATGGTCATGTTGTCCTCCTGACCGCTTTTATACCTGCTTACGGCATCGAAAATTACAATTTTGATATTGCTTTGAGTTCCATCAAACGACGCCCGGGACGCCTGTTTTGATCCTTGCCTCACTCCAACCTTCCCCTTGCATCAGATCTCGGATGACATCCCCAGATTTCGTTCGACCGGCATAAACTTTTTTGGCAAGCCAATCGACGGTGCAAGTTGTAAAAAAAGCCCCGGAGGTCGTCCGGGGCTTCAAGGTAGTGACGGGTTGTCGTTTTTTTATTCTTCCCGTCGCAGGTGCGGGAACAAAATTACATCGCGAATATTCGGCGAATCAGTAATTAACATCATCAGTCGATCAATACCGATACCGCACCCACCCGTCGGGGGCATGCCATATTCCAGTGCGCGAATGTAGTCAGCATCGTAGTACATCGCTTCGTCATCGCCGGCTTTTTTGGCAGCTACTTGTGCATGGAAACGGGCGGCTTGGTCTTCGGCGTCATTAAGTTCCGAAAAGCCATTGGCGATTTCACGACCGGTGATGAACAGTTCGAAACGTTCGGTAATCTCGGGCGTTTTATCCGAAGCGCGTGCCAGTGGTGAGACTTCGACCGGGTAATCGGTGATATAGGTAGGCTCCCACAGATGCGGCTCTGCAGTTTCTTCAAACAGGGCGAGTTGCATGCCACCCAGGCCGACGGAAGCCGGTTGTTTGGCGCCGAGACGCATGAGTTCCTTGCGCAGAAATTCCGCATCATTGAGTTGGCTGTCTTTGTAATACGGTGCGAAATGTTGGATGGCGCCGAGCACACTCATGCGGTGAAAGGGTTGCGAGAGATCCAGTTCACGACCGTCGTAGGTCAGTTTGGCAGTGCCGTGCGCGTCGATGGCTGCCTGACGAATCAGTGATTCGGTGAAATCCATCAGCCACTGATAATCCACATACGCCGCATAGAATTCCATCATCGTGAATTCCGGATTGTGTCGTGGCGAAACGCCCTCGTTGCGGAAATTCCGGTTCACTTCGAACACGCGGTCAAATCCGCCGACCACCAGTCGCTTGAGGTACAGCTCGGGTGCAATGCGCAGGTACATCTGCATGTCCAGTGCATTGTGATGCGTCATGAACGGTTTGGCTGCCGCGCCACCCGGGATTACATGCAGCATCGGCGTTTCAACTTCCATGAAGCCCTGATTGTCCATGAAGCGTCTGATGGAAGCGATGCCCGCAGTACGCGCCTTGAAGGTGCGGCGCGTTTCTTCACTCATGATCAGATCCACATAGCGCTGCCGGTATTTGGTCTCCTGATCGGAGAGACCATGAAACTTGTCGGGCAGAGGTCGCAGCGATTTGGTGAGCAGTCGAAGCTGACTGACTTTGACTGACAACTCACCCGTCTTGGTCTTGAACAGCGTACCCTCGGCACCCAGTATGTCGCCGATGTCATAGTGCTTGAAGGCTTCATGCACATCTTCGCCGACGCCCTCGTTGGAGATGTAGAGCTGAATCCGTCCGTCGGCACGTACACCCGAAGCATCCTGCAGCGTCGCGAACGAGGCTTTGCCCATTACACGCTTTAACATCATGCGACCGGCGACGACCACGTGTGTCTGCTGTTCTTCCAGTGCTTCACGCTCGATGTCGCCGTGCGCGATATGCAGATCGGCTGCCTTGTGTTGCGGGCGGAAGTCGTTCGGGAAGGCCACACCTTTTTCGCGTAGTGCGGTGAGCTTGGAGCGCCGCTCGGCAATGATCGCGTTCTCGTCCCGTTCCTCGGTCAAGGCTTCATGTTTATTGTTCATCATTGTTATACGCCCTGTTTCAGTGATGCTGCGATGAATTCATCCAGGTCGCCGTCGAGTACGGCTTTGGTGTTGCCCGTTTCCAGATTGGTGCGCAAATCCTTGATGCGCGACTGATCCAGCACATACGAACGAATCTGGTGACCCCAGCCGATATCGGTTTTGGAGTCTTCCAGCTTTTGCTGCTCACTCATGCGCTTGCGCATCTCGAGTTCGTACAGGCGTGACTTCAGCATCGCCCAGGCTTCGTCGCGGTTGCGGTGCTGACTGCGGTCGTTCTGGCATTGGACCACGATGCCGCTGGGCGTGTGCGTCAGGCGAACTGCCGAATCGGTTTTATTGATGTGCTGACCACCCGCACCCGAGGCGCGGTAGGTATCGACCCGCACATCGGCCGGATTGATGTCGATGCTGATCGAGTCATCGACTTCCGGATAAACGAAGAGGCTGGAGAATGAAGTGTGGCGGCCATTGGCGGAATCGAAGGGGGACTTGCGTACCAGGCGGTGCACGCCGGTTTCGGTACGCAGGAATCCGTACGCATGATCACCTTCCACCTTGATGGTGGCAGTCTTGATGCCGGCGACTTCACCATCGGACTGCTCCAGAATTTCGGTCTTGAATCCCTTGCGCTCGCAGTAGCGCAAATACTGCCGCAGCAGCATGGATGCCCAGTCCTGCGCCTCGGTGCCGCCAGCGCCGGCCTGAATGTCAATGAAGCAGCTGTTCTTGTCGAGTGGATTGGAAAACATGCGGCGAAATTCCATGGCCTCGACCTGCTTTTGCAGCGCGTGGGCATCGGCTTCGACTGCGAGTAGCGTGTCTTCGTCACTCTCTTCGCGCGCCATCTGCAACAGATCGGCGGCATCACGCAGTTCGCTGCGAATTTTCGTCAGCGACTCGACAATGTTTTCAAGGGATTTCTTTTCTTTGCCCAGATCCTGGGCGCGCTTGGGATCGTCCCAGACCTTGGGATCTTCGAGTTCGGCGTTGACTTGTTCGAGTTTCTCTGACTTCAGATCGAAGTCAAAGATACCTCCGTAGATCTTGCTCACGTGCGTCGAGGTCGGCGATCAGAGCGGTGAGGGCGTTGAGGCGTTCGGCTTCCATGGCGGGCAGGGCTTTCGGTAAAGCTGAGATTATACCTGTGACGGGCGGTCGGCATTGCTGACTCGGCCCAGCAGCCGTCGCCGTAGCGGCTTAGCCAATCACATCGGACATGAAAAACTGTCTGTACCAATCACCCATGGCGTCGAGTAAATGCCGGTCCATGATGCCATGGCTGCGTGGATAAAATTTATCGCTGGTCTTGATCTCGCAGATGACCCCGACATTTCTGGGGATATACTTTTCTTTGCCCAGAGAAAAAAAAGCGATGAGCTTGCGCGTTACCGGCGGGTGAGTCGCGAAATCATTTTCCATGCGAACATGGACTTGCTTTTCCAGTATCTTCTGTGAGACTTCGCCAATTTTTTTCAGGCAGCCGCGTCCGAGTGCTGCAGCGTTGAAGCAAACCGAAGGCAAATCCAGCATCAGGCCGACATAATTGGCGATACCGCCACCCATGGAGTGACCACTGAGTTCAAGTTTTTCACCTTGTTTGTTTAACTCTCCGTTCAGAAACTCAGCGAGTTTCAGCGCCCGCGTGTAAATTTCCGGTACCCCACCCACCCCGAGAAATTGCTGCACGCTGGCGCTGAGTTGAGTGCCGAACATCTTGCCTGGCGCGATACCAGGAATACACAAAGCGTAGTTTCCGCTGGAGAGCCGCTGAAGCTGACAGCATAAGCCTGTGCTCGGATCCAGAAATCCTCCGGCTTTACTATCGATCATGCCAGCGAATTCAGAACCTTTGAGTAACGCCTCCATCTTGGTTTCTTTTCTTGAAGTGCTGAATTCTTTTCTTGAAAACAAAATTTCTGTTTCTGTCATTGCATCGTAATATTCCTTGCTGTAGTCCCGAATTTCAGACGTGCTTTTCGATGATGGGGTTGAGGAATCGGAGGATACGTCGAGCTGGTGAGGTATTTTTGCGCAGCGAAGTTTGAAACTTTGATCAGTCGGAGAACAGGGATCATTACCAATGCCATTTGAAACTCTGTGAGTCATTTTTTTCGGCGAAATAGCCGATGAGAGCAGCGGTGTCGTATCACTTGCACGTCGGGATGATGGGCGGTCGGAGGTGCGTTCTATCTCAGCCTGGCTCGAAGAAACACGGCTGATCAGTTTGTTCAGCATGATCAGGCGAGCTGAAGCGTTGAGCTGATCTGGCTGACAGCGCTGGGATTTGTGCTCAGGTTCAGATGACTTCGTGCGATATCAATGGATGCGATGAAATGATCTAGCGTATTACTAAAGCTTTGCGCATCGTTATCCGGGATGCGCAGGTTGTAGCACAGCGAGAACATACTCACATCTGGATCCCAGGCTAGCCAGCATCCTCCCAAGGGACGACCAAAACGATTAAGTTCCAGTGCAAATATGAGTGTCAACTCCGGTGCGTGGTCCGGTGGACGGCAGACCGGCGCATATAAATGACAAATGGTGCCACCCTGATCGACTTCGATGATCACCATCGTCTCATCATCGCGCACGAGGGCGGCAACACCATCCTCGTCGAAACTGGCATCGGGCACTCGCGCGCTCAGCCAGCGTTCAACGGTATCCATTGCTTCGCTAGGGATGTTCATGGGCTGTGATGCGCTCAGTGCCTAAAAATCGACGTCAACAGATTGTAGGTAATCCGTCAGGATCATGGTCCGCCTTGATGCACTATGAGCAGAAAACGACAGCGCCGGGCGCGTCCGTATCAGCCCAGCGGCTCAGCAAACTCCACCATCAGCTGCACCTGCGTGCGACCGTTGAATTCATTCGCATCCAGCCGGTAGGCGATGCGTGCCCGCGGTGGCAGGCTCTCGGCATGATTGAACCAGATGGCATCGAACTGGCGACCTTCGCGTTCGAGCTGCAGCTTCAAGTGGCGCTCTTTGAGCACGCGCTGGTTCATGACCCGAAATTCATCGCAAAATACCGGCGGCGCAAAGCCCTGACCCCAGACCTGCGTCTCGAGCAGGGTGATGAAATCCAGACTGAAGTACGCCGATTCGAGCGAGCCATCGGTTTCAATAATCTGCTCCAGCGCGGCGCGGGACAGCCACTCCCGACCCACCGCCTCGAAAGCTGCCGAAAATTCGTCGAAATTTTCTTCACGCAGTGAAAGACCGGCAGCCATGGCGTGGCCCCCGAATTTGTCGATAAGTTTGGGTGCCCGCTTGGATACCAGATCGAGCGCATCGCGCAAATGAAAATCTTGTATCGAACGTCCCGAGCCCTTGATCATGCCGTCCCCGGCCGGGGCAAAGGTGATGGTGGGGCGGTAGAATTTTTCTTTCAACCGCGACGCCACAATGCCGATCACACCCTGATGCCAGTCGGGATTGAAGAGACACAGCGTCGCATTGTCATGCACTTCGATCGTCTCCAGCGAGGCGAGTGCGGCCTCCTGCATGCCAGTTTCGATATCGCGCCGTTCGCGATTGATCTGGTCGAGCTGATGGGCAATTTGCCAGGCACGGTCGGTGTCATCGGTGAGCAGGCATTCAATACCCAGCGACATATCGGCCAGTCGACCGGCTGCATTGAGCCGCGGTCCGGCCGCAAAACCCAGATCAAACGGTGTCGCCTTGCGCACGTCGCGACCGGCCACTGAGAACAACGCCGCAATACCCGGATGAGCACGCCCCGAGCGTATGCGCGAAAGACCTTGCGCGACCAGTATGCGGTTGTTTGCATCCAATCGGACCACATCGGCAACGGTGCCCAGCGCAACCAGATCCAGCAAGGCATCCAGTCGCGGTTGACTGCTGGCGTCGAAGCGGCCGCGCTGGCGCAATTCAGCACGCAGCGCGAGCAGGGTGTAAAACATTACGCCCACGCCGGCAAGGTGTTTGCTGGGGAAGCCGCAACCGGGCTGGTTCGGATTGACGATCACGGCAGCGTCGGGCAGGGCGTCGCCCGGCAGGTGATGGTCGGTGATGAGCACATCGATACCGCATCGCCTTGCTTCAGCCACACCGTCGATGCTGGCGATACCGTTATCAACGGTAACAATGATGTCTGGAGATTTGGCTTGCGCGGTAAGTGCAACGATTTCCGGCGTCAGGCCATAACCGTATTCGAAGCGGTTGGGTACGATGTAATCAACCCTCGCACCCAGGGCGCGCAAACCGCGCAGGGCAACCGCACAAGCGGTAGCGCCATCGCAATCGTAGTCGGCAACGACCACCATTTTTTTCCCTGCGTCGATGGCATCGGCAAGAAATTGCGCGGCCTTGTCAATATGCAGCAAACCCGCAGGCACCAGTAATGCATCCAGCGCTGTGGACAATTGACGGGATTCGGTAAGCCCGCGTGCGGCCATCAGGCGCGCCATGACCGGGTGCAGGCCTTGCTCGGCAAGCAAGGCCGCCTGACGGACGGCGTAAGTGCGGGAAACGATACGGGTCATGAAGCCAGACGAGCGAGCGATGCGCGAATCCAGAATTTTCTCATGGATGACGGTCGAATCTGCCATGCCATTGCCCGCGTGCTGTCGGTTAACACGAGGGTGATGCCATCAATCGCTCTCTGTTTCAGCTGCGTCAGCAGCGGTGTGATGTGGCTGGCATCGAGCTCTGCCATCGACGCGAGCCAGCCAGACCAGTCGCCGGCAAGTGCGGCTACCGTCAGCGTGTCCAGAAGCATCGGTGCGTTGGCCTCGGCACTGTGTGCTGCCGGAAGTCCGAGACTGCAGCGAGCCAATTCTCGCAGACCGGCTTGCTGTGCTGCCTGTGCGCTGAGCCCGGCTGAACCACCCCAAAGCCACAATGCATTGATGCGTCGCTCGCCGCGCTGCTCCCGAGCCTCATTGATGGCGTGGGTATGCCACAGCATTTGCACTTCGTTATGCAGCCGGCGCCAATCGCGCTCACCCGAACCTCGGGGCAGCCAGACATCAATGTTGTGTCCGCAGGCAGCATCCGGACTGCAGGTGCGCAGTTCGGACCACGCATCCGCACGCAGAAACCAGTGGTGAGCATCACCAAAGAGCAACGGGTAGCCCAGTTCTTCGAACAAGGGCTGCGCGGCGTCGAATAGCGTCCGTGACGTGGTGTCATCAATCGTGAGCTGGCGATGGTCGGTCAGTACCAAATGATCGAGTGCGACATGGAAATGCGCAGGCTTGAGCACGAACCAGTAGCCGGGCTCGGCGGTAATGGCCAGCTGCTGCATCAGCGCATGGGCGATCGCGGGGCTGTTGTCTTGCAGATTTGCGACGAGCCATTGCTCATGCGGCAGCAGTGGCGCATACGGCTCGAAAGTATCACGACGGGCAGCACTGGCGTGCGAGAGTAATTGCGCCAGCGAAGGTGCTTGCAGCGCAGCCAGCAGATCTTTGGCATGCTCGGCTGGCGCCAGCGCGAAGGGAATAACCAGAATTGGATGAGGCATGTTGTCATTCTAAAGCTTACGGGTCGCTGCGCTGGTTTTGTGGCAAAGCCTCGACTATGGCAAACTGCCGCCTTGTGTGCGGATACCCGCGTTCCGGAGTCATGTTTGGGCCTTTTCAAGAACCTGCCGTTTGAATGGATGATAGGCCTGCGCTATACCCGCGCCAGCCGGCGCAGTTCGCGCGACAGCTTCATCTCGTTCATTTCCCTGATCTCCATGGCGGGAATCGCGTTGGGTGTCGCAGCGCTGATTGTCGTGCTTTCGGTGATGAATGGTTTTCAAAAAGAAGTACGCGATCGCATGCTGTCGGTACTGTCGCACATCGAAGTCTTCGATGCCTCGGGCAGTTTGCCTGATTGGCAGGCGACGGCAGCGCAGGCACTGAAACATCCCGAGGTGCGTGGCGCAGCGCCCTATGTCGAAGCGCAGGCGATGGTGATTCGTGACGACACGGTGCGCGGCATCATGGTGCGCGGCATTCTGCCATTGGAAGAGCCCAGAGTCTCCGACGTCGCATCTCAGGTCATTGCCGGCAGCTTGTCCGATTTGAGACCCGGTGAATTCAATGTCGTGCTCGGTAGCGAACTGGCACGCAGTATGCGCCTGAAAATCGGCGACAAGCTCACCTTGATTGCACCGCAAGGTCAGGTGACGCCTGCCGGAGTGCTGCCGCGGCTAAAGCAGTTTAACGTGGTCGGTATTTTTGAAGCAGGGCACTTTGAATATGATGCATCGCTGGCGTTTATTGATCTTCAGGACGCCGAACGCATGTTCCGTCAGTCAGGGCCCACGGGTCTGCGTCTGAAAATCGCCGACATGCAACGCGCGCCCGAGGTGGCCATTGATCTATCGATGTCGCTCATCGGCAGCCTGTATCTGCGCGACTGGTCCCAGCAAAATCGCAACTGGTTTGCCGCGGTTCAGACGGAAAAGCGCATGATGTTCATCATCCTGACGCTGATCATTGCTGTCGCCGCGTTCAATCTGGTTTCCACGCTCGTGATGACGGTCACGGATAAACAGGCTGACATCGCCATCCTTAGAACGCTCGGTGCATCACCCGCATCAATCATGAAAATCTTCATGATTCAAGGCGCGCTGGTCGGCTTCATTGGTACCGCGATTGGTGTGGGTCTGGGTGTTCTGGTGGCGCTCAATGTGGATGTGATCGTACCTTTCATCGAGTCGCTGCTGGGTGTGCAATTCCTGCCGCGCGATATTTATCTCATCAGCGCGCTGCCCTCCGATTTGCGCTGGCCAGATGTCTGGCGTATTGGCAGCATGGCGCTGACGCTGGCTTTCCTTGCCACTCTTTATCCCAGCTGGCGCGCTGCACGTGTGCGACCAGCAGATGCGCTGCGCTATGAATAATCCGAATCTGTCTGCATCCGATGTGGTGCTGTCCTGCGAGGGACTCGGCAAGCATTTCACGCAGGGCCGTGACAAACTCACGGTGCTGCAGAACATCGACTTTTCTGTCAGCAAGGGAGAGCGGGTCGCGATTGTCGGCGTCTCGGGGTCCGGCAAATCGACCCTGCTGCACTTGCTGGGGGGGCTGGACATGCCCACTGCCGGCAGCGTTAATTTGCTGGGTCGTCAGCTGGCGACGCTCTCCGACAGTGCGCGCGGTGACTTGCGCAATCAATCGCTGGGTTTCGTTTATCAGTTTCATCATCTGCTGCCCGAGTTTTCTGCGCTCGACAATGTGGCCATGCCTTTGCTGATTCGCCGTCAATCGCGCGTTGAAGCGCGAGCGGCAGCGGCTGCGCTGCTGGATCGGGTGGGCCTCTCGGCCCGGCTGTCACATGTGCCGGGTGAACTGTCCGGTGGCGAACGCCAGCGCGTGGCACTGGCGCGGGCGCTGGTGACCCAGCCTGCGTGTGTGCTGGCGGATGAACCGACGGGTAATCTGGACCGTCACACCGCGCATCAGGTATTTGCGCTGATGCTCGAGCTTGCACAGACAATGGGCACCGCCTTTGTCATCGTCACACATGATGCTGAACTGGCGCAGCGTTGTGACCGCAAGATGCAACTCTCGGATCAGGGTTTGCAGCAGGACGCTGGCTGACTCAAGACCGCCATGTTTATCGACAGTCATTGTCATCTGGATGCCAGTGAATTTGGTGACACGGCGAGTCACTGGGAAGAACAAGCCCGTATGGCGGGTGTGTCATGGATCATTGTTCCGGCAGTCGAGCGCACCAATTTCGATAAAGTAGCGAGCCTGTCGGCGACACTGCCTTCCTGCGTGTATGCGCTGGGCATTCATCCCATGTACGTGCCAGACGCCTCCGAAGATGATCTGGACGTGTTGCGCGAACACGTGAAGCGTGCAATCGCTGATGCCCGTTTTGTCGCGATTGGTGAAATCGGTCTGGATTTTTTCATCCCCGAGCTGACCACCGAGCCGATGCGCGCGAAGCAGGAATTTTTTTACAGTGAACAATTAAAGATCGCGCGCGATTTCGATTTGCCCGTGATCTTGCACGTGCGGCGTTCGCAAGATACCTTGCTCAAGTATCTTCGACGCATCCGGGTCAATGGCGGTATTGCGCACGCCTTCAACGGCAGTGTGCAGCAAGCGCAGGCTTTTATTGATCTGGGTTTTGTGCTGGGTTTTGGTGGCGCCATGACCTTTACCCGGGCCTTGCAGATACGTCGTCTGGCTGCTTCGCTGCCGATCTCGGCGCTGGTGCTTGAAACGGATGCACCCGATATTTCTCCCGCATGGCTGCATCCGGCAATGAATTCGCCGGCGCAGAC
>JAJTGC010000061.1 GCA_021298975.1 Oxalobacteraceae bacterium
GCTGCCGTGCAAATCGGCATGGAAAACCGTCAGTCGGCGGTGGCACAGGCAGAAGCCATTATCGAAACCCGCGTGCAGGGATTCATGAACTGGCTGGACAGCCGCGCGATCGTGCCGCTGATTCAGGAACTGCAGGAAAGCAGCGAACAGATGCGGCAGACGGAACTTGAACGCGCGCGCAAACTGCTGGCCCGTGGCGACGATGTGGAAGCGGTACTCGAAGCACTTTCCAAAGGACTGACCGCGAAATTCCTGCATGGTCCGCAACAAGCATTGCATCAGGCTGATGCCGACGAGCGCGCGCATCTGGCTCAGTGGCTGCCGCAGCTGTTCCGCACCAAGCGCTAGCGAAGTCTTCGTCAGCCGCCCGCAGCATCCGGCACGCGTTTGCCGACATCCACCCGCTACTACCCTTGCTCTGCCCACACTCTGCATGAAACCGTCCCTGCTTTCCAAGCTTGATCAGCTGACCCAAAGGCTGGAAGAAGTCAGCGCCCTGATGAATCAGGAAGGCGCGACCGCCGATATGGAACACTATCGCAAGCTCACGCGCGAGCACGCCGAACTGGAGCCGCTGGTCGCTGTGCACGCCCAATGGAACCAGGCTCAGGCTGACCTGATCGCCGCGCAGGACATGATGAGCGATCCGGAAATGAAAAGTTTCGCGCAAGAAGAGATGGATGCGGCGCAGGCGCGCGCTGCGGCGCTGGAACTTGATCTGCAAAAAATGATGTTGCCCAAAGATCCCAATGATGATCGCAATATCTTCCTGGAGATACGCGCGGGTACGGGCGGCGATGAATCGGCGCTCTTTGCCGGTGATTTGCTGCGCATGTACAGCCGGTTTGCTGAGCGCAAACGCTGGCAGGTGGAAATGGTCTCCGAGTCACCCGCAGAGCTGGGCGGTTACAAGGAAGTGATCGTGCGTATCGTCGGTCATGGCGCGTACTCGCGACTGAAGTTCGAATCCGGTGGTCATCGGGTGCAGCGTGTGCCGGCCACCGAAGCACAGGGACGGATTCACACCTCGGCCTGTACCGTTGCGGTGATGCCGGAGGCGGATGAAATCGGCGAAGTCGATATCAACCCGGCAGATTTGCGCATCGATACCTATCGCGCTTCAGGCGCAGGCGGGCAGCACATCAACAAAACGGATTCAGCCGTACGCATTACGCACCTGCCCAGCGGCATCGTGGTCGAATGTCAGGATGATCGCAGTCAGCACAAGAACAAGGCGCAGGCACTCAAGGTACTGGCCACCCGCATCAAGGATGTGCAACTGCGCGCGCAACAGTCTGCCGAAGCAGCAACCCGCAAATCACTGGTGGGGTCGGGTGACCGCAGCGAACGCATTCGCACCTATAATTTTCCGCAGGGACGGATTACGGATCACCGGATCAACCTCACGCTGTACAAACTGGACATGATGATGGAAGGTGACTTGGATGAATTAACTGATACGCTCATGGCCGAACATCAGGCAGAACTGCTGGCGGCGCTGGCAGATTGACGGAGACATTTTTTTCGTCGGCCCAACCAACGAACGCATCCGCCGGATACATCAATTTTCAAGGCTTCATCATGCAAATCAACCCGCTTGCCAAACCGCTCCTGCTCCTGGTCGCCCTCGTCTGCATCGCGATGCTTGGGGTCGGTCTGTACCTGCAACTCGTGCTGGAGATGCAGCCCTGCCCGCTTTGCATCTTGCAGCGTTATGCGTTTGCAGCGGTCGCCTTGCTGTGTCTGATCACGCTCTTTTTACCGGCTACCATGCTGCGTATGGGCGCAGCGCTTTCAGCACTTACCTCAGTCACGGGCGCGGGTATCGCGATCAGGCATCTGTGGATCAAAGCCCATCCCACCATCTCCTGTGGCATTGACCCGCTCGAGACCTCGCTGAACAAGATTTTCATTGCCCGCTGGTTTCCTGCATTGTTTCAGGCCGATGGCTTGTGCACGACCGAATACGAGCCCATCCTCGGTTTGTCGATACCGCAATGGGCGCTGGTGTGGTTTGCGATTTTTGCCATTGCGTTGATTTTCGTTGCACTGCGCAGCAAGCGGACTGCATGACGATTCGCGATCTGCTCAGACTCGCCCTGATCGACCCGCTGGAAGCCCGCATTTTGATGGCACATGCCCTGCATTGTTCGCGGGTACTGCTGGTCATTCGTGAAAACGATGCGCTGAGTGCCGAACAGGTCAACCAGATCAGCGGTCTGCTGCTGCGACGCCTGCACGGCGAACCGATCGCCTACCTGACCGGCGAGCGTGAATTCTATGGTCTCAGCTTCGCAGTGTCACCCGATGTGCTGATTCCGCGACCCGAGACCGAACTGCTGGTGGAACTTGCCATAGAAAGATTGCCGCAATCAGGTCGCGCGGCAGACCTGGGTACGGGTTCGGGCGCCGTCGCGGTGTCGTTGGCGCATGCCCGCCGCGACGCGCAAATCACTGCCACTGACATCAGCAACGAGGCGCTGACCATCGCGCACCGCAATGCCGAACAGCATCGCGTGAAAATTCAATTCCTGCGTAGCGATTGGTATGAAGCGCTGGAGGGCGCGTTTGATCTCATCGTCAGCAACCCGCCTTATATTGCCGCCAGCGATGTCCATCTGTCGCAAGGCGATTTGCGCTTCGAGCCACCTTCAGCGCTGACCGATCATGCCACTGGCATGACGGCGCTCTCGGCGATTATCGAAGGCGCGCCGGCGCATCTCAAGCGCGGTGGCTGGCTGCTGCTCGAGCATGGTTACGATCAGGCCTCTGCGGTACGCACACAACTCACACGTGCTGGCTGGAGCGATGTGCAGAGCTGGAAAGACCTGGCCGGCATAGAACGCATCACTGGCGGCAGACATCAAGCGGCTCTGTCCGACAAATAATCGACCCGATCCTGTTTTTTTCTTAATCTCTTTTCCCCATCAACCTCTCTGACAATCATCCCGATGTTGCCAACCATTGAACAACGACTTGCCGTCGAACTCGCTGCGCGCCATGAACAGGTGGCAGCCGCCATAGCACTGCTGGATGAAGGCGCAACGGTGCCCTTCATTGCCCGTTATCGCAAGGAGGCCACCGGCGGACTGGATGATATCCAGCTCCGTCTGCTGGAAGAACGTCTGCGCTATTTGCGCGAGCTCGAAATTCGTCGTACTACCATCATTGCCTCGATTGAAGAACAGGGAAAGATGACCCCCGAGCTGCTCAAGGCCATCAGCCTGGCGCAAGATAAAACCCTGCTGGAAGATCTGTATCTGCCCTATCGCCCCAAGCGCCGCACCAAAGCACAGATGGCGATCGAAGCAGGACTGGAACCGCTGGCCACTGCCCTGCTTCAGAATCCTGCGCTGGATCCGGATGCGGAAGCGACGCCCTATTTGCGCCCGCCTTTCACCACCGAACAAGGCGACAACCCCGGCGTTGCCGATACCAAGGCGGCGCTGGACGGCGCGCGACAAATTCTGATGGAGCGCTTTGCCGAAGATGCGGTGCTGCTGCAAGACATTCGGGAGTACCTGACCACGCATGGCGTGGTCGAATCCAAAGTCATCGAGGGCAAGCAGGATGCCGGCGAAAAATTTGCGGACTACTTTGATTATTCGGAGAACCTCTCCGGCATTCCTTCACATCGCGCACTCGCGCTCTTGCGCGGTCGACGCGAAGAAATCCTCACGGTGATACTGCGGCTCGACAGCGAGGCAGAGAAACCGAAATGGGATGCGCCCCTGAATCCTTGCGAAAGCAAAATCGCTGCACGCTTTGGCGTGCGTCAGCAAAGTCGTCCTGCAGACAAATGGCTGATGGATACCGTACGCTGGACCTGGCGCGTGAAAATCTTCATGCATCTGGAGACGGAACTGATGACGCGCTTGCGCGAAGAGGCTGAAGCCGAAGCCATTCGTGTTTTTGCACGCAACCTGAAAGATCTATTGCTGGCCGCACCGGCGGGGCCACGCGCCACGATGGGGCTCGACCCTGGCTTGCGTACCGGCGTGAAAGTCGCTGTGGTGGACGCCACCGGCAAGGTCGTCGATACCGCAACCATCTACCCGCATCAGCCACGCAATGACTGGCAGGGTTCACTGCACACCCTGGCGCTGCTCGCACGCAAGCATCAGGTGGCACTGATCTCGATTGGCAACGGCACAGCATCGCGCGAAACCGACAAGCTCGCGCAAGAGTTGATTGGCTTGCAACCTGAACTCAAGCTTAACAAAATCGTGGTCTCCGAGGCAGGTGCGTCGGTGTATTCAGCTTCTGAATTTGCTTCGCGTGAATTGCCTGAACTTGATGTATCGCTGCGCGGCGCGGTATCGATTGCGCGTCGCTTGCAAGACCCGCTGGCCGAGTTGGTCAAGATTGATCCGAAATCAATTGGCGTCGGTCAGTATCAGCATGATGTGTCGCAAACCCGCCTTGCGCGCTCGCTTGATGCCGTTGTCGAAGACTGCGTGAATGCCGTGGGTGTCGACGTGAATACGGCGTCAGCGCCTTTGCTGGCGCGGGTGTCCGGGTTGAATGGTCAGGTGGCGCAGAGCATTGTCAGCTTCCGCGATAAAAACGGCATGTTCAGTTCGCGCGCTGCCTTACGCGATGTACCGCGACTGGGCGAGAAGACCTTCGAGCAGTCGGCAGGCTTTCTGCGCATTATGAACGGCGACAATCCTCTGGATGCCTCCGCGGTTCATCCGGAGTCGTATCCACTGGTGGAAAAAATTCTGGCAGAGATACAGCGTGATGTGAAAAGTGTGATGGGTGACAGTGCGCTGCTGAAATCACTGGATGCCAAACGCTTCGCTGACGAAAAATTCGGTTTACCCACCGTGGCGGACATTCTTAAAGAACTCGACAAGCCGGGACGCGATCCGCGTCCGGCGTTTGTCACTGCCAGTTTCAAGGAAGGCATCGAGGCCATCTCGGATCTGCGGCCGGACATGATTCTTGAAGGGGTCGTGACCAACGTCGCCGCTTTCGGTGCTTTTGTGGATATCGGTGTGCATCAGGATGGCCTGGTCCACATATCTGCGCTATCGGACCAGTTTGTCAAAGATCCGCATACGGTGGTGAAAGCCGGACAAGTGGTCAAGGTCAAAGTGCTGGAAGTCGATCCCAAACGCAAGCGGATTGCATTGACGCTGCGCTTGTCGGACAGCGCGGCAACCGCTGGCGAACCGCGCTCGCGCCGCACCGCGCCCGAACCCAAGATGAAGCCTCAGCGAGAGGCCGCACCGGCGGGGTCGGCGATGGCTGATGCCTTCGCCCGGCTCAAGCGCTGAAGGCGGCCTGCTCTTGGTGCCTGGTGCTTGGCGCTTGGTACTTGGTACTTGGTACTTGGTACTTGGTACTTGGTACTTGGTGCTTGGTGCTTGGTGCTTGGCGCTTGGTACTTGGTGCTTGGTGCTTCCGCCGTTACCCCGGCTGCCAGCGCGTTGCCAGGCATGCGTGCCGCCTGCTGCGGCTCCGCCTGATGGCGCTGTCTGGCAAGACGGTGCGCGTCCGGCAGACGATGCAATGCCGCGATTGGCCTCAGGCGTTGGGATGCCGGGAGAGAGTTGCGGTTTTTCCCTATAATGCTGAGGTTGTCTTAACTTACTTACAGAGGATTTATGAGCGACGTTCAATCCTGGATTAAAGAGACCGTGACCAGCCATGCCGTGGTGTTGTTCATGAAAGGCACTGCCCAGTTCCCGCAATGCGGATTTTCGGGCCGTGTCATTGAGCTGCTGAAAGCTTCGGGCGTGGAAGATCTGGTGACGATCAATGTGCTGGAAGATGAGGAAGTCCGTCAGGGCATCAAGGACTTTTCAAACTGGCCAACCGTCCCGCAGCTCTATGTCAAAGGCGAGTTCATTGGCGGTGCCGATATCGTCGGCGAAATGCATGAGTCCGGCGAACTGAAGACGCTGCTCAAGGGCTGATCGGCAATGAAGCGCCTGGTGATCGCCATGACGGGTGCATCGGGCGCGTTGTATGGGGTACGGCTGCTGGAGCAGCTGAGAAAATCAGGGGGGGTAGAAACCCATCTGATGATTTCGGACGCGGCAGCGCTGAATCTTCATCACGAACTCGACATCAAGCGCAAGGAGGTCGAGGCGCTAGCGGACGTGGTGCATAGCGTGCGCGACATTGGTGCTTGCGTGGCGAGTGGGTCATTTCGCACGGATGGCATGGTGGTTGCGCCCTGCTCGATGAAAACCCTGGCCTCGGTCGCTCACGGGATGTGCGACAACCTCATCACCCGAGCCGCTGATGTCATGCTCAAGGAACGTCGCCGTCTGGTACTGATGGTACGCGAGACCCCATTCAATCTGGCTCACCTGCGTAACATGACTGCGGTGACTGAAATGGGCGGTATTATTTTTCCACCGCTACCTGCGCTCTACCAGCGCCCCCAAACCGTTTCGGAAATGGTAGATCACACCGTCGGCCGGATACTCGATTTGCTGTCTGTCGAGCAGACACTGGCGCCGGAATGGATGGGCATCAAGGCAGAGCGGTCGCAGTAAACCGAGCCTGCCTGTTCAGGTTTGGTCGTTCAGAGGGTCAGTTGGCGCGGCCTCTTCCAGGGGTGCATCCGATGCTTTCCCTTCCTGCATGACATTCACCATACGCTCGACTGCCTCGGCAAAGCCGTTCATCGAAAATTTGCTGGTCTTGAATCCGCCATTGGTGAGGGGAAAAGCAATACCGATCACCGGTGTTTTGGCAAATGCGTCATTCAAGTAAGGTGTCTCGGCAAACCAGTAAAGCATCACCTCGCCATTGGCGGTGGTCATCGGTTCGCACACTGCTTCAAGCGGCACCGCACCGACATCCGTCGTCAACATAAGCGGGTAATTGGCGCTGGGCTCGCAATCCAAGCCATTGGCAAAATAATATCTGCAGCTACCGTCACCACACAGCATCCCCAGCAGGGACATGCCGTTTTCATGGGTGCTGGCCTCGCCTCTCCCATCAAGAAATTGCGAGACCCAGTCACCGTGTTGCGCTCTTTCCTGTGCGCCAGCGGACAAGACCACAGAAAAAATCAGGGTCGCTGTAACAATAAGACGTTGCATTGCATCTCCGCGCATTACATCTCCGTTCGTATCATAATCATCAGAATTTACCACGTGGGGCCAAGCCGTTTTTTCTGTCAATCAAGCCATGGTCAATCGATACCGTACGCTGATTCTCTGAATGGCATTGCGCATCTTCATCAAATGAGGGCTCGGCAGACCCCAACGGCGGCAGCCGGTGGTTGGTCAAAGACCTTTGCTACTGAATATCCAGCTTTACTTCACCCAGTCCACTGATCTCGATGCGTACCCGGTCACCGGCGTTCAGCCATTGGGTCGCTACCACACTGCCGAGCATGACAAACTCGCCCGCCTTGAGTCCGGGCAGACCATGCTCTGCCTGGGCATTGGCAAGCCAGGCAAGCGCATTGAGTGGGTGACCAAGCACCATGGACCCGACACCACGGCCGACCTCGACACCATTGATCATTGCACGACCGGTCAGCGCGGCGAGATCAAGATGGTGCCAGTCTGATACCGGACGACCCAGCACACAGCCTGCATTAAAAAAGTCATCGGCAACCAGGGTGGGTATGCCCAGCGCACGATAGTTTTCGTAGCGCTCGTCGACGAGCTCAATGGCCGCCATGACTTCGGCAACCGCCGGCGCAACAGTCTCTTTGGTGTAAGGCACAGACTGTGGCGGCAAATCCGCAGACAAGCGAACGGCAATTTCACATTCCATGCCGATTTTCACAAAACCATGACGCGGCACCGTGCCATGCGCATGCATGACTGTTTTGCTGAAGATACGACCGGAACACGGATGATTGATATTCACAAAAGCCTGCATGACCGGCGTTGTACAACCAATCTTGTGCCCGACCATCTCGCCCATACCCGCATCGATCAACAGTGTATTGATCGCCGACTGGATCGCATAGCCATCGGTCACGCTGTGAGGCGCCAGATCTGATGGCAGCGCTACGATCGGCGTCAGTGAGAGTCGTTGCCTGAGCAAATGCGCCGCAGCAAGATGGGTTGCATTTTTCAAAACATTTCTCCGTTTATTGTTTCTTCCGTGTGCAGGGTTTCAGAGTCTAACAAAACCATTACAAATCCGGATTTCACCCGCATCAAGCGCGAATATCTCAAAAAGACACGACCTGTATGTTTTTCAGGCCTGATTACCCACATTTTCATGCGTCGACCGAAGAAAAATACCCGTAGTCACGGGAGTATAATCCGGCGTTTTCTATCATTTGCCATCGCTGGGTTATTCGGAGACTTTCATGGGTTCTATGGTCAAACAAGCTGGCTGGATCGCACTCTCGCTTCTGGGTGCATTCGCACTCGGCACCGTAGCGCTTGCGCGCGGCGAAACCATTAACGCACTGTGGATTGTGGTTGCCTCAGTGGCGGTTTATCTGATCGCCTACCGTTTTTATGCGCGATTTATTGCGACGCACGTGATGCAGCTTGATGCCAATCGCGCAACGCCGGCCGTGCGACTCAATGACGGTCTCGATTATGTGCCGACCAACAAGCACGTGCTGTTCGGCCACCACTTTGCTGCGATCGCAGGCGCTGGCCCCCTGGTGGGGCCGGTGCTGGCGGCGCAAATGGGTTATCTGCCGGGCATGATGTGGATCCTGGCGGGCGTGATCCTCGCCGGCGCAGTGCAGGATTTCATGATTCTGTTCATTTCCACACGCCGTGACGGTCGCTCGCTGGGCGACATGATCAAGTCCGAGCTGGGCATCGTGCCGGGCTTGATTGCGCTGTTCGGCACGTTCATGATCATGACGATCCTGCTGGCCGTGCTGGCACTGATCGTCGTGAAGGCGCTGGCAGAGAGCCCATGGGGAACGTTCACCGTGGGTGCGACGATACCGATTGCGCTCTTCATGGGCATCTACAGTCGCTACATCCGGCCGGGCCGGATAGGCGAGGTTTCCCTCATCGGTTTCGTCCTGCTGATGCTCGCTATCGTGGTCGGCGGTCAGGTGGCTGCGGATCCTGTCTGGGGGCCCGCCTTCACTTTCAACGGGAAACAACTCACGTGGATGCTGCTGGCTTATGGCGTGGTCGCTTCCATGCTGCCCGTATGGCTGCTGTTGGCGCCCCGCGATTACCTGTCCACCTTCCTGAAAATTGGCACGATCGTGGGACTGGCACTGGGCATATTGTTCGTCGCGCCTGACCTGAAAATGCCTTCGATTACCAAGTTTATTGATGGCTCGGGTCCTGTCTGGTCGGGCACGCTCTTCCCTTTCCTTTTCATTACGATCGCGTGCGGTGCGGTGTCGGGCTTTCATGCACTGATTTCTTCGGGCACGACACCCAAGCTGCTGGAAAACGAAATGCACGCGCCTTACATTGGCTATGGCGGCATGTTGATGGAGTCCTTTGTCGCCATCATGGCGCTGGTCGCTGCCAGCATTATCGAACCGGGCGTTTACTTTGCGATGAACAGTCCCGCCGCATTGATTGGCACCAGCCCAGAGAGTGCGGCTGCGGCGATCAGCCAGTGGGGGTTCATGGTTACGCCGGAAATGCTGCAGCAGACTGCCACCAATGTCGGCGAAAGCACCATCATTTCGCGCACCGGCGGCGCGCCCACACTGGCAGTAGGCATGGCGCAGATTTTCTCCAGCGTTTTTGGCGGCCAGACGATGATGGCGTTCTGGTATCACTTTGCCATCCTGTTTGAAGCACTCTTCATTCTCACAGCCGTCGATGCCGGTACGCGCGTCGGCCGCTTCATGCTGCAAGACTTGATCGGGACGGTGGTGCCGCCTTTCCGGGCACTGCCAGGGCTGGTTGCCGGCTTGGTGGGCACCTTGCTGTGTGTGGGCGCGTGGGGCTATTTCCTTTATCAGGGCGTGATAGATCCGCTGGGCGGCATCAACACCCTGTGGCCTCTGTTCGGCATTTCCAACCAGATGCTGGCCGCTGTTGCGCTGATGCTGGGAACCGTGGTGCTGTTTAAACTCAAACGCGAGAAATTCGCCTGGGTCACTCTCCTACCCACGGTCTGGCTACTGATTTGCACGCTGACTGCGGGCTATCAGAAACTCTTTCATGACAATCCGCGCATTGGCTTCCTTGCGCATGCAGAGAAATTCAAAACGGCTGCCGCCGACGGGAAAGTACTCCCGCCAGCGAAATCACCGGAACAGATGCAGCAGATCATCATGAATGACTATATTGACGCAACCCTGGCTGCGATTTTCATGGCGGTAGTGCTCTCTATCCTGTTCTTCAGCGTTCGTGCCTGCCTGCAGGCGCTGCGTTCGGACAAACCCACGTCCGAAGAGTCGCCGGCCATACCCTCAGCCGCCGCAAGCGCCTGAGTAACGGGGAGACATGATGTTCGGAGAGTTTGGAAAATTTGGTGCCTATCTGGGTCAGACTGCCCGGCTGATGGTGGGTCTGCCTGATTATGATAACTACCTTAATCACATGCACGAAAACCACCCGGACCAACCGGCGATGAGCTATGAGGCGTTCTTCCGCGAACGCCAGGATGCCCGGTATGGCGGCAGCGGCCGGGTGCCGAAGTGCTGCTAGTCGGATTTGTACCAAGGGCGCTGCGAGGGAGTGTAGGCACTGGAGCCGACATCGGACGACAGAAAAAAAGAGGGGCACGGCGTCTGCAGGTCGGTTCACGATCTATCGGATGCGATATTCAATGAGCCGCTGCAGGGAAAGTAAAGCCGTTTAGGATAACGACTTGTCTTGGAGGCGCTGTCAACATGCCGCTGCCAGCGCCATGAGCCCTTGCCGTACCAGTGTACGGTCTGCGGCGCTCCTTCTGACAGAGCCTCTTAATGTGCGGTGGTGCCGGCTGCAGGACTCGAACCCGCTACCCCATGATTACAAATCAAGTGCTCTACCTGATGAGCTAAGCCGGCCGCTGAAAAACGCGAATTATACGTTATTTGATCCGTGTGAGGCGTGGTCGACCGCCCTTGCCGGGTGGGTCGGGCTGATTGTCATCCTCCGGCGCCTTGTCCGCGTTACTCGGTGCGGGAGGCACAGCCGACAACAGCGGTGAGATTTTCCTCGCCGGCATTTTCGCTGGCTCACTACGCGGCTTTTTCTTGCGCTGCCCCTCATCGTCACGCTGGACTTCGAAGGCCATGCCCTGACCGTTCTCCCGGGCATAAATGGCACTCACATTCGAGACGGGCACTTCAATTTCGCGTGCAACACCGCCGAACCTCGCCTTGAAGTGAATAAAATCATTATCTATTTTGAGGTTGCCCGTGGCTTCGAAGCTGATATTGAGGACGATTTCACCGTTTTTTACAAATTCTGCCGGCACGCGCGTGCTGGCATCAACCACTACCACGATGTAGGGTGTGTAGCCATTGTCTGTGCACCACTCGTAAAGAGCACGCAATAGGTAGGGTTTGGTGGAAGTTTCCGGCATCAAACAGTCACATTAAAAAAACCTGGATAAAAGAACACTCCCGCTGCCGCCTCCGAGACTGTGGCGGACCCAAGGGCCCGCCTACGGCAACGATCAACGCCGCATTACCTTTTCGGAGGGAGTCAGTGCTTCGATATATGCGGGACGCGAGAAGATCCGCTCGGCGTACTTCATCAGCGGCGCAGCCGTCTTCGAGAGTTCCACCCCATAGTGATCAAGGCGCCAGAGCAAAGGTGCGATGGCCACATCCAGCATCGAAAACTCTTCGCCCAACATGTACTTGTTTTTCAGGAACAGCGGTGCCAGCGTTGTCAGCCGATCGCGGATTTCATTCCGCGCCTTTTCCTGATTTTTCTCTGAAGAGCGCGATTTTTCGTTTTCCAGCGTATGCACATGCACGAACAGCTCTTTTTCAAAATTGAACAGCATCAAACGAGCGCGCGCACGCATGAGCGGGTCGGCGGGCATGAGCTGCGGATGAGGAAAGCGCTCATCAATGTACTCATTGATGATGTTCGACTCATAGAGTACCAATTCCCGCTCCACCAGTATGGGTACCTGGCCGTAAGGATTCATGGTCGAAATATCCTCGGGCTTGTTAAATAAATCCACATCACGGATTTCAAAATCCATACCCTTCTCAAACAGGACC
>JAJTGC010000126.1 GCA_021298975.1 Oxalobacteraceae bacterium
ATCGCTGGACCCGGCTTTCCGCGATCTGGTGTTGACGCTGCCGTCCGAAGGCATGCTCGCGGAACAGGTGGATGTGATCGATCCGCAGGCTATTCATCGCGCGCGTTGCGCATTGCGCCGTCAGCTCGCGCTGGCCTTGCGCGCTGATTTGATCGAGATCTATCACGCACACCATACGCCCGGTGCCTATCGCCCTGATCCGAAACATGCCGGTCGCCGCGCTCTACGTAATAATGCACTGGGCTATCTGGCCGAGCTACGCGATACCGAGTCCCACAACATCATGCAAGACCAGCTCGATCACGCCGCTAACATGACCGATCGTATCTCGGCACTGTCTGCAATGGTGCATCATGACGCGCCCGGTGTCGCTGAGGCACTGCAGTCGTTTTATGACGATTTTGAACAAGAGGCGCTGGTTATCGACAAATGGTTCAGCCTGCAGGGCGCATCGCCTGCGACCGATGTGAAAGCAGTTCGACAGCTGATGCGTCATCCAGCCTTTACCCTGAAAAACCCCAACCGTGCGCGCAGCCTGCTGTTTGCGTTTTGTAACAGCAACCCAGCCCGTTTCCATGCGCCCGATGGCAGTGGACATGCTTTCTGGGCAGAGCAGGTGATTGCGCTCGATGCGCTCAATCCCCAAGTCGCACTGTCGAATGACGTTGCCGAAGTCATCGGCAAAGCACTCGCCAATTAATGTTTGCCTGCCAGCGAGTACCCTCATGAAACGTGTCAGTCTTACGCAGTACCTGATTGAAGAACAGCGTCTCAATAATTCCATTCCAGCCGAGCTGAGACTGCTGATCGAAGTCGTCTCGCGGGCCTGCAAGACCATCAGTCATGCGGTAGGCAAGGGCGCCTTGGGAGATGTACTCGGTACCGCCGATACGGAAAATGTACAGGGCGAAATCCAGAAAAAACTCGACATCATCTCCAATGAGATTTTATTGCAGGCCAACGAGTGGGGCGGTCATCTTGCTGCCATGGCTTCGGAGGAGATGGAAACTATCCATCCGATTCCCAATCGCTACCCGATGGGCGAATACCTGTTGTTATTCGATCCACTTGATGGCTCGTCCAATATCGATGTGAACGTCTCCATCGGGACGATCTTCTCGGTATTGAAGGCGCCAGAAGGCATGGCCACACCAACCGAGCAAGATTTTCTGCAGCCCGGTACGCGACAAGTCGCTGCGGGTTATGCGGTATACGGACCTCAGACCGTGTTGGTACTTACTACGGGCAATGGCGTCAACTGCTTCACGCTCGACCGCGAAATGGGCTCATGGGTCATGACACAGCGCGCGCTACAGATTCCGGCGGACACGGCAGAGTATTCCATCAATGCCTCCAACGCACGTCACTGGTATCCGCCTGTGACTCGCTATGTCAAAGAACTCGAAGCCGGCAAGACCGGGCCGCGCGGTAAAAACTTCAATATGCGCTGGATTGCTTCCATGGTCGCGGATGTACATCGCATACTCAGTCGTGGCGGTATCTTCATGTACCCGGCTGATACACGCGAGCCCGACAAGCCCGGCAAGCTGCGGCTGATGTACGAAGCCAACCCCATGGCCTTCATCATAGAGCAGGCGGGTGGTGCGGCGACGGATGGTAAAAACCGGATACTCGATATCCAGCCGCATACCCTGCATCAGCGTGTGGCCGTGTTTATTGGTTCCCGCAATGAAGTGCAGCGGGTGACGGCATATCATTCGGCTGAGTGACATCGCATGGCCAAGACGGTCATAAGCTCACGCATATTTGTTAAAATACGGTTTGTCGCTGATGTAGCTCAGTTGGTAGAGCAACTGATTCGTAATCAGTAGGTCGGGTGTTCGATTCGCCTCATCAGCACCAAGTGTCATGCGAAAAGCCCAGTTCTCGGACTGGGCTTTTTTTCGCGATTTAATCAGGTGGGACCGACCAGGATAGAAACGCTTGCATTTACCGGGGTTTTAAAAAAATTAACTCATTCGCCATGATGCATACACAAGCTTTCGATATGAATGTGCTGGTGACAATACAAGATACCTCTCATGTGTGTCAGAAAAAACGCATATCTTGCCCCGAATCCGATCAGGCATTCCCATATCAGTCAAGGTAAAACACAGGAGGCCGCATGTTGACCACGCTCTCATCAAAGGACAAGTCACCATACCCAAGCAGATCCGCGATGCTGTGGGCTTGAAGTCCGGCATGCCGTTGGACTTCGCGGTTAATCACGAAGGCGAAGCGGTGATCCATGGAGCAAAAGGTTCAGCAAAAGCGTAAGCCCGACCGTTTTGAGGTGGCGCGGGGCAATGCTGATGTGAAGTGGCGCACCAAGGACCTTATGGCGGTGCTTCGCAGCGATGCCTGATGCTGGTTGACACGAATGTCCTCGTCGATGTTGTTGAAAGAACGATCCTGAATGGGCAGACTGGTCGATCGGACAGTTGCGAGCGCAATCAAGGGTGCACCGCTTAGTTATAAACCCTATAATTTACGCCGAGCTGTCGATGATATTTTTTTCCGTCGAGCCCTTGAATAAGGTGCTCGATGGCATGGAGTTACCGATGCTGGAGATCCCCAAGCCAGCGTTGTTTTTGGCAGGAAAAGCTTTTCTGCAATATCGTCGCAGCGGCGGCGTCAAAAATAGCGTGCTGGGAGATTTTTTTATTGGTGCCCATCCTGCCATCAGCGCCGGCCCTGTTTTAACGCGTAATCCTCGGTGTTGTAAAAATTATTTTCCGAGCGTGAAATTCGTGACACCGGCTGCTGACGTTATCTGAACCTCTAACAAAATACCGTTGGGTGTTTTGGGCCGTCTGGTCAGTAATCGGACTGCTTTATGGCGATCAATCTTTAGCGTTTCGCCAAAATTTTTCTTTCGGCTGAATCGCTTTTATAGATGCACTCAGGAGTTATTGTGAATTTGGCACCATTATCTGATCGGTTATACTTTCGCCGCTGCTTTTATTGAAAGGAAGTACCCATGACATTTTCTACCGAATCCTATCCAGGCGTTGCCGCCAGTCTGCCAGCCGTATCGCGCGGATTTACTCTGAATCACACCATGCTTCGTGTCAAAGATCCTGCGGTCGCGCTGGATTTTTATTCGCGCGTGATGGGTATGCGTGTGCTGCGGAAACTGGATTTCCCTGAGATGAAATTCACCTTGTATTTTCTGGCGCGTGTTGATGATGCGTCAGATATTCCTGAGGATGCAGGTGAGCGAACCGCATGGACTTTCAGCCAGCGTGGCATTCTTGAGCTGACTCACAACTGGGGTACCGAGAGCGATCCGGATTTCAAATACCACGACAGTAATGCGCAGCCGCAGGGCTTTGGCCATATCTGTTTCTCCGTTCCTGATCTGGCAGGGCAAGATGCGCGATGTTGCATTTATCAAAGATCCGGACGGTTACTGGATCGAGATCGTGCAAGCCAATTTGCTCAAGGCGCTGGGTCAGGGCTGAGAGTCTCTAGTTACTGTCGCACCGAGGTGAATGAATTTCTTCCCGGTGCAGCACTTCCTGGACGTACAAACCCCGAGGCCAGGGTTACCCGAACAGTTCGCTGTGTGATCCGAAACGTGCGAGCCGCAGTGTATTGTTTCCGTGCTTTTTGTATATCAGCAGTAAATCTGGTTTGATGTGACATTCGCGGTAGCCCACCCAATCGCCACTGAGCGAGTGGTCGCGATTAGCGGGAGGCAATTCTTTGTCTTGCGCCAAGAGTTTGACTGCAGATGAAAGCAGCTTCTCAGCGTCTTTCGCGTGATGAGGCGTTGCCTTGATGCGTTTGTAGTCCTTTTTGAACGCATTAGCGTATTCAATCGTCCGCATTCAGTTCTGTCATCAAGACTTTCACGGTCTTTGCGCGCTTGCCTTTGCCTGTTTCCAGCTCTTGGATGGCTTTGCGTGTCTTGGCATTGGGTACTTTTACTTCAAAGGGGAGACGATGCTCGTCAGCGATGCGCAGCATCAGTAAACGAATGGCATCCGAAATGGATAGCCCCATGGACTCAAGAGCCTCACTTGCTCGTTCTTTTGTTGCTGTATCGATACGGGCGCGGACATAGGTGTCGGCAGTGCTCATGATGGGCGCTCCAGTAAAAGTTAGTCAGACAAAATTGTAGTCACAATAAGACTACAGGTCAAGTTGGGAAAAACCACCGCTTCATGCAGATAGCTGAGCACTGCTGGGGCAAAATTCAAATATCATGAGGTGGTTATCAGTGGGCATTCGGTAAGTTCTCTACGGTGATCAATATCGATGAGAGATCACGAAAATCTTTATTTGCAGGTTCCGAGCTTGGGTTGTGCCACACCCCCGTAGCCGGTGCTTAGTTGAAGATGTAAATGACAGGATGCGTTAGGTTGCGCCTCTTGTGAAGAACTGATTAGTTGATCGACAACACGAATAACAGAAATCCATCAATTGCTTGCTGCCGTGGCTCCATTAAAATCAACCGATTGCCACCTCAGGAAGTGAACCCACATGACGGATTTCGACAAGGGTCTGGAGCGCCGTGACGTTAATTTTACGCCGCTGACACCACTGGATTTCATAGGACGCACAGCGCAGGTGTATGGTGACCGTCTTGCGGTGGTTTACGGCGAGGTCCGGCGCAACTGGCGCGAGACCGAACAGCGCTGCCGGCACCTGGCGAGTGCCCTGTCTCGGCTGGGTATCGGCAAGAGCGATACCGTCGCAGTGATGCTGCCCAATCTCCCTGAGATGGTGGAAGTACATTTCGGTGTGCCGATGTCCGGTGCGGTACTCAACACGCTCAATACACGCCTCGACTTCGCAACGCTGCACTTCATGCTGCTGCATGGCGAAGCGAAGCTGCTGATCATCGATACCGAGTATCTGGATCTGGCGAATCAATTAAAAACAGCGATGCCTGCCTTGATCATCGTGGGTGTGCAAGATCGGCAAGCGGCCATGCCCGCAGTGCCTGCAGATTGGTTGGCCTATGAAATGCTGCTGGCTGAAGCTGACCCGGATTTCGTCTGGCAGATGCCGGCTGATGAATGGGATGCGATTGCACTGAAC
>JAJTGC010000127.1 GCA_021298975.1 Oxalobacteraceae bacterium
GATGGTGTCGAGGCTGTGGAAGTCGAATACGAGGAACTGCCCGTCGTCATTGATCCTTTCAAGGCACTGGAAAAAGATGCGCCCGTGCTGCGTGAAGATCTCGCGGGTAAAACCGAAGGCGCACACGGCAAGCGCTATCATCACAACCACATATTCACATGGGATGCCGGTGACAAGGAGGCCACGGATGCGGCTTTCAGCAATGCGCCGGTGACTGTCACGGAAAAACTGCTGTACCCGCGCGTGCATCCTTGCCCGCTCGAGACCTGCGGTGCGGTGGCGTCGTTTGACCCGGTCCGGGGCGAGCTGACCACCTACCTTACCAGCCAGGCACCGCATGTGGTTCGTACGGTGGTCTCCATGCTCTCCGGAATTCCGGAATCCAAAGTACGAATCGTCTCGCCGGACATTGGTGGCGGCTTCGGCAACAAGGTCGGCATTTATCCCGGCTATGTGTGTGCGATCGTTTCTTCGATCGTCCTGGGTCGTCCGGTTAAGTGGGTTGAAGACCGGATCGAGAATCTCTCATCGACCGCCTTTGCTCGCGACTATCACATGACGGGTGAATTGGCTGCAACAGCGGATGGGAAAATTCTCGGCTTGCGCGCGCATGTGATTGCCGACCATGGTGCGTTTGATGCCTGTGCCGATCCCACCAAGTTCCCTGCGGGCTTGTTTCATATCTGCTCGGGCTCCTATGACATCCCGGCGGCGCATTGCACTGTTGAAGGTGTCTATACCAACAAGGCGCCGGGAGGCGTGGCGTATCGATGTTCCTTCCGCGTGACCGAGGCGGTCTATCTGATCGAACGCATGGTTGATGTTCTGGCGCAGAAGCTCAATATGGACAAGGCTGAAATTCGAAAGAAGAATTTCATCCGCAAGGAACAATTTCCGTATACGTCGGCCTTTGGCTTTGAATACGATTCGGGTGATTACGATACGGCGCTCGATAAAGTACTGCATGCGGTTGACTACAAGGCGCTGCGTGTCGAACAAGCCGCCAAACGCGCAGACCCCGACTGCCCGACATTGATGGGCATTGGTCTGGTCACCTTTACCGAAGTCGTGGGCGCCGGTCCGTCGAAGATGTGCGACATTCTGGGCGTCGGCATGTTTGATTCGTGCGAAATCCGCATTCATCCGACGGGTAGTGCGATTGCTCGCATGGGCACAATCACGCAGGGTCAAGGGCACCAAACCACGTACGCCCAGATCATTGCAACCGAACTGGGCATACCTTCTGAAATCATTCAGGTGGAAGAAGGTGATACCAGCACGGCACCTTATGGACTGGGTACCTACGGATCACGCTCGACACCCGTCGCAGGTGCGGCGATTGCAATGGCCGCGCGAAAAATTCACGCCAAGGCAAAAAAACTGGCCGCACATTTGCTGGAAGTCGGCGAGAACGATCTTGAATGGGAGATCGACCGATTCAAAGTCAAAGGGAATGCCGAAAAATTCAAGACCATGACCGAGATTGCCTGGGCTGCTTACAACAAGCCGCCTGCGGGCATGGAGCCGGGGCTTGAAGCCGTGCATTACTACGACCCACCCAACTTCACTTTCCCGTTTGGTATCTACCTGTGTGTCGTGGATATCGACAAGGGAACCGGTGAAACCAAGATCCGCCGTTTCTATGCACTTGATGACTGCGGTACCCGGATCAACCCCATGATCATCGAGGGGCAGATTCATGGTGGTCTGACCGAAGGCTTTGCGGTCGCGATGGGCCAACTGCTGTCGTTTGATGCGCAGGGAAATATCCAGGGCAATACGCTGATGGATTACTTCTTGCCGACCGCCGTAGAAACCCCGCATTGGGAAACCGATTTCACCGTGACGCCCTCGCCACATCATCCGATTGGTGCCAAGGGTGTCGCCGAGTCACCGCACGTGGGCAGTATCCCCACGTTTACGGCGCCCATACGGCTTACCGGATCTGGAAAGAGCTCAAGTCACATGGTCTGACTCACTAACGGAACTCACTGATGCAAGTCACACTTGATAAAAGCTATCCCATCAAAGCCCCCCTCGACGCCTGTTGGGGGGTTCTTTCGGATATCGTTGCCCTGGCGACCTGCATGCCAGGTGCGGCGATTACAGAAAAGGTGGATGACCAAAACTACAAAGGCAGTGTGAAGGTCAAGGTCGGTCCAGCGACTGCAGCGTTTGCGGGTGATATCGAAGTCCTGTCCATTGACGCGGCCTCCCGAACTCTGGTGATGATGGGCAAAGGTGCCGACAAGGGCGGCTCATCCGCCTCGATGCATCTGACCGCTCAGTTGGTGCTGGATCCTGACGGCCAAACGCAATTGCTGGGTAAAGCGGATGTGATCGTCAATGGCAAGTTTGCCCAGTTTGGCGGCCGCATGATGACCTCGGTGTCCGACATGATTCTGGCTCAGTTTGCGGGTAATTTCGAAATCAAGGCGATTGCCGCCACGCCGGCTGATGCGGCACCACCGGCCGTTGATTCGAGCTCGGCAAGCTCGCCGGCCAGCCCGCCAGCACAAGCGGTGACTGAGCTGAATGGTCTGGCCATCGCCTGGATGCTCATCAAAGATTTTTTCGGGCGCCTGTTTGGAAGAAAGTCGTAAGCGATCATGACGCCAAAGGATGTCTCCGTCTGGCTGGCCTCCGCGGACTATGTGCCCGATGATGGTCTGGCGACATTGGTGTGGATGGCCGATGCACTGGGTCGACCGATGCTGCTTGAAGGCGAAGCAGGCGTGGGTAAAACGGCTATTGCACAGGCATTGTCGCGCGCTTTAGATCGGCCCTTGTTCAGGCTGCAATGTCATGAAAGCCTGGATTTGAATCAGGCAGTGTACGAATGGAATTACAGCAAGCAGTTGCTGGAAATTCGCTTGCGCGAAGCGGAGAAAGAGATTGGCAGCGGGTTGCGGGAGGATCTTTTTTCCGAAGCTTTTTTACTCAAACGGCCGCTGATGCAAGCCATCACCTCTGAAAAACCAGCGGTATTGCTGATCGATGAAATCGATCGTGCCGATGAATCATTCGAGGCCTACTTGCTGGAAGTTTTGGGTGAGTACCAGATATCCGTACCGGAATTTGGAACGGTCAAAGCGACCACGCAGCCTATCGTGGTACTGACCAGCAATGGCACCCGCGATTTGTCGGATGCCTTGCGCAGACGCTGTCTGTATCACTACGTGGACTATCCGACGCTTCCGCGCGAAATCGAGATCGTCAAGAAAATGGTTCCCGAGGCAAACCACCTACTGGTGCAGCAGGCGGTCGGCTTTGTTCAAAAACTGCGCAAGCAGGATTTGGAAAAAGTACCCGGCATCGCAGAAACACTGGATTGGGTGCGCGTACTCTGCGCAATGGGGCAAGAGGTGGTGCCGGACGACCCCGACATGATTCGCGCTTGCCTCTCATCGCTGCTGAAAACCCGATCCGACCAATGGCAGATGGGTTCTGACATCATCTCGAAATTACAATCAGAGAGCCGAGTCGGCATGGATGTCGGCGTCGCCGGAGAGTTGCGCTAGTGTGATGCAGCAGCCGCCATCAGCGACCTCGCCCGATGTGCAGATTCGCGGCTTCGCTGATTATTTGCGCGACCACGGATTTCTGATCGGACTCGCCGAGCTCGACGGCATGCTCCGCATCGCAATGAAGCTTGAGCCAGCGCTCTACCCAAGCCTCAAGCCCTGTTGGCGCAGTATTGCGTGTTCAACGGCAGATCAGTGGAGAAAATATCCTGATCTGTTTGACGCTTTCTGGTTCCCGCACAAAGTGCGCGGCAGCACGCGCAGCAGTGGCGCTCAAAAAAAATCCAAATCACTCAAACAGCTTGTCGAGCAAATGCATGCCGACATGGAAGGACCGCCCGGCCAGGCCAAGCCTTCCGTGGGTCTGGATTTTGATGGCGGACAAGGCGATGGCGTGGACAACCCGCAAGCCATGGGTGGCGCCAGCAAAGTCGATCCCTTGCATGAAGATTTCAAAAAATGGATGCCTGAGGATATCGACAAGCTCGAATCCTATATTCGTCCGCTGGAACAGCGACTGCGAAAAAAATTGATACGCAAATGGCGTCAGACGCACCAGCCTCAGCGTATCGACATACCTTCGACCATCCGGCAGGGATTGTCGACCGGTGGTGAATTGTTAAAGCTGCGGCTCAAACAACGGGATCAGATCATGCCACGTATTTACGTGCTGATTGATGTGAGTAAATCGATGGAAGCGCATGCGCCGTTTTTTCTGCGCATAGGGCGGGTATTCAGTCAGGTACTCAATGCGCGCGTGCTGGTTTTTCATACCCGAATCAGTGAAATCACGCAGCTACTGAATCGCAATAGCGGCCGTGTGCAGGAAAAAATCAATGCGGTCACCTTTGGTTTCGGCGGCGGCACCAAGATCGCCACCAATCTTGATACCTTCCTGAAGGTGCATGTGGGCCGGGCGCTGGGCAACAGAGATTTGGTTTATGTACTCTCTGACGGCTACGATACCGACCCACCCGCCGATACCGAGCGGGCAATCAGGGCGGTCAGACAACGTGGTGCCAAACTCTTCTGGTTGCATCCAACCAAGGACCTGCCTGGCTCGGAGGCGATACTGCAAAGTCGTCAGTGGATCAATGGCTTTCTGGCGGTGAACAACTTGCAGAGTCTGGAAAAGCTGGTCGATCTGCATTAGGGTCA
>JAJTGC010000062.1 GCA_021298975.1 Oxalobacteraceae bacterium
GAGATCAATGCCAAGGGCGGTGTGCTCGGGAAAAAGCTGGAGCCTGTGGTCGTTGACCCGGCGTCGAATTGGCCGCTGTTTGCCGAAAAAACCAAGCAGCTTTTAACCAAGGACAAGGTTGCGGTCATTTTTGGTTGCTGGACTTCGGTCTCCCGCAAGTCGGTGTTACCCGTGGTTGAAGAATTGAACGGGCTCTTGTTCTATCCGGTGCAATACGAGGGTGAAGAGCTTTCCAAAAATGTGTTTTATACCGGCGCTGCACCGAATCAGCAGGCGATACCTGCGGTCGATTACTTGATGAGTAAAGAGGGTGGCGGGGCGAAGCGTTGGGTGTTGCTCGGTACGGACTACGTCTACCCGCGCACGACCAACAAGATATTGCGTGCCTACCTCAAATCCAAGGGTGTAAAAGATGCAGACATTGATGAAAAATATACCCCCTTCGGCCATGCGGATTACCAGACTATCGTTACCGACATCAAGAAATTCGCCCAGGGTGGCAAGACAGCAGTCGTGTCAACGATCAATGGTGACTCAAATGTTCCGTTCTACAAAGAACTGGGTAACGCCGGTCTGAAGGCCAAGGATGTGCCGGTCGTTGCTTTCTCTGTCGGTGAGGAAGAATTGCGCGGTGTGGATACCAAGCCACTCGTCGGACACCTCGCTGCGTGGAACTACTTCATGTCGATCAAAAATCCAGCGAATACTGAGTTCGTGAAGAAGTGGAGTGATTATGCGAAGGCCCAAAACATTGCTGGCCACAAGGACAGGCCCTTGACCAACGATCCAATGGAAGCAACTTACATCGGCATCAATATGTGGAAGCAAGCCGTTGAGAAGGCAAAGTCAACCGATGTCGACAAGGTGATCGCTGCAATGGCGGGCCAGACCTTCAAGGCGCCAAGCGGCATCACTTCCAAGATGGATGAAAAGAACCATCACCTGCACAAGTCGGTATTCATTGGCGAGATCAAGGCGGATGGTCAGTTTAACGTCGTGTGGAAAACACCTGGGCCTGTCAAGGCGAAGCCCTGGAGTCCTTACATCGAGGGCAACGACAAAAAGCCTGATGAGCCAGTAAAGAAGTAATCGTTCTCTCTTCTTGAGTTTCGCCTCTGCCGCAGGGCTTTGCACCGAGTGGTTACGGTTCTGCGTGTTAATCGTCTGCCTCATGCCGGGGAAGGCACTGATCTTCTCCGGCTTTTTTATGAACATGAAAATTCTGCTGGTCCGTCTCTGCAGGGCGCTGAGCTCAATGCTGATCGCATCGGGACTTGGTCTCGCGACAGGCGGTGCTCACGCACTTACTGCCGATGAAGCTATCAGACTTGCAAGCGGTGACACTGACGCCCGAATAATGGCGTTGGCGGAAGTTATCAAAAATGCGGATGAAAAAACTTTTGCGCTGATCAAGGCAATGAATGAGGACTCGGTGAAGCTCGCCGGTGGCCGAGTCTTCATCGTGCAGGACAACAAGGCGATCGACGCCGTGTCGGGCTTGGTGACCCCATTGCCAGATGATGCAGAGGATGTCATCAGTAACAATCGCATGCGTGGTGAGCTTGAGAATACGATGGCAGTGCTCGGGCTCTTCGCTAAAGATACAGCGGTTCGGCTGGATGCAGCGAAAGCCTTGCTCAAGGAGCCGGATACGGCAAAGATTCCATTGCTCGAAAAAGCACGCTCATCAGAGCCAGATGCTGCAGTCAAAATGTATTTGACGCTCGCACGCACCGCAGCCTTGCTCGCTGCCGAAGACCCGAGCGTGAGGCTGCAGGCTGCAAAGGATATCGCCGCCAGTCATACACCTGATACGGCGCTGCTCTTGAATCAGCGTTTATCCGTGGAGAGCGATAGTACCGTCAAGGCAGTACTCACCGCATCGCTTCGCGAGGTGCAATCATCTTTGCAGATGGGTGAGAAGCTGGGCGTACTGTTTACCGGTATTAGTCTGAGCTCTATCCTTCTGCTTGCGGCGCTTGGTCTGGCGATCACCTATGGTTTGATGGGCGTGATCAATATGGCACACGGCGAGCTCATCATGATCGGCGCTTATGCCACCTACGTTGTGCAATTATTTTTTCGTAAATATCTTCCCGAAGCGTTTGACAGTTATCTTTTGGTGGCGCTGCCGGTCGCCTTCCTTTCCTCAGCGCTGGTCGGGGCCATCATCGAGCGTATTGTGCTGAGGCGCCTGTATGGCCGGCCGCTGGAGACGCTGTTGGCGACATGGGGCATCAGCCTTGTGCTGATTCAGGGAACACGGTCGTTGTTCGGCGCACAAAATGTCTCGGTCGAGAATCCTGTGTGGATGAGTGGCGGCATGCAGGTTCTGCCCAATCTGACGCTGCCCCTCAATCGCATCCTCATTATTGGTTTTGCCATTGTGGTGCTGCTTGGCATGGCTTTTTTGATCACGAAGACTCGGCTGGGTCTGTTTGTGCGGGGCGTTACGCAGAACCGTCCGATCGCTGCCTCGATGGGCGTAAACACCGAGCGCATTGATATGCTGGCCTTTGCCCTCGGCTCAGGCATCGCGGGTCTTGCAGGGGCGGCTCTGTCGCAGATCGGTAATGTGGGTCCGGATCTTGGCCAGAGCTACATCGTTGATTCGTTTCTGGTGGTCGTGCTGGGTGGCGTCGGTCAGTTGGTCGGTACGGTTTACGCGGCGCTTGGCTTGGGTGTCCTGAACAAGCTGCTTGAGGGTCTTGCAGGTGCCGTGCTCGCAAAGATCGCGCTGCTCGTGATGGTCGTGATATTCATTCAGAAGCGTCCGCAAGGTATTTTTGCGATGACCGGTCGCAGTGCAGAGGCGTGAAATGAAAAATCCCGATATCCCCGGCGTTGTTCTGCCCTCAGCGTCGCCACTGCTCTCCCGATCGGGCTGGGCCGCATTCCTTTTGGCACTGATCGCCGTATGCATACTGGCACCGGTGATGAATCTAGTCTTTCCCTCCGATAGTCCGTTCCACATGAGCGATTACGCCGTTGCTTTGGTGGGAAAGATCATGTGCTATGCGATCTGTGCACTTGCGATGGATCTTGTTTGGGGGATTGCAGGTGTGCTGTCACTGGGCCATGGATTATTTTTTGCGCTGGGTGGCTACGTGATGGGCATGTATCTGATGCGACAAATTGGCCGTGATGGGAATTACCACAGCGATTTACCGGATTTCATGGTTTTTCTCGATTGGAAGGTATTGCCATGGCATTGGGCTTTATCAGACAGCTTTATTGCGACCATCATCCTGGTCATCGCAGTCCCCGGAATGCTGGCGTTCTTATTCGGATTTTTTGCGTTTCGATCAAGGATCAAGGGGGTGTATTTTTCGATCATCACGCAAGCGATGACCTTTGCCGCCATGCTGCTGTTTTTTCGCAATGAAACCGGTTTTGGCGGCAATAATGGTTTTACCGATTTCAAACGTCTGCTTGGCATGCCGATCGCAACGCAGCCTATGCGCATGACCTTGTTTGTGCTGACTGGGTTGGTTCTCCTTGGATTTTTCCTACTGGCGCGCTGGTTGGTGAGCACAAAGTTTGGCCGCGTATTGCAAGCAATCCGCGATGCCGAGAGCAGAGTCATGTTCTGCGGCTATCCGACGCTCTCATACAAGCTGGCGATATGGACGCTGTCGGCCATGATGTGCGGTGTAGCGGGCGCGCTGTATGTGCCGCAGGTCGGCATCATCAACCCGAGTGAGATGAGTCCGGCGAATTCGATCGAGATCGCGATATGGACTGCCGTCGGTGGTCGTGGCACGCTGATTGGCCCGATAGCCGGCGCATTTGCTGTCAATGGGGCGAAAAGCTGGCTCACCGTTGTGGCACCATCGATCTGGCTTTATTTCCTCGGCTTGTTGTTTGTCATTGTCACGCTGTATATGCCCGGTGGTATCGCTGGTCTGCTCAGAAAATTCAGTGGGGGACGCCAGTGACACCGGAGCTGATTAACGCGGGCACGGAAAGAATGACGGCGTACCGAAAAAAAATTCTGGCAGGGCCTGTGGCGGATACTGCGGCGGGTGGCACCATGTCGGTGGGTCGTGCGCACAAGGCCAGCGAGCTCGATCTTGCGCATGGACGCATACTTTATCTGGAAGATGTGAGTGTCAGCTTTGATGGTTTCAAGGCAATCAACCAGTTATCGCTGGATATCGCGCCCGGTGAATTACGCTGCATTATCGGACCCAACGGCGCTGGCAAGACCACGATGATGGACATCATCACGGGCAAGACTCGTCCAGATGAGGGTACCGTTTATTTCGGAAGCACGATCAACCTGCTGAGATATTCGGAGCCAGAGATCGCTGCGATGGGCATCGGTCGCAAATTTCAAAAGCCGACTGTGTTCGAGAAACTGACTGTGTTTGAAAACCTCGAGCTCGCCCTGAAAACAAAGAAAGACTGGATATCCTCCGTGCGCTTCAAGCTCGATTCGGCCCAGCGCGACCGATTGGCCGATGTGCTTGAGACGATTCATCTCGCTCAGCAGGTCAATCGTCAGGCGGGCGAACTGAGCCATGGCCAGAAACAATGGCTGGAAATTGGCATGCTGCTGATGCAGGAGCCGCGTGTGCTGCTGCTTGATGAACCGGTGGCCGGCATGACTGATGTGGAGACGGAACGCACCGCCGAGCTGTTACTGCGATTGAAGGGCAAGCACTGCCTGATCGTCGTCGAGCATGACATGAGCTTCATCAAAGCCATCTCGGATATTGTGACCGTGCTCTGTGATGGCGCAGTGCTGGCGCAGGGTTCGCTGTCGCAAGTCTCGGCAGACGAGCGGGTCATCGAAAGCTACCTGGGACGTTGATAAAGATGCCTATCCTGACTCTATCGAATGTCAACCAGTACTACGGCGGTTCACACATTCTCCGAGATGTCAGCCTCAAGGCTGATGTTGGCAAGGTGACGGTGCTGCTTGGCCGTAATGGCGTAGGCAAGACGACCTTGTTGAAATCGCTCATGGGTCTGGTGCCTATCCGCAGCGGCCAGATCGAATTTGACGGTATACCGATTCAGGCATCTACGCCTTATCAGCGCGCACGAAGCGGTATTGGCTTTGTGCCGCAGGGACGCGAGATTTTTCCCAGGCTGACGGTCGAGGAGAATCTTCGCATGGGCCTCGCATCCAAGCCGGCGGGTACGTCCATACCGACGAATCTTTTCGAGATGTTTCCCATCCTTGACGAGATGCGCAAGCGTCGCGGTGGTGATCTGTCCGGAGGTCAGCAGCAGCAACTGGCAATCGCCCGAGCTCTGGCTTGCGGGCCAAAGCTGCTGGTACTCGATGAGCCGACTGAGGGCATACAGCCGTCCATCATCAAAGCGATCGGGCGCGTAATCACCCGCATGGCGAAGCAGGAGAGCATGGCGGTGCTTCTGTGCGAGCAGTATTACGATTTTGCGGAAGAGCTAGCCGACTACTATTACGTGCTTGATCGTGGTGCCGTGGTGGCTGAGGGGCCGGGCAGTGAAATGAGAGAGAAGAACGTCAGGCAGCGGGTGACAATTTGAAACAGCGCTAAGGACGTTTGTATTTTCTTGACGCGCAATAAAGAAACCGGGACCTTGGGCGGTCGGGTCGATGGCTGGCGTGTGAGTTGGAATTCGTGCAGCTTGCTGCCAGCCCATCGGAGCCGATGGGCTGGCCATAGGAGAAGGGCTATTTGATCTTGGTTTCTTTGTAGATCACATGCTTGCGCGCCTTGGGATCGAATTTCATGATCTCCATTTTTTCAGGCATCGTGCGCTTGTTCTTGTCCGTCGTGTAGAAATGACCCGTGCCTGCGGTCGATTCCAGTTTGATTTTGTCTCGGCCCTTGCTTGCCATGATGAAGTTCCTTTATTTGAATCCGATTAGATTTTTTGGCCGCGGGCACGCATGTCGGCCAGCACTGCGTCAATGCCCAGTTTGTCGATGATCCGAAGACCCGCACCGGAGACGCGCATGCGAACCCAGCGATTTTCTGATTCGACCCAGAAGCGACGGTTTTGCAAGTTGGGCAGAAAGCGACGCTTGGTTTTATTGTTGGCGTGGGAAACGTTGTTGCCGACCATCGGCTTTTTCCCGGTAACTTCGCATTCACGTGACACAGCAGACTCCTTGAAGGTTCCAGAATTTGGCAAAGACCGCGAGTATAACGAAAAAGGCGCCAATATTCAACGACTTGCAGATTTAAATTGTGTCTCTATTCCGTCCGAATATTTAACAATTAGGTGAGTCTGCGTCAGGAATTAGCGTGGTGGCGGCACGTCCAAACCTGATCAGCAGAGGCCGTGTTGCTTGAATGACCATGTCTCATGATCGTTGACGATCACATGGTCGAGCAGGGAAACCTCAACGCAAGCCAGCACCCGTTTGAGTTCCGTGGTGAGCATTTTGTCCAATTTGCTCGGCTCCACGCTGCCGGAGGGGTGATTGTGCGCAAAAATCATGGCGGCCGCATTGTGAGCCAGCACCCGTCGGATGATTTCTCGTGGATAGACATGGGCCCGGGTGAGGGTGCCTCGACCCATTTCTTCGCAGGCGATCAGCCGGCCCTGTACATCGAGAAACAAACCAAGGAAAGTCTCGGAGGGCTGCCCGTGTAGCCGTAGTCGGAGAAACTGTGACACGGCTTGAGGGGACTGCAACAGGGGACCGCAGCGCAGTTCCTCGGCCAGTCCGCGCCTTGCCAGCTCGACCACGGCTTGCAGCAGACTGCATTTGGACGGTCCCATGCCCTTGATTTCAGCGAGCTCGGTCGGGGTAGCGCTGAGCAGCCGTGACACCGAGCCGAAGCGATCCAGCAAGTCGCGGCCAAGCTGGATCGCGTTCTTGCCCTGAATGCCCGTACGCAGGACGATGGCCAGCAGTTCGGCATCGGTGAGCGCCTGCGCCCCTCGGGACTGCAGTCGCTCGCGGGGACGCTGGTCGGCGGGCAGGTCGGTAATGAGCATGAGGCGCCTCGGGCTGAGAAGAGGGGTCCCCACTCTATCGCGCCTCAGTTCGTGCCACGTTAGGATGGTCCCTTGGGCTGGACTACAATAGCGCGACTCATTTTTTTACCTATTTTTATGTCGAATACGCTACAGCCTGTCGTGACAGCAAGCACTTTCCTGACCTTGCACTATCGACTCTCGACTGTGGAGGGCCAGGATATCGTGAGCACGTTTGATGAAAATCCGGCGACGCTTCAGGTAGGTTCTGGCCAGTTGGCGCCTTTTCTCGAATCCTGTCTGATCGGGCTGCCGGAGGGCGCGCATCAGAGTTTCGAGCTGACCGCGGAACAAGCGTTCGGACCCCGCAATCCCGAGTTACTGCAAAGCGTGTCGTTATCAACGCTGGATGAAAATTCGGATCCGGACCATGCCTATGCTGTCGGTGATCTGGTGGATTTTGCAGCGCCCGGTGGCGGACAGTTTGCTGGTGTTTTGCTCGAGATGAGGGAGCGTGATGCGTTATTTGATTTCAATCATCCGCTGGCGGGCAAGGCCGTAAAATTTGAAGTGCGCATCATTGGTGTGCTCTAGCGTCGGTTCGGTAGCAATGGAAGGAAAAACCATGGAAAAAGAAATTCTGCTGGCTCAGCCGCGAGGCTTTTGTGCTGGCGTGGATCGTGCGATAGAAATCGTCGAGCGTGCGCTTGCACAATTCGGCGCGCCGGTCTACGTCAGACACGAGATCGTGCATAACGCCTATGTGGTGGAAGATCTGCGCGCCAAGGGAGCGATCTTCATTGAAGATCTGGCTGATGCGCCAGCAGGCAGCCATTTGGTGTTCTCCGCCCATGGTGTTTCGCGTGCGATCAAGGCTGAGGCAGAAGAACGCGGACTGCGGGTATTCGATGCGACCTGTCCGCTGGTCACCAAGGTGCACGTCGAGGTAGCCAAAATGCGTGACGAGGATCGCGAGATCATCATGATCGGACATGAGGGGCATCCCGAAGTTGAAGGCACGATGGGGCAAAGTGAGGCGGGCATGTATCTGGTCGAAACCGTCGAGGATGTACAAAAGCTGGAAGTCAAAGCCCCCAATCGTCTGGCCTACGTATCCCAGACGACGCTCTCGGTTGATGACACGGCAGAGATCATCGCGGCACTGCGCGCCAGATTTCCCGATATTGCCGAACCGAAGAAAGGCGACATTTGCTACGCAACGACCAATCGTCAGCATGCGGTCAAGATGATGGCGCCGCAGGTCGATCTCGTCATCGTGGTCGGCAGCCCCAGCAGTTCCAATTCCAACCGCTTGCGCGAGGTTGCACAGAAAAACGGCGTTGAATCTTACATGGTCGATAACGCATCGCAAATTGATCCCGCGTGGATCGAGGGCAAGCAGCGTATCGGCGTGACGGCCGGCGCCTCGGCGCCGGAAATTCTGGTTGAAGACGTGGTCGCCACACTGAAATCGCTGGGTGTCAAAAGCGTGCGCGAGCTCGACGGCGTGGAAGAGCATGTGACTTTCCCCTTACCCAAAGGATTGTCGGCACGCCCGGCATAAGCATGGATATTCTCGCGCAGCAGCTGATCAATGGCTTGGTATTGGGTGCCATGTATGCGCTGGTCGCGCTGGGCTACACCATGGTCTATGGTGTATTGAATCTGATTAATTTCGCCCACGGTGATGTGCTGATGATAGGTGCGATGGTGGGTTGGTCGTTGCTGCAGCTTATTCAATACCTTAGCCCCGAACTTCCCGGCTTTCTTGCGCTGATGCTGGCAATCGCCGGCGCAATTCCAGTGTGCGTGATTGTCAGCGTGCTGATTGAACGCGTGGCATATCGCCGTTTGCGTGATGCGCCGCGGCTTGCGCCACTGATCACCGCAATCGGTATATCGATACTGTTACAGACCCTGGCGATGATGATCTGGGGTCGTAATCCGCTGCCATTTCCTCAGGTCTTGCCGTCCGATCCCTTGCATGTGATGGGCGCGCTGATCACGCCGACCCAAGTGCTGCTGCTCGTACTCGCTGCTATATCCATGATCGGTCTGTCGCTGCTGGTGGAGCGCACCCGCATGGGTCGCGCGATGCGGGCCGTTGCCGAGAATCCTCGCGTCGCAGCGCTTATGGGCGTCAATGCCAATCGGGTCATTGTGTTCACCTTTGCGATTGGCGCAGCACTGGCCGCCGTTGCCGGCGTGATGTGGGGTGCGAACTATGCTTCGGCGCAGTTCGCAATGGGCTTTACGCCCGGACTGAAGGCTTTTTCAGCAGCCGTGCTCGGTGGCATAGGCAACATCTACGGCGCCATGCTCGGTGGGATTTTGCTGGGACTGATCGAGAGCCTGGGTGCGGGTTACATCGGCGACCTGACAGCAGGCGTGCTGGGCAGTCACTATCAGGACATCTTTGCCTTTATCGTGCTGATCCTCGTGCTGACGCTCAGGCCCTCGGGCATCATGGGTGAGCGCGTCGCGGATCGTTCCTGATTTTTTGGCAGCTCGTCTCGTGAACTCTCATCATTCTCCGCTGCGCATTATCTTCTTTGCGCTAGTTCTGCTGGCATTCCCTGTCGTGGCATCCCAGTTCGGGAATTCCTGGGTGCGCATCATCGACATCGCACTCCTCTACATCATGCTGGCGCTGGGTTTGAATATTGTGGTGGGTTTCGCGGGATTGCTGGATCTGGGCTACATCGCTTTCTTTGCCATCGGCGCTTACCTTGCCGGGCTGCTTGCTTCGCCCCAGTTTGCAGTTGTCATCGAGTCACTGCAAATGGAGTACCCCGCAGCGGGTGACTGGTTGCTGCATGTCGCAGGTGATGCGATTGCAGCACAAGGCATTCACTGGTCGGTGTGGGTGATTATTCCGCTGGCGGCGCTGGTGGCGGGCATCTTTGGTGCTCTGCTTGGTGCACCCACCCTAAAATTGCGGGGTGATTATCTGGCGATTGTCACGCTGGGTTTCGGTGAAATCATTCGCATCTTCATGAACAACCTGAATGGCCCGGTGAATATCACCAACGGACCTCAGGGCATCAACCTGATTGATCCGGTGCGCATTGGCGGCTTATCGCTGGCGGGTGAACCGGGTTCCGGGGGCGTGGTCCAGTTGGCCGGGTGGTCCATGCCTTCGGTGAACGCTTATTACTATCTGTTTCTGTTGCTCTGTCTCCTGACGGTTTTTATTTCTCAGCGACTGCAGCATTCCCGTCTCGGTCGAGCCTGGATCGCGATTCGCGAGGACGAGATCGCAGCCAAAGCCATGGGCATCCATGTCCGCAATCTGAAGCTGCTGGCCTTTGCGATGGGTGCTGCGTTTGGTGGTGTGGCGGGCGCGATGTTTGGTGCATTTCAGGGATTCATTTCGCCTGAATCCTTCACATTGACTGAATCGATTGCCGTACTGGCGATGGTGGTGTTGGGTGGCATAGGCCACATACCCGGCGTTATTCTCGGCGCCGTGTTGCTGGCAGCGCTGCCGGAGATTTTGCGTCACACCGTTGAGCCGATACAGCTCGCTTTGTTCGGTCATATCTGGATCGAAGCCGAAGTATTGCGGCAGCTCTTGTACGGACTGGCGCTGGTGCTGATCATGCTCGCGCGTCCTGCCGGTCTGTGGCCCTCGCCGCGACAGGAAGACCGACCGCTCGCTGCATCGACTACGCAAACGGGTGCTGCATGAGTCGTGACACTTTGCTTCGCGTGACCGGTGTGGGCAAGCGGTTTGGTGGTTTGCAGGCGCTGACTGATGTGAATCTCGCCATCACGCGTGGACACATCCATGGTCTGATTGGTCCGAATGGCGCTGGCAAGACGACGTGCTTCAATGTGATTACCGGTCTCTATCAGCCGGACGGGGGTCAATTTGAACTGGCGGGAAAACCTTACTCACCCTCTGCACCGCACGCAGTGGCTCGCGCGGGTATTGCGCGCACGTTTCAGAATATTCGTTTGTTCGGTGATATGAGCGCGCTGGAAAATGTGATGGTGGGGCGACACGTTCGCACCCACCAAGGCGTGCTCGGCGCGATTTTTCGGCATTCGGCTGCGCGCGCCGAAGAGGCGCACATTGTGGCTCACGCGCAGGCGCTGCTGGAGTTCGTTGGCATTGCCCATCTCGCACAACGTACTGCACGACATTTGTCGTACGGCGATCAGCGGCGGGTTGAGATTGCGCGCGCACTCGCGACCGAACCTTTGCTGCTGGCGCTGGATGAACCTGCGGCCGGTATGAATGCCACAGAAAAATCCGAGTTGCGCAATCTGCTGAAACGCATTCGCGACCAAGGTACCAGCCTCTTGCTGATCGAGCATGATGTCAAGCTGATGATGGGTTTATGCGACCGCATCACCGTACTCGATTACGGCAAAGTCATCGCTGAAGGTACGCCCGCTGAAGTGCAGCAGAATCCGGCGGTGATTGCTGCCTATCTGGGCGTGGAGGCTGCATGAGCGACAGCGAGAATCCCTTGCTGGAGGTTCGCTCACTTGCCGTCGCTTTTGGTGGCATTGAAGCGGTCAAAGATATTTCATTCAAGGTCATGCCCGGTGAGCTGGTCACACTGATCGGTGCCAATGGCGCCGGGAAGACCACGACACTCAAAGCGATCACGGGTACTTTGCCGGCCTCGCAGTGCCGTGGCGAGGTGCGCTATGCAGGTCAGCGTATCGATCAGCAGCAGGCCTTTGCGTTGCCCGGGATGGGGCTGGTGATGGTGCCTGAGGGGCGTGGCGTTTTTGCGCGCATGACCTTGCGTGAAAATCTACTGATGGGGGCTTATACGCGCGACGACGCTGTTCAGATCGAAGAGGATATCGCTCGCTGGTTCTCGGTATTTCCGCGATTGAAAGAGCGGCAGTCACAACTGGCGGGCACACTCTCGGGCGGTGAGCAGCAGATGCTGGCGATGGCGCGTGCCTTGATGGGTCGTCCCAAGCTCCTTTTGCTGGATGAGCCCTCCATGGGACTGGCGCCGATGATGGTCGCGCAGATTTTTGATGTGATCAGAGAGATTGCGCAGCAGGGCGTGACGATACTGCTGGTGGAACAAAATGTGCGACAGGCCTTGGCGGTTGCCGACCGAGGCTATACCACTGCTTCATAATGCCCTGCACCATCAAGGATGGTAGCCGTGCGCTGACCTTCGCCGATGGATCGCACCGCCTGCTTGCCATCAAGATCGGCAGTCACCATCTGAAAGCGAAAATAACGATCCTTTTGCTGACCGAAATAATCGTGATTGATCTGGTCGATTAGCCAGGATGTGAGTGTCGTATCCGAATGCAGTGCGTGACTGGTCTTGATTTCGTAACCACTTTTTTTCGCCAGCTGTTGCTTATAGTGCATTGCCTTGTCGACGTGGTTACTGTGGTAATCGCCTGTCACATGCTGGAGCATGGAGATAATCAGGCAGTTATTGCTGTTGCCTGAGTTCGGCTTGACATCAAAGCCGTGAGTACTCAAACAATGTTTTAGTTTGTCTATCAGTTTTTGCTGTGCCTTGTGTTCGGTATCCAGAGCTTGTTGTTCAGTAGACAGGCTCAATGCGGTGGCTAGTTGCAGTGCTTCGTCCTCAGCCTGTTCAATTTCCTTATTGGAAGTGTTCTGCAAAGCTGCCTTTTGCTGTTCTATGTGCGCGGTATCCGTATCGCCTTCATCGGTAGACAAACTCGCGGCAATGGCCATTTGCAGTGCTTCTTCGTTCGCGTACTCAATTTCTTGGGCAGAATTGCTGTGCAAGGCTGCTTTTTGGGTTTCTGTGAGATAAGGTGCCAAGGCCGTTTGATCGTCTGGCAAGGACCTCGAGGGTGAGGTGGTGGTACGGAAGGGTGACATGATGATCTCCGGTGCAAGGGTTAACGGAGATAGGTGGTAATAAGAGCCCTCCGGTTCCATCCCCGCAGTTCGACCGCATCTTTTCATCAAGCGTTAAAATCGCCCGAATGTCACTCGTTAAAAATTAGCCTTTTCAAGAATGGCATGATTCCAACAACCCTGAATTGGTATGGCTCATGATGAAGCTCTACAGCTACTTCCGCAGTTCCGCCTCCTATCGTGTGCGTATCGCCCTCAATCTGAAGGGTTTGCCCTATACCGTCGTGCCGGTGCATCTGCTGAAAGACGGCGGTGAACAACTGACACCTGCTTATCGCCAGCTGAGTCCGGATGCGCTGGTACCTGCGTTGCGGCTGGAAGAACAAGCCGCGACCCTGACCCAATCGCTGGCCATTATCGAATACCTGGAAGAAGTTCATCCGGATCTGGCATTGCTGCCAAAGGATGCACTGGATCGTGCCTGGCTACGCAGTCTCGCGCTATCGATTGCCTGTGACATACACCCGCTCAATAATCTCCGGGTGCTGCGTTATCTGGTCAATGAGATGAAGCTGTCCGAGACCGACAAGGATCGCTGGTACAAACACTGGGTTGAGCAGGGACTTGCCAGTCTTGAGAAAATTCTGGCGAGCGACAGCAGAGTGGGGCGTTATTGTTTCGGCGATAAGCCGGGATACGTCGATTGTTTTTTGGTGCCACAAGTGGCGAACGCGCAGCGCATGCAGTGTGATTTGTCGGGTATGCCAACAATTAATCGTATCAACGCCGCCTGTCTTGCGCTGGAGACCTTTGCTGCAGCATCACCTGCGAGACAGCCGGACGCAGAGTAAGACCTGCGCCCGGCAGTTTCCTTAAGCGGACTTCTTGTAACGCACCACTTTTTGACGTTGCTCGCCCAGTCCCTCGATCCCCAGATGCATTTCATCGCCGGGCGCAAGAAACTGCTGCGGCTTCATGCCCATGCCGACACCCGGTGGGGTGCCTGTCGCGATGATATCGCCCGGCATCAGCGTCATGAAGCGGCTCAGATAACTGACAATTTTCGCCACTGAAAAAATCATGGTGCGTGTATTGCCGGTCTGCCGGCGCTCGCCATTGATATCCAGCCACATGCCGAGGCGTTGCGGATTGGGTATCTCATCCTTCGTCACCAGCCAAGGGCCCACCGGACCGAAAGTGTCACAGCCCTTGCCCTTGTCCCACTGCGGGCCGCGTTCGAGCTGGAAGGCGCGTTCGGACACATCATTGATCAGGCAATAGCCCGCGACGTAATCAAGCGCAGAATTTGCACTGACGTACTGCGCTTTGGTACCAATCACGATCCCGAGCTCCACTTCCCAGTCAGCCTTGCTGAAATCTTTGGGCAGCATCACATCATCATCCGGTCCGGAAAGGGACGTCACCGCCTTCATGAAGACGATCGGTTCGGCCGGAATGGGCATGCCAGATTCGGCCGCGTGATCCGAGTAGTTCAGTCCTATCCCAATGAACTTCCCCACGCCCGACACGGGCGTGCCAAACCGTGGCTTGCCGCGTACAGCAGGAAGCTTTGCCGGCTTGAGTTTGGCAAGCTTTGCCAGCGTTTTTTCCGATAGCTGGGCGGGACCGATGTCATCAATGATGTCGGACAGGTCGCGCAGTTTGCCGTCGTGATCAATCAATCCGGGTTTTTCCTGGCCTGGGCGGCCGTAACGTACCAGCTTCATAGTTATCCTTTGTCGTGGGTTTCCCGTGCGGCATGCTGTGAGAACAAATGCCAGCCGGCATTATGCCCCGGTTCGTTTGGGCCTCTGAATTTGCCGTGCCCGTGGCCGTAGGGATCCGGGATATTCGCTGACCGGCGGATGCAACTATGTTATTTTCCATGTGTCAATTTTCTGTTGGAGGAAACGGTATGCGATACCCGCTGCGTAATAATTTGAAATTCATTGGCTGTGCCCTGGGACTGGCGTCTGTGCTGGTCATGTCGCCCAGCTTTTCGACGCCCGGTGAAAAAGATTTTCTGGAAGTGCCGCCCGAGCGCATCGTCTGGAAAGATGCCGGCCGTGGCGTCAAGATCGCGGTCATTTTTGGCGACCTGAACAAGCCCGGCCAATATGTGATCCGAGCACATTTCCCGCCGGGCGTCATGAGCTCGCCGCATTTTCATGAAGAAGACCGCCATGTCACTGTCATTCAAGGGACTTGGCACGCCGGTAAAGATGACAGCTGGGATCCGACGGCAACCACACCGCTGAAGGCGGGCAGCTATATGTTCCATCCGGCCGGTGGTGTGCATTACGACGGCGGCGGTGACGAGGGCGCGATTGTTCAGATCGTCGGTATGGGGCCGAGCAAGACTACTTTTCTCTATCCGAAAGAGGGCAGCTTTGGCGAACCACGCAAACTCAACTGACCACAACGAATGAAAATTTTTTTACTGGCCTCGGCCTTGGTATTCACCTGTGTATCCGCTCGTGCAGAGTGGGTCGCTTATCAGCGTCACGCAGAAGCCGAGGAATTTCATGAAGCCACCCCGGTAAGTCGCGAGCAGGGGCGCATCACGTTATGGACACTCACCGATTACCTCAAGCCCATCACCACGCTGGAAGGCAATGAAGTCTCGTCCGAAAAAGTGCTAACGACCATCGATTGCGAAAGCAAAAAAATGGGGTCGGAGCAGGTGATTCGTTATGCAGGCAAGCAGGCCCAGGGTACGGTGGTCAACGCGATGGAGACCAAACTCAGGCTGGCGTCCGTTCGTACTGGCAGTACCGATGCGGTTCTGCTGGAGAAGCTGTGTCGGTAAATTGACCGACTTGAAGTTCATGGTCCCGCCGACAGGAATCGAACCTGTATCTAGCGCTTAGGAGGCACTCGTTCTATCCATTGAACTACGGCGAGACGGGGATATGACCCGGCGGGGATTATAGCTGACGAAACTCGGGTGGTTGGCTCCAGAGACACGGCGCTGGTGAAAAGCTACCAACCGGTCGGCAAGCGGGACGAAGTGGGACTCATCGTGCTGTTGCTTTTAGTCCTGTGTGAGGTGACGGCTCTGCCATATGCCTTTGTGGTCATTGCGTTTTTTAATAAATCAATGACTGTGCGTTCCTACTGCGCTATCAAATTCTCTCAGTAGTCGCAAAAGAATGCAGGCAGAATCCTTCAAAGCAAAGTCTGTGCTTTATTCCAGAGCAGATATTCAATCTAATTTCTTGCGTCTTTTGCGCGTAAAAACTAGATCACACAAGGAATTTCTTGATAAATTTCAATGCTTTTGAATAGCGAAAAAATTATTTTCAAACACAAAAATAGCGGGTTTTGATGCTTCAGAGGAATCATTGCCCGTAGATTTTTTGCAACAAAAAGCAAGATCTGGCATTTGCTCAAAATGCGCATCAGCAAGTGGTATGGAATTCAATTTAAAAAATAGTTACCAATCAAGCCAAGCACGTTTTTCGGTGCAAACTATTCACTGCACCAATCAACAATTCGAAATGCAAAGGATGTGGCTGAATTTTCATTCATTGCATCGGGTCTGGCTTTGATATGAACCATTTTTTTAAGGGACAAATATGGATGCCAAAATAAAATCCCATGGCCGAAATCACGATGATCTACAAGTAAAACCGAATTTGCCAGATTTAAAATCCACCTCCAAAAATCCGATTGAAAAATATCGTACGACCTCAAAAAGACAAGTCATAGATCAGGGTGGAGATGGATCTACGAAGAACGTTAAATCTGAAGTTGCAAGCAAATTTAATGAAAAATTAAATAGTGTGAACTCAGGCGAGAAGCCGCCTCCTCCAAAACACCCCGCGCCGTCGCCGCCGGTTGGTATTGCGGGGGCGCCATCGAATCAAGCATCATCACCACCTGACGTTCCATTAGTCACAGACTTGGGGAAACCACCACCCCATCCAACAACACCGCCACCTGACTTTCCATCAGCCACAGACTTGGGAAAGCCACCGCCACGTCCACAGGGGGCACCACCAGATTTTCCATGGCCCAAGCACTTGGGAAATTTATCCCACCCAGTTGTAGACACAAAAGTGTATTCCCAGGACATTCCATTGATAACTATCACTGGTGATCAAAAAATACCTTACCGAGAAACTTCAAAAATTAGTAAAGAAGCACTTGCAGCTGAAGAATTAGAGTTCTCAAGGCACATACCTAATTTTTATGCGAAGGTCGCGAGAGATATTAAAACAATAAAAAAAATAACGAAGCTTGGACTGACAGAGAAAGAAGTTGCTGCAATTCATGCCTATACTGCAGAGATAATTATTGGGAAAAAAAAAGCAGATTTTTACAGCCACATTAATAACCAATTTCGCCACTTGCCATTAGATAAGGTTGATATTGCTGATGCAAATGCGTTGATAAACGCCGGAGTTCAGAATGTCGAGTTGGCTGATTTAATAGCTACCCTGGTAAGCGGCCTGAGGAAGTTGCCCCCTGTGCAGACTAGTGATTCGGTATATTTACCAGTTGGGCGAAATGTAATAATGTATCCGGACGAGCTTAGTCTTTATGTCAAAGATGCAGAGATTATTTGTAAAACCTTTACCTCAACAACTGTTTCAGCAACTTCAATGGTTTCCGGTCCTGTCGGTTTTTGGGATCAAAAAGATATTGCCTTAGTTATTTATATGCGTGTCAACGGCAATGCCCGCGATGTCGGTATGTTTAGTGATTATCCAGATGAGCAAGAAATCCTCTTCATGCCCAATACAAAATTTAAAGTATTGTCCAGAAATGATCCAGTTGAAACGAAGCGGGGCGCAAGTGGATTGGAAGTTGCAGCACTTAAAGCATTATCTATTCAACAGCGATATGAAGAATTAAAAATCCAAGCAGAATTTGGAAATGCCAAAAAAATGGCTGCGGCCAAAGAAGCTCTGAAAAGTAAAGAATTTTCTGATAAATTGTTGTTCGAACCGGGTAAGGCAACCGAGGCTAAAAATGTGCACTTTGAGTTGAACAGTGGTGTTTTAGAAAAGACTTTCATTTCAATCATGGAAATCCCGCTGGACTCCAGTAGCGTACCTGGCTCCTGAGAATATCTTTTGAAGCGCAAACATCAAAATATGGTCAAACGTGAG
>JAJTGC010000063.1 GCA_021298975.1 Oxalobacteraceae bacterium
CGACAGCGGCGCCAGATGCGCCTGCTCGATGATCCAGCAAAACAGGCGATGATCAAAGTCGTCACCACCGAGCGCCGAATCGCCGCCCGTTGCCAGCACTTCGAATACCCCCTTGGACAGCTTGAGAATGGAAATATCGAAGGTACCGCCACCCAGATCGTACACGGCGTAAATCCCTTGCGAGCCGTTATCGAGCCCGTAAGCAATCGCCGCTGCCGTGGGTTCATTGAGCAGTCGCAGTACATTCAACCCTGCGAGCTTTGCGGCATCCTTGGTCGCCTGACGCTGAGCATCATCAAAATACGCAGGCACCGTAATGACCGCACCCACCAGCTCATCACCCAGTGCATCTTCGGCACGCTGACGCAGCGTGGCGAGTATCTCAGCGGATATCTCGACCGGACTTTTGGTGCCGGCCACGGTTCGAATCTGAACCATGCCCGGCGTTTCAATGAAGTCATAGGGCATGTTTTCCGCATGCGCGATATCTTTCAAGCCGCGACCCATGAAGCGCTTGACCGAGACCACGGTATTTTTCGGATCGACCGTCTGCATCGCTTGCGCGCTGAAGCCGATGTTGGCGTGACCATTCGGCAGATAACGAACAATGGAAGGCAACAGCGAGCGACCGTCTTCATCATCGAGCACTTCGGGTATGCCGTGACGAACGGTCGCCACCAGAGAATTGGTCGTACCAAGATCGATACCTACCGCAAGCCGATGCTGGTGCGGTGCAGTCGACATGCCGGGTTCGGCGATTTGAAGAAGTGCCATGGTGAGATAAATTCAGAAATCAGTTAGCGACGGGTTCAGGCTTCCAGCGCCTCAAAAGTGCTGGCGACTTCATCGCCAAATTTTTCAACGAACATCAGCTCACGCACCTGCTCGCCAGCTTCGCTGAACTGTAATTGCTCCAGCAATTCACCCAAGCGCGCAATGGCCTGATGGCGAGCCTCGTTCAGCGCCTTCTCGAGAGCTTCCAGACGCGCTGTGTCGCGTTCGCTGCGGGCTTCGTCGAGTGACTCACGCCATTCCATTTGCTGCATCAGAAATGCCGGCGGCATGGCGGTATTCGATTCAATACCCAGATCAACCCCATGCAACTCGCAAAGATAGGCCGCGCGACGAAGCGGATTTTTCAGTGTCTTGTAGGCTTCATTGGCACGCGTTGCCCATTGCATGGCCACGCGCTTCTCGGCATCGCTGGCGGCGACAAACTTGTCCGGATGCACGCGACCTTGCAATTCACGATAGGCGGCATCAAGCTGCGCGGCATCAATCGCAAAAGTGGCTGGCATCTGAAACAGGTCGAAATGATTATCCATGCGCTTCTAAAAAGAAAAGCCTGTCATGCTGCAACAGGCCTCTTGAACATCGGTACTGCTGATCAAATAGTAAAGCTTTCGCCGCAACCGCATTCATTTTTTACATTCGGGTTGTAGAACTTGAAGCCTTCGTTCAGACCTTCGCGTGCAAAATCGAGTTCGGTGCCATCGATATAAGGCAGACTTTTGGGATCGACGAACACCTTGATGCCATGCGACTCGAAAATCTGGTCTTCCGAAGCGGTCTCATCCACGTACTCAAGCTTGTACGCAAGACCAGAGCAGCCCGTGGTCCGTACACCGAAACGCAAACCGATACCCTTGCCGCGCTTTTCAATATAGCGAGACACGTGCTTCGCTGCTTTTTCAGTCAGAGTGATTGCCATGATAATTCTCTTCCCACATTGATACGTCATCCCGGCGAATACCGGGAGTCATGGTCGCAAACTCAGGCTGCCTTTTGTTCTTCACCGTGACGCGCTTTGTAGTCCGCAACAGCGGCCTTGATCGCGTCTTCAGCAAGAATGGAGCAGTGAATCTTCACCGGTGGCAGTGCAAGCTCTTCGGCAATCTGCGTATTTTTGATCGACAGTGCCTCGTCCAGGGTCTTGCCCTTGACCCACTCGGTCACCAGCGATGATGAAGCGATCGCCGAACCGCAGCCATAGGTCTTGAATTTGGCATCTTCAATCAAGCCATCAGCACCCACCTTGATCTGCAGCTTCATCACATCGCCGCAGGCCGGCGCGCCCACCATGCCGGTACCAATCGTGTCGTCGCCCTTGTCAAAAGCGCCGACATTGCGGGGGTTTTCATAGTGATCGAGTACTTTGTCTGAATAGGCCATGATGTGACTCCTGAAAAAAAATTTTTAGTGTGCTGCCCATTGGATCGAGCTGATGTCGATCCCTTCTTTGTGCATATCCCACAGCGGCGAAAGTTCGCGCAGCTTGTGAACCTTTTTGGTCAGCAGATCAATCGCAAAATCCACATCTTCCTCGGTAGTAAAACGCCCGAAGGTGAAGCGGATCGAGCTGTGTGCCAGTTCATCGCTGCGACCCAGTGCGCGCAGTACGTAGGATGGCTCAAGACTGGCGGATGTACAGGCTGAACCAGACGACACCGCAATATCTTTGATCGCCATGATCAGCGACTCGCCTTCAACATAATTGAAGCTGATGTTCAGGTTGTGCGGCACACGGTGTGCCATATCGCCATTCACATAGACTTCTTCGATCTTGCTCAGGCCCGCAGCGAGACGGTCGCGCAGCGCGCGGATGCGCGGGATCTCGGCGGCCATCTCTTCTCTGGCAATCCGGAACGCCTCGCCCATGCCAACAATCTGATGGGTTGCCAGCGTGCCGGAGCGCAGACCACGCTCATGACCACCGCCGTGCATCTGTGCCTCAAGGCGTACACGCGGCTTGCGGCGCACATACATGGCGCCAATGCCTTTCGGGCCGTAGCTCTTGTGCGCAGTAAAGGTCACCAGATCGACCTTGGTTTTTTCCAGATCGATCGGCGTCTTGCCGGTCGCCTGTGCTGCATCAGAATGAAAAATAATGCCCTTGCTGCGGCACAGCTCGCCGATCTCATCGATCGGCTGAATCACGCCGATTTCATTATTCACCCACATCACCGACACAAGAATCGTATCCGGACGAATCGCCTCGGCCAATTGTTGAATCGTGATCAGGCCATCGTCACCCGGTTGCAGATAGGTCGCTTCGAACCCCTGACGCTCCAATTCGCGCACGGTGTCCAGCACGGCCTTGTGCTCGGTCTTGACCGTGATGATGTGCTTGCCCTTGGTCTGATAAAAATGCGCAGCGCCTTTGATCGCGAGGTTGTTGCCCTCGGTAGCGCCAGACGTCCAGACAATCTCGCGTGGATCGGCGTTGACCAGCTTGGCGACTTCTTCACGCGCTTCCTCGACCGCTTTTTCAGCCGACCAGCCATACATGTGGCTGCGCGACGCCGGATTGCCGAACTGCTCGCGCAGATAAGGAATCATCTTGTCAGCAACACGCGGATCGACCGGTGTGGTCGACGAGTAGTCCATATAGATCGGGAAATGCGGAGCCTTCAGGCTTTCCAACAGGGATTGGTCCAGCGGTGCGTTCATCTCTTTACTCCGTTAAATCAGGCCGCTTGATGCGTGCGCTGCATTACGACAACAGGTTTTTGTTCCACGGCTTTTTCTTTTTGCTGGTCGACCAGATCTTTGAGTGAGACCGAGTCCAGATAATCGACCATCTTGGCGTTCAGCGTCGCCCACAGATCATGGGTCATGCAGCGCGCACCGGAGGATTCCCGCTCACCGTGGCAGTTTTCCTTGCCACCACATTGGGTCGCATCCAGTGGCTCATCGACAGCAATGATGATGTCAGCCACGGTAATGTCTTCAGAACGACGCGCCAGATTGTAACCACCGCCCGGACCACGTACCGACTCCACAATTTCATGACGACGCAATTTACCGAACAGCTGTTCAAGGTAAGAAAGAGAGATCTCCTGCCGCTGGCTAATGCCGGCGAGGGTCACCGGTCCGTGATGCTGGCGCATGGCCAGATCAATCATCGCCGTGACGGCAAAACGACCTTTGGTAGTCAGACGCATTGGCTTACTCCAAATTAACGAACGGTATTGCGGACGGATGTCCGGTATTCCCGAACGATTTGGTCGAGTATAGCAAAGCCGACTGGATTTGTCAGGTATTGCCTTTGAGCGGAACTCAATGGGGAGTTGTGTTAATTGAAACTCTTCGACTGCAGCAAGTGCATCGGTCCGAAAAGCCGCTGCATTGCTTGATTTTGGATGAAGGAAAGGTTGTAGGGATGCTCGGCCGCCGACCTGGGAAACCGGCTGACGACTGAGAGATCTTCCAGCCACTGGGCGATTCGCCCCCACAGCACCAGAGTCGGTGGCGGCATACCGGGACGCTCAATCAGGGCTTCGAGGACAGTTTCAAAAAATGGACGCCATGCTTTCGCCTCTTTGACCGGCGGTACCTGCGGGCGATAAACCAGCGCGGCGTTCAGCAACAGAAAACCGTGATCCGTCAGATGCTGCTGAAGCTCGGGCAGCGTCTGGATCACGCCGGAGCCGGGCAGCATCACTTTTGCAGCAAGGGGAGCGACCGACTCCCCGCCCGTGGCCTCGGGCTGCAGCCATCCTTCAGCCACCATCAGCATCTTCATGAAATTGCGCAGCGAGGTCGCGCGGTTGACTGGTTTTGACAAGCCCTGCGCCGACCAAAGCGGTCCCACCGCGCCATCCATGAAACACACACCGGTAGCGCTTTGTTCGCGTGGATAAGGCCCCTCCCCGACCAGCACGTATTTCACTGCCTCCAAAGGCTGTTCGAAGGCCGTGAAAATTCTCCCACCCGTCGGAAGGAATCTGTCATTTGCCAAGGCCGGTAGATAAGCAGGATCCCGTCGGGCCATCAACGCCAGCCCTTGCGCGAGGACTGGCCGCCATGAGGGCGCAGCCATGTCAATGCAATTGAGAAAAATCGAGGGCAGCATTCAAAAATTTCTTATTTTTATTTACCCGTCATCGACGCCACATTATCTGAACCTGAGGCACCAAATAACTGCTCTTTCAGTAACTGCAGCTGATCCCGCACCTGCGCCGCCTTCTCGAACTCCAGATTCTTCGAGTGATCCATCATCAGCTTCTCAAGCCGCTTGATCTCTTTGCTGACCTGCTTCTCGCTCATGGCTTCGTACTTCGCTTGCTCCTGCGCGGCCATCAGTTCTTGACGAGCTTCATCGATTTTGTAGACGCCATCAATCAGATCGCGGATCTGTTTCTTGATACCTATGGGGGTAATATTATTTTCGGTATTGTCGCAAGAGATTAATACCCACCAGCACATCAAACGTTCCCAAACGCAGATCGCGAATGATTTCAACCCGCTCGACGGTATCAATATCGCTGTGCAGATAGCGCACGGCGATACCGTTATCGCTCAAAAACTCCGTCAGCTGCTCAGCCATGCGCTTGGTCAGCGTGGTGACCAGCACACGCTCGCTCTTGGCGACCCGGTCGGCGATTTCCTGCATCAGATCATCGACTTGCGTGCTCGCAGGACGAACAATCACGGCCGGATCGACCAGACCCGTGGGGCGCACTACCTGCTCGACTATTTGCCCGGAATTTCTTTTCTCGTAATCCGCTGGCGTCGCAGAAACAAACATGGTCTGCCGCATCTTGGTTTCGAATTCATCGAAACGCAGCGGCCGGTTATCGAGCGCCGATGGCAACCGGAATCCGTAATCCACCAAATTGGTTTTACGCGCGCGGTCGCCGTTATACATGCCGTTCAGCTGCCCCATCAACACATGGGACTCATCGAGGAACATCAGTGCGTCGTCCGGCAAATAATCCACCAGCGTCGGTGGCGGCTCACCCGGCTTGGCACCGGATAAATGGCGCGAATAGTTTTCGATACCCTTGGTGAAACCGATTTCCTGCATCATCTCCAGATCAAAGCGAGTACGCTGCTCGAGGCGCTGCTCCTCGACCAGCTTGTTCTCTTTACGGAAAAAATCCAGCCGTTCACGCAGCTCTTCCTTGATCGTCTCGATGGCTCGCAAGACTGTCGAGCGCGGTGTCACATAATGAGACCCGGGATAGACAGTGAAGCGTGGAATTTTCTGGCGCACACGGCCGGTCAGCGGATCAAAGAGCTGAATGCTGTCAACTTCATCATCGAACAACTCGACCCGCACCGCCAGCTCGGCATGCTCCGCCGGGAAAATATCCAGCGTATCGCCCCGCACCCGGAAAGTACCCCGCCCGAAATCGATATCGTTGCGCGTGTATTGCATCTGAATCAGACGCGCGATCACATCACGCTGGGAAAGCTTGTCCTTGGTTCGCAGCGTGAGCACCATCTGATGGTATTCCGCAGGATTACCGATACCGTAAATGGCCGAGACGGTCGCGACGATCACCACATCGCGTCGCTCCATCAATGACTTGGTACAAGAGAGCCGCATCTGCTCGATATGCTCATTAATCGCAGAATCTTTTTCAATGAATAAATCGCGCTGCGGCACATAGGCCTCAGGCTGGTAGTAGTCGTAATAACTGACGAAATACTCCACCGCGTTCTTGGGAAAGAAATCACGAAACTCACTGTAGAGCTGCGCTGCCAGCGTTTTGTTTGGCGCGAACACAATCGCCGGCCGGCCCATGCGGGCAATGACGTTGGCCATCGTAAACGTCTTGCCGGAGCCGGTTACACCGAGCAAGGTCTGAAACGAAAGACCGTCATTGACGCCCTCGACCAGTTTTTCGATAGCAGCAGGCTGATCACCGGCCGGCTCGAAGGGCTGGTACAACTGAAAAGGCGAATCCGGAAAGCTCACGAATCGCGACTCATCCAACGGGTTGTCGACTGCGGAGATTTCAGCCATCTGTTTTTGACCTTTGGTAAAATGCGGGGTTTCGCAGTTTTTGCAGTACTTGACGTCTTTTTACGTGCAATTGCGGCGCGTAATAGCAAAACCCAATACAACTTTTCATGGTAACACGATGAACGCTCCGTTATCCGCACCATTGTTCGCTGCTATTCAGATGGCGCCTCGCGATCCCATTCTGGGAATCACCGAGGCCTTCAACGCTGACCAGAATCCCGAGAAGACCAATCTTGGCGTCGGCGTTTATTACGATGACAACGGCAAGGTACCGCTGCTGCAATGTGTGCAACAGGCCGAAGCGACGTTGATGCAAAAGGTAGCACCGCGCACCTACCTCCCTATCGAAGGTCTGGCCGCTTATGACAAGGCGGTTCAGGAATTGGTGTTTGGCGCCGACAGCGAAGTAATCGCCTCCAAGCGCGCAATCACAGCACAGGCACTGGGTGGCACGGGTGCACTGAAACTCGGTGCAGATTTTCTCAAGCGTTTTGCGCCAGATGCGCAGATTTACATCAGCGACCCCAGCTGGGAGAACCACCGCGCGCTGTTCGAGGCCGCTGGTTTCGTGGTGAACAATTACGCGTATTACGACGCCAGCACACGCGGCGTGAATTTTGCCGGCATGTTGGGTGATCTGAAATCCATGCCCGCCGGTTCCATCGTGGTGCTGCATGCCTGCTGCCACAATCCGACCGGTGCTGACCTCACTGACGCGCAATGGGCGCAAGTGATCGAGGTGGTGACACAGCGCGGTCTGGTCCCGTTTTTGGACATGGCGTATCAGGGCTTTGGCGACGGCATCGCAGAAGACGGCAAAGTAGTTCGCCAGTTCACCGCCGCCGGCGGTCCTCTGCTGGTGTCGAACTCCTTCTCGAAGTCATTTTCGCTGTACGGCGAGCGCGTGGGCGCGCTGTCCATCGTTGCCGCCAACGCTGAAGAAGCCGCTCGTCTGATGTCCCAACTCAAGCGTGTCATTCGCACCAACTATTCGAATCCGCCAATTCACGGTGGTCAGGTGGTCGCCACCGTACTGGCCACGCCTGAACTGCGTCAGATGTGGGAGGAGGAACTGGGAGGTATGCGCGTACGTATTCGCGCGATGCGCGGTGACCTGGTGGCCAAGCTCAAGGCGAAGGCGCCGGAGCATGATTTCGACTTCGTGGTCCAGCAGCGTGGCATGTTCTCCTACTCGGGCCTGACCAAAGCGCAGGTCGAGCGCCTGAAGACGGAATTCTCGATTTACGCGGTTGACACAGGCCGCATCTGCGTCGCGGCGCTTAACTCGCGCAATATCGACCGGGTGGTCGACGCGATTGCCAAAGTGCTTTAAACGTTTTCACCGGTTGCCCTGCCCCGACTCCCAAGCGCAAGGGGGTGTTTTGACAAGGGCATGGCCTTCGGGCATAATCTCGCGTCTGTTCCCTGATAGCTCAGTTGGTAGAGCGACGGACTGTTAATCCGCAGGTCCCTGGTTCGAGTCCAGGTCGGGGAGCCAAAAAATACAGCCCGCAAACGAGAGTTTGCGGGCTTTTTCGCTTTTGAATGCGAGATCATGTACAGCCAGCCTTCCCGCTTGCTCTTGAGCCGCATTCTCAGCATGATTTGGCAATGCGCCCATCCACAGCCCTCGAAAGTCACCGTCAGGCGATCGTCCAGATCGTCGAGAGCCATAACGCTCTCAACCCCCGTGTTTTCGGCTCAGTGGCGCACGGAACTGACAGAGAAGATAGTGACCTCGATATTCTGATTGATCCTACATCAGAGACGACACTTTTCGATATTGGCGCAATCTGGCGAGAACTGAAATGTTTGCTGGGTATAGAAGTTGATGTACTAACGCCTAATGCTCTTCCAGATAGCTTCCGTAACCAAGTCTTGGCAGGAGCTAAGCGCATATGAACCATGATCCATATTTGCTGGATGATTACATCAGACACATCTTGTCAGCGATCTAGCGGATCCAACGATACTGCGCAGATGCAAATGAATTAGCCTTCCAAGAAAATGACATGCTTCAAGATGCCGTAATCAGAAATTTCGAAGTAATCGGTGAAGCAAGCAAAAACATAGATCGAAAATTTCCGGATTTCCTGAAGTGTAGTACGCGTGAGAGCACATCACAACGACCCACACCCAATACTGTCAAACAGCTCAAAGCATTATTGTCTTCGCAGTATGCACTGATCGATACACTCCAAGCCAAATGTAATCACCTCACCGCCTGTCGATCTACTTCTTTACCTGCTTCACAACCTTGCCGCGCGCTGCCATGCTGGATTTGCTCGCTACCACACGACGAATTTTCTGCTCGCCAATCAGCGCATCAGCCGGAATACCCAATAAGATGTTCAAACGCCGAATCATTGGCAATGTCAGCGGCCTTGTGTAGTTCAACACCTCGTACACGCGATTAACTTGCCCAATCATTGGCCGCAAATCCTTGGGGGTTAGCCCTGCTTGCTCCATACGAAATTTAATCGCCTCCACGGGATCCGGCGTATCAATGGAGTGATGCTTGGCCTCATACGCCTCGAGCACCATCAGAAGCAGCTCGAAGCGATCCCCCTCCTCCGACCCTGGCTCAGGTTCAAAGTCGAAGTATGGAGCCACGGCTGCGAGCGCGGCTTTGTAATCGGCTTCAGTACGCAATGGTCTGATTTCCATAGTTATCTCTCGTCTCATCGATCTACGGTTGCGGCGTCAATGCCGTCATAGTCAGCATGGCTGCCCACGAACTTGATGTACACCGCGCCAAACTTGTACGCCACAGCCACAACCAATCGATATTTATTGCCGTGAATGTTGAACACGACTCGGTTATGCCCGACAAAGCTCGCACTCCGGTATAGATTCTTGATTTGCTGTGGCGTTTCCCAGAAGGCCTTCCGTGCCTCGTCGTACCACGCCTTCAGCGCTGGTCCGGCGTCGGGATGCTTGGTGTAGAACGCCTTCAATTTTGCTTGGGAAATCACACGCATAGGCGCAGGATAGTCCCAAATTGGGACATACGCAAGTACTGTGGCTGTTGCCAGACAAAGAATGCCGTACTCGTCCCCTCGGCAAAGGAGAATTTCTTTATTTGCAATTATTTCGGCATTCCGCGATTTGCGACAAATCAGACTTGTCAGGCCTCGCTGAACAACAATTTAACTGGGCTCCAGACAATGCCTGCTAGGCACAAGAGCCTCACTCCGCTACCCTCCCAATAACGCCGGAACGCTACCGACCGAGCTAGAGGCCCTGTTAATCCGCAGGGTCCTGGTTCGAGTCCAGGTCGGGGAGTCAAAAAATACAGCCCGCAAACGAAAGTTTGCGGGCTTTTTTCACTTTTCTAATCAGGCTTGAATGGCTAGATGCGCAATGAAACCTGATCTCGTCTCCCCATGCTGCTTTGCTTTCGCATCCAAACGCGCGAGAACTCGCTTGGGCAGCGTGATGTTCACTCGCTCAATCTCATCCGATAGCAAGGCTGGATCGATCTCTGCTATCGCCCATACCCAGCCTTTGAATTCACGTTTTTTTTGAAAGTTACTGATACTGCTGGGCTTGGGCACATCTTCACCTGCGTCCAATGCCGTTTCGATCCATAACTCAATCGCCTCTTTGGCATTTTCGATCGCCTCGTCAATACCAGAATCAGCTGCGGAAAAACATCCGGGCAGGTCTGGAACGACAACACCCCATGCCCTGCTTTCATCTCCCGGTTCAATTGCGATTGGATATTTCATGGCGTTTTCCTCATTTCAGTCCTGCCTGCTTCAAGATCTTTTGAACAAGTCCTGTGCCAAGGTCTTTTTTTGGGTGTGGAACGGTTAGATGGCCAGTTTTTGATGCATGAACAAAGACATGCTGCGATCCTTTCGATCCGCGCAATGTCCACCCATCTTGATTCAATAGAGCGATGAATTCCTTGCTAGTCAGGATCGCACGGTACACACCATACACACTTACGTCAACGGCCCTGGGGCAACCTCTGACAAAGAAAAGAGTTTTCGGAATGACAAAATGGAATCGAGAGGGGTTGGCTCACAGATCGCCCAGTTCACGCACCGCTCAAGATCAGTTGGAGCGAAACGCAGCGGCACGTCGCTCGGCACAAAAGCCCAACTCCGTCTAACTCCGGAGCACGCCGGAATGCTACCGACCGAGCGGGATGCGCTGTTAATCTTCAAGTCCCTGGTTCGAGTACAGGTCGGGGAGCAACCAAAACCGCAACAGAATCAATCACTTAGCCCAGCCCACAAGCTTGGGCTTTTTGCTTTGCATAACAGCGGGCTATCACGGGGCTATCGTTAGAAACCACGATGGCTCGATTCTGCCCCGGGCCACCAAGGCGAATCAACCGCTCACAGTACTCGGACTAGTAGGAACCCATGAAGTCTTTTTTCCCAATCTCGACACCGTTGTGCCGAAGAATGTTGTACGCGGTTGTCACGTGAAAGAGAAATTGTGGCATGCCGTATTTCAAAGCGTAGTCTTCAACCGTGAGCTTTTTTTCTTTTGGCGTACCTGGTCGCAAAACAATCTCTTTTACCGAGGTGCCATCAAGTTGGGCAGCGGACATGGCGCTAATGAGGTTCAGCGTTTTCAAAATGCGGTTTTGCAGCTCGGCAAAGCTTTGCTCGGTATCTTCGTAGGTGGCCACTTCAAGGCCAGCAATGCGCGAAGGCACACTTTGAGCAAAATCGCAGGCGATTTGTACTTGACGTACCAATGGCAGCATGTCCGGAAATAAGCGTGACTGCAATAAAGTGACCGGATCGAATTTTCGCTGTTGTGCGTACTCCTCGCCTTTTTTCAGTACATCGCTGAGTGCCAAGAGCATCTGCTTAAAAACAGGAACCGTCGCTGAATAATGAGAAATTGACATGGGCTTTCCAATTGTTGATGGCTGTTGAAGATGAAAAACTAGAGAGGCGCGACTTAAAACCATGCGCCAATCAGAGGGGCTCTACCGCCCCGCCAGCGTTTTTCCATTCGCTACAGGTTAGGCTTGAATGGCCAGATGCGCAATGAAACCTGATCTTGTCTCCCCATGCTGCTTTGCTTTCGCATCCAAACGCGCAAGCACTCGCTCGGGCAGCGTGAGGTTCACTCGTTCAATCCTGCCTACTTAAAGATCTGTTGAACAAGTCCTGTGCCAAGGTCTTTTTTTAGGTGTGGAACGGTTTAATGTGCTGGCGCATGGCTACGACACAGTTCATCGTGGGGTGCTATGGAACACTATCGAAGTAGATCTTCCGAATCTCAAAACTCTTGTCGAAAAAGCGATTGAGGATCTACTCGCAGTGGCACGCATCAAGCGCATCAGCGAAAAGAATCGGGTCCGGCAATACAACAATGGCACTCCCACACACCTGGGCTCGGGGCGAGCCTACTGACGGCGCGATCCGAATCCTAGCGACCTCCCCCCATCTGATCTGCTTTTGCCAGCAAGGCCTCTGCCATCCTTATGCTCGCAATATCGATCAGACGTCCATCCAGACTGACCGCGCCCTTGCCTTCCTTGGCCGCTTGAGCCATTGCTTCCATGATGCGCCTGGCCTTGGTCACTTCTGCCGCCGAGGGTGTGAATACCTGATTGGCCAATTCGATTTGTGAGGGATGAATAGCCCATTTGCCTTCATACCCCAATACCGCGACACGATTGGCGGCGGCAAGATACCCATCGGGATCGCTGAAATCACCAAAGGGACCGTCAATCGGTCTCAAGCCATAAGCCCGGCAGGCGACCATCATGCGGGTTTGCGCTGCATGCCAAGGATCAGTCCAAAAATACTGCCGATTTCCCTTGTCATCTACATCGCTAAGCACGCCCGAATCTTTGTTGACGCCACCAATGATGGTCGTACGTGCCCGTGTCGACGCAGCATAATCTGCAACCCCGAACGACATGGCCTCAAGCCGCTTGCTCGACTGTGCGATCGCTTCTACGTTTGCCATGCCGAGCGCCGTCTCAATTAACAGCTCAAAGCCGATTCTTTTGGTTCGCCCGGTTGCCGCTTCGATTTGTGTGACCAGCATATCCACTGCGTACACATCTGCCGCTGTACCCACTTTGGGAATCAAAATCATATCGAGACGTGGACAAGCTTCCACAATATCCACCACATCGCGATACATGTAATGGGTATCAAGACCATTGATGCGAATCATCATGCTCTTGCTACCCCAATCAACATCATTCAAGCCTTCGATGATATTTTTTCTCGCCTGCGCTTTGTCATCGGGTGCAACGGCATCTTCCAGATCCAGAAACACGATATCGGCCGCGGATTTGGCCGCTTTTTCGAACATCTGCGGATTTGATCCGGGCACCGCCAACTCGGAGCGGTGCAATCTTGAAGTCGCTTGTTCAATGATGGTGAAGCTCATGTTTTTTCCTTTTTTGAATGGTTCACAACGAGCGCAGCAAGATCGATCTCATGTACGCGGTGTGTCCTGCTTCAAGCCTGCGCAGTTATTGGCTTACACGAAAATCATTTCCCGATACTCTCCAGTGCTTTTTTCACTGTGGCGCCGAGCTCGGACGCACTGGGTGACACAAACAAACCATGAGCGGCCATGATCTCTGACTTCTCCAGCGCGGTATCGCCCTCTCCTGAAATGATTGCTCCCGCATGCCCCATCCGGCGGCCTTTGGGGGCAGTGAGTCCAGCGACATAGCCAACCACCGGCTTGGACATGTGCTCTTTGATCCAACGAGCCGCCTCAGCCTCCTGGGGACCGCCGATCTCGCCGATCATGACCACGACTTCGGTTTCAGGGTCTTTCTCGAATCTCGCCATATGATCCAGGAATGAGCTCCCGTTAATGGGATCACCACCGATACCCACACTGGTGGTCACACCAATGCCGAGTGCTTTCATCTGGGCGGCAGCCTCGTAGCCCAGCGTACCGGAGCGAGACACGATACCGACATTGCCACGAATGTAGATATGCCCAGGCATGATCCCCAACATGGCTTTGCCGGCGCTAATAATGCCTGCACAATTTGGTCCCACGATGGTGGTACGCTTTTCCTTGGGATATCGGAGCAAGTAGCGCTTCACCCTCATCATGTCCTGCGCGGGTATGCCATCGGTGATGATGCATACCAGGTCAAGTCCGGCATCTGCAGCTTCCATCAAGGCGTCGGCTGCGTAGGGCGGTGGAACAAATGCCAGACTCGCCTGTGCCCCGGTGGCTTTCACGGCCTCCTGCACCGTGTTGAACACCGGGCGGTCCAAATGCACCCTTCCGCCCTTGCCTGGCGTTACCCCACCGACCACATGAGTACCGTACCGAATCATCTCATTGGCGTGAAAGCTCGCCTTGTCACCGGTGAATCCTTGCACAATAATCTTGGTGGTCTCGTCAATCAGAATACTCATGGGAATGCTCCCTCGAATGAAATAAGTTAAACCGGGTGAATGCGTCCAGGAGGCGCCGGCTTGGTCGTTACACGCCGCTTTTTGCCAACGCAGTAAGCAGCTTGACCAGTCAGGTTCTCAGTGGCCCTTGGCGAGTTGCACTGCCTTCTCGCACGCTTCCGTCAAAGACTCGGCAGAAATGATTGGCAGGCCTGATTCCCGAATGATTTTCTGGCCTTCCTCGACATTGGTTCCGGCAAGCCTGACGACGAGCGGTATGCGAAGATCCTTGGCTGCCTGCACAACACCCTCAGCGACCCAATCGCAGCGGTTAATACCGGCGAATATGTTCACGAGGATGCATTTCACATTCGGATCAGTCAGTACCAGGTTGAATGCTGCGGCAACTCGCTCCGGTGAAGCGCCACCGCCCACATCCAGAAAATTTGCCGGCTCGCCGCCGCAATACTTGATGTTGTCCATCGTGGCCATAGCCAGTCCCGCGCCGTTGATGATGCAGCCGATATCGCCCTCGAGTCCGACGTAATTCAATCCGAATTCAGCCGCTCGTGCTTCACGCGGATCCTCCTCGGCAGGGTCGCGCATTTCAGTGATTTGTGGCCGGCGATACAAAGCGTTATCGTCGAAAGACATCTTTGCATCGAGCGCGATCACCTGATCATCTTTCGTTACGACCAACGGATTTATTTCAACCATCACCGCATCAAGATCACGGAATGCGCGGTAGCATCCAAGAATGACCGTGACCGCCTGCGATACCTGCTTGAGATTCAGACCAAGGCCAAAGGCAATTTGGCGTGCCTGAAACGGCTGCATGCCAACGGCCGGCTCGATTTCAACCTGGATGATGGATTCCGGATTCTCATGCGCGATCTCCTCAATCTCCATGCCACCTTCGACAGAGGCAATGACGCGAATACGCTCAATTTTTCTGTCCAGCACGAACCCCAAATACAGTTCGCGTTCGAAGGGGGTGGCCTTTTCAATGTAGAGGCGGTGGACAATCTTGCCTTCCGGGCCGGTTTGATTCGTGATCAACCGTGAACCAAGCATGGCTTGCGCCGCCGATGTCACTTCGTGATACGTGCGACACAACTTGACGCCGCCTGCTTTGCCTCGGCCGCCCGAATGAATCTGAGCTTTTACTGCCCAGTGAGCGCCTCCAAGCTCGGTGGCGACATAAACAGCTTGATCGGCGCTGTAGGCCACACCGCCGGGCGGTATATGCACGCCAAATTTGGCTAATATTGATTTAGCTTGGTACTCATGAATATCCACTCGAGCCTCCGCGACATTATCGACATTAAAAACAGTGTTCTTGTCACGGTGATCGACATGTAACGATGTCACCGGCAAGCCATCACACAACGGAACCTGCCGGGCTTGAGCGCTTTCGACATGACAGCGACCTGCAAGATCCGACACACATGAAAACACCTCGCCCAGCAGGCGCTGGATCACCGAAAAATCGGCTTAGTGCCCAAGGTACCAGCCCCATGGTATACGGGTATTAAATATTGTGCAGAAAGCCTTGACTTGGTATTGAAAATGAGGGCACACAGCCTGAAAGCCGGCACCGGGATTGAGGACACGCCGAGCGCCCTCACCACATTTATTATTTATTTGACACCGATCATCCTGAACCAATAGGCACAAATGAATGGAGCGATTGCCACACACATAAACACCCTCCTATATAATAAAAAACAAATTGCAAGTGCCGAATCTACGCACAATAGCGCGGCTCAAATTACTGCAGCAACGAAACACCATCAACTCAATGCTCAAGTTTCAAGTGGGGCAGCGCATGAAACTTGAACCCTAAATTCTTAAACCCCGAGCCACAATCGGCTCGGGCTTTAGTCGTATACCTTCAGGTATCAATGACACCTTTCGAATAACCATAAAAATAATATTGTGCTCTCTCAAACCAGGCCCATTTTTGAGCGCAGGTCACTGAGATATTGCCGTTTTTTCAGCGACGGTCACGCGATGCAGCAAACGGCGGTGCCCTTCATAGCCGCCCGTGGCAGCATGAACCAGACAGCGGTTGTCCCACATCACCAGCATATTGGCTGACCAGGTGTGGCTATAGACGAACTCGGGGCGGCTCTGATGCGCAAATAAAGCCAGCAACAGTTCTTTGATCTCAGCAGGTTCGGTGTCTTCGATGCCGATGGTGTAGCCGGGGCTGACAAATAAAGCGGTGCGCCCGGTCTCCGGATGGACACGGGCAATCGGGTGCGAGCGCGTCTTGAGAGCCGAATCA